>CAKSSR010000023.1 GCA_934489735.1 uncultured Eubacteriales bacterium | reverse complement strand
CAGGGTCAAGGAATTAATATGAATGGAATGAATGCAGGTATGGGATTTGGTAGCCATCAACAGATGGGCACGAACCAAATGGGAGGACTTGGTACAGGAAATCCATCCCAGGGTCAAGGAATTAATATGAACGGAATGAATGCAGGTATGGGATTTGGTAGCCATCAACAAATGGGCACGAGTCAAAATCAAATTCCTTTAAATAATCGGAAATGTGTTATGAGCGATCAAGAAATAAAAACTAAATTAGGATTGGATAGCAAAGTTTTAGGAACAGATGAAAAAGGATTTTACTATATGTATGATGAGAGACAAACAGACCTTTTTAGAGGATTTGATGAAAAGTATTGCGGATCAGCTTTTTATTACTTAGTATCAATGAAAGAGTTTAAGAAATTTATAGCTGTAAGCATGTATAGGAGTTATGGAGTGAATATATTTGATGAAAATGAAAAAGAGGTCAAGGATGGAGGAACGGCATTTAGAAATCATATTATAAACTTAGATTTGGTTAGACATAGTTTAAGTAAGCCTGTAAAACATGGATATAAAAAGTTAAAGTTATTTGACAAAGGTAGAGGATATAAATATGTCTTTATAAAAAACACATTGTATATGGTTAATAACGAGGAGGATATACGTTGTTTCTTAGAACCTGATGGCTTAGGTAAAAAAGTTATTTCATTTTTTAAAAAGGAAGAAATAAAGAAGGAAGATTTTATTGCTGCTGATGATTTAAACGTAGATGATGTAATAGCAAAGGGAGTGACAGTATTGTCTAATGATAAGATATTTTACTTTGATGCAAATGGTAAACCAGCTTATTTTGAAGGGAAATAAGAAAAGTAAATAAGAATTTTTGAGATATTATGATTGAAAGTATTCAAAGCGACATAAAAACTGGAAATATTTGATTACTATTCTTGGATATTTACTAAATATATTTATGTATATATTATGTTTTTTTAAAGATTGATTTAAATTTGATTGAAAAAATAAGAAGATTTCGAAAAATATATGATTGACATAAAAAGCTTTTTTGTATATAATCTTAGCTATATTTTATTAATTTTAAAGGAGTGCATAGTTTTGAAAAAAACAATGAGAAGGTTGATTAGTGGATTATCAACCTCGTTGGTATTAGCATTATCTATTAACATAATTTCAATCAATGCAATATCAAGTGTACAGAGTAATGGAAGGGATATTGAGAACATAGGTAAAATTGAAGAGAGTTCGCCCATAAATGTCAAAAGTGAGATCAAACCATTAAAAGAAGTCCTTTTGCATAGACCTGGAAATGAATTATTAAATCTTACGCCTAATACTTTAGAGAGATTGTTATTTGACGATATTCCTTATCTACCACTTGCTCAGAAAGAACATGACAAGTTTGCTCAAATTTTAAGAGACAACGGAGTAAAAGTACTTTATTTAGAGGACCTTGCTGCGGAATCGATAGAAGATGAAGAGGTTAGGGAACAATTTATATGGCAATTTATAGACGAATCAGGGATAACATCTTTATCGCAGAGACAAGCTGTTTATGATCTTTTGAATTCTTATGACAATAATAAGGATTTGATATTAAAAACTATGGAGGGAATAAGATATTCTGAGATAGCAGAAGACCTTGATGGAGAAGTTAACTTGGACATGCTAGCTGGGAACGACTATCCTTTTGTAGCGGATCCGATGCCGAACTTGTATTTTACGAGAGATCCTTTTGCATGTATAGGAAATGGAGTAAGTCTTAACAAAATGTATTCCGTTACGAGAAATAGAGAGACAATTTATGGAGAGTACATCTTCAATTATCATCCGAAATATAGAGACAATGTAACTAGATATTATAATAGGTATAACAAATATCACATAGAAGGTGGAGATATACTTAATTTAACTGACAAAGTTTTAGCAGTGGGAATGTCACAGAGGACAGAACCTCAGGCATTGGAGCAATTGGCTAAGAATATATTTGGAGAGGACAACTCTATTGAGACAATAGTTGCATTTAATATACCAGTGAATAGAGCAATGATGCATCTTGATACAGTATTTACTCAAGTTGATTATGATAAGTTTACTATTCATCCAGAAATAAGAAAGACATTGCAGACATTTGAATTGACAAAGGGTGAGGACCCGGATACAATCAATATAAGAGAAGTTACAGACAAGCTAGAAAATACTTTAGCTGGTTACCTCGGAGTGAAAGAAGTCAAGTTAATACCATGCGGAAATGGCGACGATGTAGCAGGGGCAAGAGAACAATGGAACGATGGCTCGAATACTTTATGCATTGCACCAGGAGTTGTAGTTGTTTATGATAGAAATACTGTAACAAATGAAGCTTTAAGAAGCAATGGAATAAAGGTTATAGAATTAGAAGGCTCTGAATTATCAAGAGGACGTGGTGGCCCGAGATGTATGTCGATGCCGTTTGTCAGAGAAGAGTAAATAAATAATTGAATATAATATGAATATTTTTATCATCTGCTTATTATTATAAAATAGGCAGGTGATTTTTTTGTTAAATTTAATATGGGGGATCATGATAATAATAAGCATTATATCAGCAATAATTACAGGACGTATGGATAAATTAACAGATGCAGTGTTCAATGGAAGTAAGGATGCAATAACTTTATGTATAAGTATGTTGGGAATGATGTGCTTTTGGAGTGGAATAATGAATATATCAGACAAAAGTGGAATAAGTAAAGGATTGTCCAACTTATTATATCCTATATTAAGAATTTTATTTCCAGATTTAAAGAAAGGTAGTAAAGCACTTGATGCAATTTGTTTAAATATAAGCGCTAACATATTAGGACTAGGAAATGCAGCGACACCTTTAGGAATAGCGGCGATGAAAGAGTTAGACAAGAATAATAACAGGAGAAGTATAGCAAGCAATAGTATGGTGACATTTGTTATATTGAATACATCTTCATTACAATTGATACCTACAATGATGTCTATATTAAGAAAAGAACATGGATCGGTTAACCCTTTTGACATTCTGCCATGCATATGGGTGACATCTTTAATCACACTTTTAATAGGAGTAATATTATCGAAGGTATTGGGGAATAAATATTATGAATAAGTTAGGAATTGTAATAGTACCTAGTATAATATTTGTTATAATTGTCTTTGGATATGTAAGGAAGGTATCGGTTTTTGATGAATTTGTTAACGGCGCAAGAGACGGAATGAAGTCTTTAATTGCTCTTGTACCGACTCTTGTTGGGTTGATAGTATCTGTCTCTATGCTAAAGTCATCAGGGGCAATAGATATTTTGTCATCTTTTTTAAAATCATTTTGCAATTTGATACATATTCCAAACGAAATTATACCTTTGGTCATACTGAAACCGATTTCTGGAAGTGGATCTATTGCAATATTAGACAATATATTTAAAAATTATGGTGTAGACTCAATAATTGGTAAGATATCATCTGTCATAATGGGATCGACGGAGACAGCTTTTTACGCTATCACTGTATATTTTGGCGCCACTAGTGTAAAAAATATTAGACATACAGTCGCATGTGCGATTATTGCAGACATAATTGGAGTGTTTGTAGCCGTTTGGATTGTAAATTTATTATTTGCTTAAGATTTGAGAAGGGAAGAGTTTGTTTATGATTATAAAATGGAAATCTTTGATTATTAATATATTGATTCCGATTGTCGTGGGACTGCTGAGCGCTATATCAACTAAGGACTCAATGGATATTTATAAGGATATTATACTTCCGCCATTATCTCCCCCAAGTTTTTTATTTCCAATGGTATGGACTATATTATTTATTTTAATAGGAATTGCGTCTTATGTAATCTGGGAGTCGACAAATGTTGACATAGAGAAGAAAAAAACAGCATTTACTTTGTACGGGTTAGATTTGATTGTAAATTTTATCTGGACGATAGTATTTTTTAATCTAAGAAATTACGATTTTTCAGTTTTTATTATAATTATGCTGCTATTGATAATCGTCGCTAATATATTTAGCTTCGGCAGTATTTCAAAAAGAGCCGCATGGCTGCTAGTTCCTTACCTAATGTGGGTTTCTTTTGCAACTTATTTGAATATAGCTATAGCCGTTTTAAATTGATTTAGTTGAAATTTGAAAAATAATGCATTATACTCATTAAGTTAAATCAATTAATAACGGGAGATGAAGCAAAATGAGTAAAAAAGTGATTATTATTTCCTCAAGTCCAAGAAAAGGAGGAAATTCTGAATGCTTGGTTAACGAATTTGAAAGAGGGGCAGTGGAATCAGGAAATTCAGTTGAAAAAGTTTATCTATATGATAAAAAAATTTCATTCTGCAAAGGATGCTTTGGATGTTTGAATACAAACAAATGCGTGATCCAAGACGATGCTATTGAAATTGCTCAGAAAATGTTGACATCTGACGTGGTAGTCTTTGCAACGCCAGTATATTATTACAGCGTGAGTGGACAATTGAAGACTATGTTAGATAGAGCTAACCCTCTTTACGGATCTGATTACTTATTTAGAGACATTTATTTGCTAGCTACAGCAGCTGAAGACGCTGGTAGCAGTACATTTGAAGGAACTGAAAAGGCAGTTCAAGGATGGGTTGACTGTTTTAGTAATGCACGACTTGCAGGGACTGTATTTGCTGGAGGAGTTAATGAGATGGGGGACATAAAAGGTCACGAAGCCCTTATGAGAGCATATGAAATGGGAAGGAAAATATAAGAAAAAATTGGCTTATTTAAGATATCTTTTGAGCACGATTAAGTGCCGGAAGGTATCTTTTTAAAATTTTTATGTTAAGATTTGATTAAGAACAACAAAACGTGATCTGGATATGTTATAATAAAACCATAAGGTTATGGTTGGTTTTAAAATTGTAAAAGAATAGGAGAAAAAATATGAGAAAGAATAAAAAATTAAAAGTTTTATCAATTGGATTAGCATTGAGTTTGGGATTAAATTCATTCGCTATGATGAGCAACGCCAAGGACGACGTTGCAGTTGTATGTAAAGCAATTGTTGAAGCACAAAACGAGGAAAAGCGAAAAAGAATAAAGCCAATAGATGGGAAAAAAGAAGATGGAACGGATATAACAAAGGCAAATGTAAGAGAGGCTAGAAAAAAATGGTTTCTGGAAAAGGAATATGAGGCATTTACTAAAAATGATCTAGAAAGTTTAAATGAAATAAATACTGTTAAAATGAATGAAATGTTTCGTTACGTACCGTGGGTGGCTGGACTATATATTGCTTCCAAATGTACCGGTTTGACTGAATTTGCAAGACAGACTATGGTCCGCTTGTGGTCACCTGTAGATAGATTTATCTATAAAATGACGCATAGAGGCATTAATATTGATAATTATGGAGAAATACTTAAGAGAATTGAGACAAGATTGAGAAAAGAAGTAATAGGACAGGAAAAGGCTATAGACAGAATTTTAGAAGTAATGACAGGATATTTTGAATCTATGATAGAAGCAAAAGAAAATGGGGAAAAATTCGAAGGTGGACTAATATTATACTTTACAGGCGAGCCAGCAACAGGTAAATCTACTGTAATGAAAATAATACAAGAGGAAATGGGACTAAATTCTTGCGTCTGCAGGATGTCAGATGCGATTGAGGACAAAGGTAACGGAGCTACATCAGTAGCATCGAGACTAATTAAACCGATAAAGAACGATGATGGCAAAGTAAAGACAGAAAGAGATACTGAATTCATGAAGCAAGTGAAGAACAGGAAACCGACACTTTATTGCTTAGACGAAGTAGATAAAATGAGAATATTCGATAATAAGTTGCAGAAAATAGAGGCAAAAGATGAAAACGGATATACTCTTGGTGGCAGCGTTGACGAAATGTTAAGGAATTTTGGAGACACAGGTCAAATAAATGGTATAGATGCGTCTGGATCGATCTTAATAGCTACATCAAATGAGACTGAGGAACAAATTAAAAAGTTAGAACCAAGTTTGTATAACAGATACAATAGGTATTTAATAAAATTCAAAGATTTAAACAGCGACGATTACAAGGAAATAATTAGTCGAAACATGGGCAAGATAGAGAACTATTATAGTAAGAAATATAATGTAAATATTAAGTGGGACGAAGCATCTTTAATGGAAGTTGCTAAATCATTTGAAGAACATCATCTTGGTGGACGAGCAGTTGACTCGCTTTTGAAAGACATTAGAAGCGCATTGATTAACCACATAAATTCAGGAAACAAAAAGTCTAATGAATTCAAGATAAAGTATAATAAAGAGAATGATAAAATATTTATAGAATCTTAAGAATACAAGGGGCTTCTCAATAAATGGGATAGCCTCTTTTGATATTTTTTAGATTAGTATTGATAAAAGTAACCAGCGAATATAAAAAATGAAAGATTAATTAGAAAGAAAGTTGGGATGTAATAGAAAGAAAACGATAACAAGTGATAAAAGCCAACAAAAGTACAAGTATGTGTTGATATTATTATTTTGAGTTGAAAGAAAAATTGGGACTTGAAAAGAGTGTAGAAATATGTTATTATAATAGAGCATATTTTTTGTGAAATAAGGCCTGCATTCCTCTTTTGATATTAATCAAAAAGAATGTGTGGTAAATTTAGGAGGATAAAAAATGAACGCTTTAAAAAAAATTGCACAAGAATCTTTGAAAAATGAATTACCTAAGTTTAACGTGGGTGACACTGTTAAGGTACATGTAAAGATTAAGGAAGGCGGAAAAGAAAGAATTCAGATGTTTGAAGGAGTAGTCATTGCATTTAGAGGCAGCGAAGTATCAAAAACCTTCACAGTTAGAAGAGTTTCTTACGGCATAGGAGTGGAAAGAGTATTCCCGATTCATTCCCCTAACGTTGCAGATGTACAAGTGGTAAGAAAAGGTAAGGTTCGTAGAAGTAAGCTTTATTATTTACGTGATAGAGTAGGAAAAGCAGCAAAAGTTAAAGAACAATTATAATTTTTATAATTAAAAGGTGCAAATTTTTAACATAATTTGAGGGGATTTAGATTCTTTTGTTTAAAAGGGTTATGTTACTGCAATGTCCAGTAGAGATTTTTCAAATAATTGTGGTAAATTTTTAGCACCTGCATTAATTTTATTAGTAACTATTTTTAATTACATAACGAATTTTTGATAAGAGGGGAGAGCTACTTGACAAAATATCCTATATAAAAAGCAAAAAATTGATGATCATCAAGTAGTTTGTAGAAATTAGCTGAGATTTTACAAGCGTTGGGAACTTTCTATATTCGGCTGTGTATGAAATAGATGAAAATTTATATTGAAATAATATTGAAATATCAGAAAAAAGGATATATTTGTCTATATTGAGTAGCAACTGATGTACTATGGCAAAGAAAGTTAATAGAAAATATTTATCATTTATGAAGGGATGCTTTAACTGGGGTGAGCCTATCATTATTGCATATATAGTTGTAGTACTAGTCAACATGTTTATGTTGAGACAATTTGGAGTTCATCAGAAATCAATGCTTAATACCCTTCAAGAAGGCGATCATATTATGGTCTCCACTATGTTTTATCAACCAAAAGTTAGAGATGTTATTGTAATACATCAAGACGGAGTAGAATCTAGTATAGTAAAGAGAGTAATAGCGACCGGAAGGCAGACAGTTGATATAAAAAATGGAAAGGTAATAGTCGATGGCGAAGCAATCTCTGAACCGTATGCAAGTAATATATTAGGAGAGGACGACTCTTTCTATGGAATGTATTCAAATACTAACTATACTATAGCTGCAGATATGGAATTGCCATGCACAGTGCCAGAAGGAAAAGTATTTGTTTTGGGAGATAATAGAATCAAATCTAAAGACAGTAGATATAAAGAAATAGGATTTATAGATGAAAGAGATATTGTTGGGAAAGTATTATTTAGAATATTTCCATTTGATAGGTTTGGAATAGTTAAGTGAGCTCATTATATACTTTAAAAAATTTGTAATTTAGGTTAAAAAATTCACTCTTATGGAGAAAATGTGCTGCTTTCGGGTGGCATTTTTTATTTGCTTGAATGAAATATTAAGCAATAGACGTGAATTGAAAGGAGAAATCTTGAAATTATGCTGCCAGATCCTAATATTATACATCCGATAAAAGGATATGACAAAGAAATATATGTGAAACCGACGATAAAGAATAGAAATAATATAATTGTAGGAGACTTTACATATATAGCTGACTCAGAATTTGAGAGCCATGTGACGCACCACTACGATTTTATCAATGACAAGCTGATTATAGGGAAGTTTTGTCAGATAGCTGCAGGCGTTGAGTTTGTAATGAATGGAGCAAATCACAAATTGAATTCAGTTTCGACTTATCCATTTTATACTTTGGAAGGCTGGGATCAAGAAATTCCAGCGATGGAAGAGATGCCGATTAAAGGGGACACAGTTATTGGTAATGATGTGTGGATCGGACAGAATGCAACTATACTTCCAGGAGTTAGGATTGGTGATGGGGCAATAATAGGTGCAAACAGTGTTGTCGGAAGTGACGTAGAGGCATATACGGTAGCGGTAGGTAATCCTGCTAAGGAAGTAAGAAAAAGATTTGATAATGAACTAATTGAAATAATGAAGAAATTGAAGTGGTGGGACAAAAGTGTAGAGGAAATAAACAACTTAATACCACTGCTTGTATCGAGTGACTTAGAAAATGTAAAGAAAGAGTTAGTAAAATTTATTTAGACTTGAGAAAGGCTTGAAAAAAGTGATGAAAGTAATGAACGACGAAAGCAAAGTCAACATAAATTGGTTTCCGGGGCATATGGCCAAGACTGAAAGGAAAATAAGAGAGAGTTTGAAATTGTGCGATATAGTACTAGAATTAATAGACTCTAGAATACCAGTGAGCAGCAGGAATCCAAAGATAGACAAAATAATTAATCAGAAGAGAAGAATAATAATTTTAAACAAATCTGACATGGCAGATATGAACGAAACTTCAAATTGGATCAATAAATACAAATCAAATGGGATCAATGCAATAGCAATCGACTCAAAAAAGGGAAAGGGAACAAACAAACTTATAAATGAAATAAAAAAAGTGATGAGCGATAAGATAGAGAAATGGAACGCAATAGGAATGAAAGGCAGAAAGATAAGAGTGATGATAGTTGGAATACCAAATGTCGGGAAGTCATCACTTATAAATAAATTGATAGGAAAGAACAAGGCTAAATGTGAGAATCGACCGGGAGTAACTAGAGTTCAACAGTGGTTTAATGTCGATAAGGATTTGGAATTATTGGATACGCCCGGCGTGTTATGGCCAAAGTTTGATGAAGAGACGGGAAGAAACTTAGCTATCACAGGGGCGATTAAAGATTCGATTATCAATACAGAGGATTTGTCTTTTGAATTAGCGACATTCCTAAGAGACAATTACTTAGACCTTTTATGCGACAGATTTAAGTTGGAAAAAGAAAAAATTAATGACTTAAAAGGATATGAATTGGTTGAATTGATAGGGAAGAAAAGGGGAATGTTATTACCAGGAGGAATAGTCAATATAGAACAGGCGACGACTATGTTATTAGATGAATTTAGATCATGCAAGATAGGAAATATTACGTTGGAAAAGGTAAATTAGAAAGGAACATGAAATAAATGGACTGGCTTTTTTATGAAAATGAAGAAAGACAAAAGAATGGACATAAAATAATATGCGGAGTTGATGAAGCAGGAAGAGGACCATTGGCAGGACCTGTAGTTGCTGCAGCAGTCATATTGGAGGAAGATGCAATTATAGAAGGAGTGAACGACTCTAAGAAGCTTTCGCCCAAGAAAAGAGACAAACTTTATGATATAATAATTAATAAATCATTATCATATGGCATAGGAATAGTTAACGAGAAGGTAATAGATGACATAAATATATTAAATGCAACATATGTTGCTATGAAGGAAGCAGTTAGTAATCTAAAATTTAAGCCTGATATGATATTGGTAGATGGGAACAGGCTTCCTGATTTCGAGGGGATACAAGCGAGAGCAATAGTAAAGGGAGACAGTAAGAGCATGTCTATAGCATGTGCATCTATTATAGCAAAAGTGACGAGAGATAGAATGATGGAAGAACTGTCATTAAAGTATCCTGAATACAGATTTGACAAGCATAAAGGATATGGCACTGCGCTACATTATGAAATGATAGAAAAGCATGGGATATGTGATATCCATAGAAAAACTTTTTTAAAGAATATAATTTGTCACGGAGGGAATAATGCAAGTAAAGAATTCAAGATATTGGGCGTATAAAGGCTTATGGGAAGTATATTTTAATGGAGGGTATTCAAATATTGTCATAGATAAGATTTTGAATGAATCCAGGATGGAATCAAATGACAGAGCATTATGTACATCTATATTTTATGGAGTCATAGAAAGAAAATTGAGCCTGAGGTATATTATATCTAAGTTTTCTAAGATAAAACTTAATAATATATCAGACGAAGTATTGATATTGCTTCAAATGGGGATATATCAGATTGTATATATGGACAAGATACCTGACTTCTCGGCTGTAAATGAGATTGTAAATTTGACTAAAGCATTAAAATTACATAGCAGCATTGGATTTGTTAATGCAATTTTAAGAAATGTTGCAAGAAATAAGAATATCGACTTACCAACTAAAGAAAGTAGTAAGAATCTATCAATAAGATATTCATGCAATGAAGAATTGATTGACTTATGGTTGAGATCATATGGGAAAGATGTGACTATTAAAATACTAGAGTCTGCATTGAATGTCGGAAGTATTTCGGCTAGAGTCAACACTTTGAAGACAAGCACAGATAATTTATTATTTTCATTGAAAGAGAAAGGAATACAGGCGAGCAAAGGATTATTAAAAGATTCTATTGACTTAAAAAAGGTGGGGTCACTAGATCGATTAGAACAATTTAGAAATGGAGACTTCCATATAGAAAATTTATCATCCCAGATATGCTGCGAGGTTCTAAATCCTAAGGCAGGAGAAAGAATATTAGACGCATGTTCAGCACCGGGAGGGAAATCATTTACTATTGCAGAGATTATGAAAGACAATGGAAAGATATTATCATTTGACCTCTATGAATCAAAGATAAATTTAGTAAAAAGTGGGGCAAAAAGACTAGGAATATCAATTATAGAAGCAAAAGTGTGCGATTCTTCAGCATTTAGCTTTAAAGAAATAGAGAAATTTGATAAAGTTTTATGCGATGTGCCTTGCTCAGGGCTTGGAGTCGTAAGGAAAAAGCCTGAAATAAAATATAAAAAGTATGAGGAAATAAAGAATATTACTGAAATCCAGTATAAAATATTATCAAATGTAAAAGACGCTGTGAAGCTTGGGGGAACATTGATATATTCTACGTGCACGATAAATAGAGAAGAAAATAATGATATCGCTGATAAATTTTTAAAGGAAAATGAAGAATTTGAACCGGTTGAAGTAAAAGTCAATGGAATAGAACGAGTAATTGATGAAAAAAAGAACCAGTTGACTATTATGCCATTTGGGGACTATAATACAGATGGATTTTTTGTAGCTGCATTTAAAAGAGTAAAGGTAGGGAAAGAGTAATTTATGGATCTTATTGATATAAAGTCTATGCAATTGGAAGAACTGAAACAAGAATTTAGCAATTTGCCTTCATATAGAGCTAAACAAATATTTAGTTGGCTTCATAAAGGAGTAGAATCCTTTGAAGAAATGACTAATGTGCCGAATAGTTTGATATTGGAATTGAAAAGTAAGTATTATATAGCAAATGCCAAGATATATAAGAAACTGGAGTCATCTATTGACGAAACGGTGAAATACTTATTTGAATTGAATGACGGAGAGTTGATAGAAGCAGTATTGATGAAGTATAACCATGGATATTCTATGTGCATATCATCACAAGTGGGTTGCAAAATGGGATGTAAGTTCTGCTGCACAGGTAAGTCGGGATTTTCTAGGAACTTGACGGCATCAGAAATGTTAGCACAGATAACTTCAGCTCAAAGGGACCTTGGATTAAGGATATCGAACATAGTTTTAATGGGAATGGGAGAACCACTTGATAATTATGACAATGTATTAAGATTCCTTAGATTGGTATCATCAGATGAAGGAATTAATATAGGAATTAGACATATATCTGTATCAACATGTGGTTTGGTTGATAAAATAGATAGATTGGCTAAGGAAAACTTAGGCATAACATTGTCTGTCTCTCTACATGCGCCTAATAATGATATAAGAAATGAGATAATGCCAGTTAACAAGAAGTGGCCAATAGAAAAATTGATTGATTCATGTAAGAATTATTATAATACTACAGGGAGAAGGATTTCATTTGAATATGCAATGATAGAAGGCGTTAACGACAGTAAGAAGTGCGCATATGAGCTTAAAGAACTTTTATCAAAAATGCAATGCCATGTGAACTTAATTCCTCTGAATGCAGTAAATGGGATAAATCTGAAGAAATCTTCTAAGTCTAATATAGAAATTTTTATGGATATATTAAATAAAAATGGTATAGTATCTACGATCAGAAGGACATTGGGAAGTGATATAAATGCATCTTGTGGACAACTAAAGAGGCATCATCAAGAAACGAAAGGTATATGAAAGCATGGGGGTGGATGCCATTTGATTAGTATATACGGAAAGACAGATATAGGAAGAATTAGAGAAGAAAATCAAGATAATTTTAAGATTGGTACTTATGAAGAGCTGTCATTTGTTATAGTTTGTGATGGTATGGGAGGACATAATGGCGGAAGCATAGCAAGTAAAATGTCCGTAGACTTGATAAGTAAGTATATTTTAGAAAATAAAGAGTCTAAAGATATGGATGAATTACTAAAAGAGTCTATAAAGATAGCAAATGAAAGGATATATTCAGAATCATTAACTAATGGATACCTTTATGGAATGGGAACTACCGTTGATTTATGCATAATAAAAGATGATATTGCACATATTGCACACGTTGGCGACGGAAGGGTTTACAAAATTCACGACGACTCAATAACTCAAGTAACTTCTGATCATTCTATGGTAGAAGAAATGATAAAAATTGGGGAAATCACATATGAGGAAGCAAAGACTCATCCAAGAAAGAATATAATTACGAGAGCGGTTGGGACGGAAGAGAATGTTATTGTAGATTATATAAGTTTATCAGACTTCAATAGTATATTTATATGTACTGACGGTTTGGTAAACTATTTGGGTCCAGAAAGAATAAAAGATATAATATTAAGTTCAGAAAATGATGAAGAAGCAGTGTCTGGATGCATAAAAGAAGCAAATGACCTAGGCGGGAAAGACAATATTACTGCAGTTTTAATAAGAAAATAACTTTTTGTTTGAAAGAAGGTATAAATGAGTGAATAATTATAGTGGAAAAAGACTGGATAGTAGATATGAAATAAAGGAATTAATAGGAATAGGTGGAATGGCATTAGTTTATCGAGCTTATGATATAATAGACGATAGAATAGTTGCTATAAAAATACTTAAGGACGAGTATCTGGGAGACAGTGAGTTTATAAGAAGATTTAAAAATGAATCAAAAGCAATAGCAATTTTATCTCATCCCAACATAGTACATGTCTATGATGTGAGTTTTGGAGACAGAATTCAATATATAGTAATGGAATACATGGATGGAATTACTTTAAAAGACTATATAAATCAACAAAAAGAGATAAAATGGAAAGAAGCAGTATACTTTACTTCTCAGATATTAAAGGCATTGTCACATGCGCATAAGAGAGGAGTAATTCATAAGGACATTAAGCCACAGAATATAATGCTACTACCAGATGGGACAATAAAAGTAACAGACTTCGGCATAGCGAGATTTTCTAGAAATGAAACTAGAACAATGACAGATAGGGCAATAGGATCAGTCCATTACATAGCGCCAGAACAGGCAAGGGGCGATGTAGTGACTCAACAAGCTGACATATACTCAGTGGGAGTAATGCTCTATGAAATGTTAACGGGAAGGCTACCTTTTGAAGCAGATAATGCAGTTTCGGTAGCAATAATGCAGCTTCAGACAGTGCCAGTGTCCCCAAGGGAAATAAAAAGTGACATCCCAGAAGGATTAGAAGAGATAGTATTAAAGGCAATGCAGAAAGAAACTATCAACAGGTATGCTTCGGCTGACAGCATGTTGAGCGATATAGAGAAATTTAAAGAAAATCCAAGCATTAAGTTTGAATATAGATACTTAAATGATGAAAATCCAACAAAATATGTAGATATAGTATCTAATATAAAAGAGACGCAGAAGCTTGGATATGGAGATAATTTTGATGTCTCAGAAGAAAGTAAGAAAAAGAAATCTAAAGGTCCATTGATAGCAAGCATAATTGCAGGAGTAGTGGTATTATTTGCAATAATATTATCAATATTTGCATTTAACTCATGTTCAAATAGTAATGCGAAAGACGTAGAAGTGCCAAACTTTATAGGAATGAATATAAAAGACGTAAAAAACAATCCAAAGTACAAATTTGCATGGAATATTGAATATACTTATGATTCAAGTAAAGACGAAGGGTATATTTTAAACCAGTCGCCTAAAGAAGGATCTAAGAAGGTTAAAGAGAATGCGACGATAAAATTAGTCGTGAACAGCTCAGGGGCATTAGTTGCTATACCAAGCATAAAGGGAATGCTAGAAAATGCAGCAAAATCTAAGCTGAGTGAGTACGGATTTTCAAGTGATGTGATGTATGTATTCAATGATGACGTAGCATTAGGAGTGGTAGTCGATACAGATCCAAAAGAGGGATCTAAAGTGCCGATAGACACGGTGGTGAAGGTTTATATAAGCAAAGGACCTAAAGATGACAAAGTAAAAGTGCCAGATGTGATAAATACAAGCTTAGACAATGCAAAGAGTGCATTAGAACAATTGGGATTGACCTACAGCATTGAAACAGTTGAGAGTGAAATAGCAAAAAATACAGTTGTATTTACGGATCCATTGCCAGGGGTAGTCGTAAACAAGGGGACATCAATAAAATTGACAGTAAGCTCTGGATCGTGGACAAAAAAAGAAACTTTGAATATGGCTTTACCAGGAGGAGAAGGGACAGCAAATGTTAAAGTGATGGTAGATGGGATCCAACAGAATTCTGACGTAGTGGATTTGACATCACGTAGATATAAAATAGACGTAACTGGGAAAGTAGGAGAAAGCAAAACAATAGTTGTATATGTAAATGACAGCGAGTACTATACGGCGACGGTATCGTTTAATAAGACTAGAAATGATGTGAGCGAAGTTTATAAGAGAGGAGATGATTGAGATAGAAAGTGGAATGATAATAAAAGGAATAGGCGGATTCTTCTATGTTGACGTGGGGGACAAAATATATGAATGCAAAGGAAGAGGTTCGTTAAAAGGCAAGAAGAATCAGCTTTATCCGGGTGACGAAGTAAAGATAAATTTACTTGAAAATGATAAGGCAGTGATAGAAGAAATACTACCGAGGAGGAATGTTTTAAAGAGGCCTAAAGTATCGAATTTAGATCAAATTATGGTAGTTATATCGACATGCGAACCAAATCCGAATTTTTTAGTAATAGATAAGCTATTGGTTGTCGCAGAGAGCAAAGACATAGAGCCAATATTAATAATTACTAAGACAGACTTGAAATCTCATGAAGATATATACAACATGTATACAAATGCTGGATTCACGACATATAAATTTTCTATAAAAGATGAAAGTGATTTAGAAAATATAAAAAAATCTTTAAATGGTAAGAAAAGTGCTTTCATAGGTAACTCCGGGGTAGGAAAATCGACGCTTTTGAATGCAATAGACACTTCATTGAACTTAAAGACACAGAAAATTAGCAACAAATTGGGAAGAGGAAAGCATACGACGAGAGAAGTTGAGTTTTTTAAGTTATTTGGAGGATATGTAGCTGACACCCCAGGGTTTTCTGCCGTGGACATAGAGAAGAGTGGGCTATCTGAGATAGATTGCAACATGATACCAGAATACTTTAGAGAATTTAATAAATATAGAGGAAAATGTAAATTCAATAGCTGCAGTCATACAAGTGAGAAAGAATGCGAGATACTTAGAGCTTTAAGAGATAATGAAATAGAAGAATCAAGATATAAAAGTTATATATCATTGCTTGAAGAAATGAAAAATAATAAAAGATTTTGATAAATATAAGCCTTCTGTGATGTTTGAATATCATGGAAGGTTGTTTTTATTGAAAAGATCAAAAATAATTGTTAAGATTTTATTAAGATGATGACATCGTATGTTTAATTATGTTAAAATATATATAATAGATTATGAAAAGAGATAGGTGAAAAAATGAGTAAATTAAGATTATTGAGAAAAATTTCAGCAATTTGTTTAGGAACGTTGACAATTTGCTTACAATCTTTTGCAATGGAACATGATACGGATAAAACAGATTTCATTTATAAAGAAAAGTTATATAGAAAATGTATAAATGACTATAGTATGCTCCCGGTTCAAGCAAGAATTGTTTATAAAACATGTATGAGCATGCTTGATGAATGTGAGGGAAATGAAAAATTGGCAGAGCTTTGTGGAATATGTGTTTTAAATGGAGCGACGCCATGTGAAATTAGAGAGATAATAAGTAAGTATAAGGATATGAAGGTTAAAGAAAAAATAGAAGGTGATTTTTATATAATAGCAAGTCTTAGATATATATATGTAGACAAGATGAAAGATGTAGATGCACGTGAAAGGGCTGGTCAATTTGTAAAGCTTATGGAAGAAAATAAACTTGATTACTTACAGGCTGATAGCATTTCTTATTATAAAAGTCAAGGATTTGATGATAATCTATCTAGAAAATTATCGAACGAGTACTGTAAATGTAAGAAAATCTTTGCGAATGATAACTATGCTAGAATGTTTGCCAGGGGAGTTGTCATTGAAGGGCTATATAATGCGGAGGAACAAGCTTCTGAATATGATGCGCTTATTAGTATAGGTATTGACGGATTTAAAGCAAAGATAATGGCAAATTCAAAAGCTATTGGATTAAGTAAAGAAATGATTGAAAAAAGATATGAATTGGCAAGTCAAATGCTTGGAAAAGGGAAAGGAGGTTCCTATAGTAATCTATGTTCTTTGATATCTGTATTGGATTGCGAGTGTTATGGGTCAGATGATAAATTGGAAGAGATATTTGGAAAGTTTGAAGAGTATAGAAAAAAGAATAAAGATTCTAAAGAAATGGAAGCATATATATACATATATTCAATTCTAAATGGATTAGATGAGGAAAAAGCAATTGAAAGAGCTAAACTATTTACTAGATATAAAGAACTAGGGGAAAGCGATATTACAGCTTATACTTACTCGGTATTGAAATCATTGAATTTTCCAAATGTAGTTATTAAAAAAGTTATTGATAATTATAAAGAAAATCCAACTAAATCAATAAGATTTTCTCCGTTTGAGGAGATAGAACATATAGAAATAGATCAGATGGGATCGAAGTTTTATGAAAATTATAAAATTGTTTATTCATTGCTTAAAAATTCAGAAGAAGCAAGTTGTCTAAGTGAAGGAGAATTGGAAGAAATGGCAAGCGAATATGCAAAAGAGAAAGGGTCGAACGATAATCATAATCAAGTATGGAGAAAAATTTTATCAGAATTAAAGTCTCCAGAAGCTAAAAGAAAAAAATTAAATTGATTTGATAGAATAGAAAGGAATAACACATGGAAAATATAATGAAAATATTTAAAGCTTCAGTACTAGCAATTGGATTAGGTATGACTTTGACGGGAATGTCAGCATCCGGGACGGAAAAAGTGGCAGAAAATAATATAGAAAATCAAAGCGATTATGTATTGAGTTCGGGACATAGTAAAAAGTATGACCATATGTATTCGATTTGTATATCGGGAGGATATGCAAGTGAGTTTTCATCAGCAATCGCAAAGGAATATGAAGAATTCTTCAAGGCAGAAGAAGATGATACATATGCTTTTTTTAAAGCTTTTAGCTTATTATATGATAAGCCTGAAAATATTAGTTCAGAGACAATTGAAATGTTATGCAATGAATATGAAAGTCAAAGAAAATTAGATAAGAATGAAGAATATTCAAGAATTTATGCTGTGTTTTCAGTTATATATGGTAAAAATAAAGAAGATGCAGAAAGATGTATGAGTATTTATAATCAATGCAAGACCAAGGGGGAAAATGATATATATGCGGTAAACTTTGCTAGATATATAGCGCTAACTATCTCTGAGGATACTGCAGATAAAATGGCAAAAAGAAATGTGGAAGAGCAGAAGAATAGTTTGGATGACGAAATTAATTTGATGATTTACGGCAAATATATAGATTATAATATCAGTGAACCAGACGTAAAGGGCTTTATATCAAAAATAAGAGATGCTTATGAAAAAGATAAGAGCAAGACTATAGATTACTATGTACTATTGAATAAATATTTGGAAAAATATAAGAATATTGAAGTGGCTGGGAGGCTGGTTGAAGCTTATTTGAAAGAAAAAGTGATAAATCCAGACAAGGGCTTTGTAAGTTTATATGGCTTGTCAAAGGAATCATTGAGAAAAAGTAGATATGAAGGTAAGAATTTAGATGTATATGATAAATATCACGATAAGTTGGATAACAACTACCTTGATATGTTAATTAGGCAGGTTGATGAATGTAACTTGAATGAAGAATTGACGGATATATGCGCTAATATATACTCTTATTGCCAGACCAACAAAAAGGACCGCATGTATGTAAATGTTGCTATTTATTACGGTAAGGCTACGAAATCTTTTTCCGAAAGTAAGAAAATCGCTGATTTGTATGAGAAAAAGTTTAAAGATGAGAAATCATTGAGGAAAATTATAAGTAATTTAAATAAGTACTTGCAATACAAAATGATATTCGAAGACAAGGACGACGATTACATAGAAAACTTTATATATTACGTGGAAAAACAATGTAATGGTGAGTTTGCAAAGAAATTGGCAGACAAAATTGAGTTGCTTACAAAGAAAAAGGGGAAAAGTTTAGCATATGCGAGAGCTTATGTATTATATAGCAATATAATGGATATAGAAGATAATGAAGTCTTGGATAGATTGGCTAAGAACTTTGAAGGTGAAATTAAGAAATCTAATGAATTGAATGAAGAATTTGCTTTGATGAAGATATATGTTGAATATAGAAAGTATCCGTTTGTTGATAAAATGACAAATCATTATATGAAACTTAAAAATAAGGGAATGCTTTTTGATTATGATGCGTATGCAAAGGCATACTTCGCTTGTGAAGACGTGAATATTAGTGCATGGACTAAGTTTGTGGAAGACTTTAAAAAAGGAATGTATTTGAGACATAGTGAACAAGGCAGCTTACTTTATGCAATATTGGTTAATAACGGGACATATCCGTTAAGGAAAATTGAAGAAGTTGTTAGAAAATATGAAGAAAATTTATTATGGAATGGGAAAAGTTATTATTTCTCTATGGCATATGCAATATATTGTTTGAAAGGTTTGCCAGAAGAACGGAGTAATGAATATGCTGAATGGTTTGAGGAAGGCAAAACGAAATATGAATTTAGTAATTTTGCTGCATTTAATTATGCAAATGATAAAGCTATTGGTGATCTAGGTCTTTATAATAAATCTGAAAACAAGGCATTGGAAAAAGAAAACCTCTGTAGAGAAGGCTTTGGAAACGTTCCGATGAGAACTTATTTACGTTACGTTGAACGATATGGAGGGGAAATGGCAAGAGAAAGAGCAGCAATATATGAATTTTTAAGGAAAAAGCTTGCAGAAAGTGCATTTTCGGTTTACAGATATGACTCTACTATAAAAGATGGAGCTATAGAGAAAGGTATAGACTTCTATATGAGAGAAAAAGGAAAATATATTGGCTTAGAAAGATATTTATTAGACTTGACTTCGGTTTATGTACAAAAGATATATGAAGGTAAAAGCCACAGGTATGCATATGTATGTGCGACCGCTTCAGTAAATAATATCTTACCATCGTTTATTTATGAGTTGGCTGAAAAATTAGATAAGGAATATGCTTCAGTTAATATATTCGATGGCTTTTATCAAATAATTAATAGAACTAAGGAAAGACCTAAGTACTGTATTGGTAAAGATAAAGATCAATTATATAGAATTATTTATTCTAATGCATGGATACATCAATATGAGAGACCAGAAGAAATTGCAGGATTGGTATGTGAAACAGCTAAAGTATTGGATAAAGATATGAAATATTATTTCATCAATGATATTTTATATTATATAAATGCTAGGCCAAGCTTGGAATTTTTAAGGGAAATAATAGGCCAATATAGAGAAAATTACTTAAGACTTAAACGGACAAAGGGCGAATCTTTTAATGAAGAGCTAAGATTAATCTCCTACTGTAAATGTTTAAAGATAAGTGATATGCAGATCAATCAAATATGTAAGATTTTTATGTGTTTGCGTTCACAATATAGATATGCGAATGAAGATTTTGAATATGTATTTGTATGTGCAAGATTTTTATCTGATTTTTTTAGTAGCGATTATGTCAGAAATATAGAATTGGCGGAAAAAGTTGCAAAAATGTATCAAGTGTTATGCAAAAACTGCGACAACTATGATAAAGATGAGAAGACGGATATAAAATTAGAAAGATATTATATTAGTACTGCATATTCGGTATATTACAACTATGATTTTACATTGATTGATGAAAGCAGCATTGATACTCTCTTAAAGCTTCCAATATCAATGGGAATGACAAATGTGTTTGACATCGCACGATTGGTTCAAAGAAATAGTATAATCGCTAGCAGAATTGATGAATTTTGCAAGAATTTACGAGAAGAGTTTGAGAAGAGTAATAATTATGTATCAAGTTATTTTAGAGCTTTGGTGAGAACTGGAGGAATTGTAACCTGGATGCCAAAAGGAATAGAAGAACCAATCTTAGACATTGCTACGAGAGAGTATTGCTATAAAATAGAAAATAGGGAAAGAGTAGACTATTGTGAGGCAGCTGCAATCTTTAAATTGATTGCATTAAAGAATGGATTAGAAGAAAGGATAAAATGTGGTAGGATTGAAGAATATGGTCGTTGTTATGAGACAATGATGAATGGAAATGAGTACTGTCCACGGGGATATATAGATGAGTATTTTTACTATTTGTTTAATTATCATGATGACTATGAAAAGGCTGCTTGTTTTGCAAATGAGGTCTATCATAAAAGAGAAGATATACAGCAGCTTGGTATTGATAAAGTTAGAGAAGAATGTGCATGTAAAGTTGATGAAATATTTAGTGAACCGGAATGTAAACGTATGAAAATGATATAGAGGAGGAATAATTAAATGAGATTAAATAGATTTTTAGGATTGTCATTAATAGCAATTGGATTAAATTCTTTAATGCTTTTTACGAATGCTATTGAAAATAGTAATCATATTGATGAAAGAATAAGCTATATTTCAAGATGTTGTAAGCAAAAAGATGAGAAAAATATTAAAAAGAAAGCAGATCTATTGAGCAAGCATGCAATTGATGCTAAATATGATTATATTTATTATACATTATTTCCAAATACGCCTGAGAAATGTTTAGATAAAGTGAAGAAAATATTTGAGCAGGATAGAGAAAAAGATAGACTGGGAGATAACAATTTGAGGATGATATATAGTTTTTTATATGTCAACTTGTATAAAGAAGAATATGAAGGTTTAGTAGATGATTTAATACCAAAAGCAAATCTTTTATTGGGAATTTTGATCGATAATGGGCATGTTTATGCAAAGGCTTACAGTGATGCAATAATTATGGGGCTATCAGAAGAAGAAGCCAGCGTTCGGGCATCTATTTATAAAGAAATGGTAGCAAAAGGTGAAAAAAATGAAGATTATATAAAAGAATATTCTATAATTGTTGCGAGAGAGGGTAATTTTAAAAAAGCCGATGCATGTGCAACGGAATATGAGAAAAGATTAAAAGAAATGGGTCAAAAGGAAGCAAAGATAGTTGCTAGATGTAATTTTAATCATATTACAGATAGAAAGAGTTTAAAAGTAGTGAAAGAAGCAATTTTGAAACGTAGCTATGATGAAGCAAATATAAATAGGCTTATTAAAATAAGGCTTAAAGGACGTTTATATAAATGGTCTAAAATAAAAAAAGATATGATTAAGAAGAAAAGTAAAGAGGAAATTCCACCAGATATTAAGCGGAGGGTACTAAATGCTATTGATTATAATCAAGCTTTAAGAGAGTATCCTGAATTCCCTGAAGGGGAGATAGCAATTGAGTATGCAAGATGCAAAAAGATGGGTAGGAGCGATAGATATTCTTTGGCATATGCCTATAAAATAGTGAAAAATCATAGCATAGAAGAAGCAGATATTAAAGCAAAGAGAGAGGAAAAAGAGTGATTTTTATGAATGACTATAAAAAAATGATGAAATTATCATCATGCATTGTTGGTTTATGTGCGAGTATAGTTGGATTTTCGGTAAATGGTTTAAATATAGAAGACGGATTGATAGCAGATGACGTAGATTGTAGTAGCAATATTGAATACATATCTGTATACAATGGCATGATTGGAAAAGGAATGGATGCTGACAAAGCAAAAATTTGTTCAAAAATGTATTTAAAATGTAAGGACCTTTTTAAAAATGCAGATATTGCTAAGGCGTATATTGAATATTTAGTAAATTATGAACTCCCACCTAAAGTTGCAATGGATAAAGCATTTAGAAGTGCAAAAGAGGTTATGACAGATATAGATAAATATAATGAAATTTATAAGTGCTGCGTTGGTGAAGGAAAGATATCTGATGAGAAATGTTGCCAAATTTCACTGATCGGTAAGGAATGCTTAAAGGCTGGTAACAGTTTGGAATATTCATATGCATATGCAAGCGACATTGTTAATGGAGGATCTAAGAGAGAAGCGGAAGTTTATGCTAGAATTTATGAGAAAGTCGTAAAAAGTAGTATGAGTAATAAGGATTTTGCGAAAGCGTACGCATATTACATAGCTCATATGAGAGTGACGGAAGGGCAAGCAAACAATATGCTTCGTCATTATAGAACATGTTTGATACAAGGACTTGATAAAGAGTATTCGTTGGCATATGCCTATGACATAGCTATGGGATACGCACATGAGATAGCTCAAAAAAGAGCGGAACTGTATGAAAAAAGTGTAAAAGAAATGAAAGAATCAAGTGCTAACATATATTCAAGATTAATAATTATTTATGGTATTGAAGAGAAATTGGCAAAAAGGTTTATAGATGTATACGAGGAATGCATGAATAAAGGATATAGAGAAGACTACGCTTATGTTTTTGCATTTGATGTGATAAACTTTGGTAGGTCTGGAGCTTGCGACAGAATAAAAAAGTACAACCATTGCATAAAGAACTGGAAGAGTGCTGCTTATTCATGTGCATATTCTTATTTGAAAAATCATTCAACTTGTGATATAAGGAAGGTGGCATCAGAATATGAAAAGTATATAAACTTTAATAAAATTGATATATATGATCCATTTTTATTATCATTTATAGGCGACGGTAAACTATCCACTGCAGAAATTAGCAATATTATTAAGATATATGGAGAAAATATGAAGCTGGGTAAAGGCAGAGACTATGCACGTGCTATAGCAATGAATACTGTAGTTAGAGAATTTCCAGAAAAATATGTAAAAGATTATACAAAGGTATATCTGGAGGAATTGAAAGGGCATAGCGATATATATGCGAATGTATATGCATATTATCTAGCAGTCAAGCGTTATGATGAAGAAAGAGCTAGAAACATGGCGGAACATCATGAAAAGTATATTGGCAATATGACTCATGATAAAGATATGATATGTAAAATGGTATATAATGCTTATCTTGATAATAAAGAAGTCAATGCTATTGATGAAATCCATAAGTCTGAGTTGAAATATTATGAAGAAAATAAGCTGTTTGATGAGAATTATAGACGAATATTAGCAGAAAAGAAGAGTTTGACTGAAAAATATAGAAAGTTTGTTTTTAATGGCAAGGGAAAGAAGTATGGAAATTTATGCATATCATTGATTATTCAAGGGATACCTAAAAGAATTGCTGAGAAAATGACGTTCTCGTATTTAAAATGTATAAAAGAAAAAAAGAGTTACTATTATGCAAAGACTTATACCGATTGTATGTTCTTTTTGGATGGTAATGAAGAGGCATCAAGACGAAAAGCAGAAGTTTATGACGAATGCATAACGAAAAAGAACAGAGACCATGCGTATGCAAATGCATATGCCCACTATTGCGGATGCATGGGATTAACAGAAGAAGTATCAAATAAGCTAGCAGAAGTATATAAGCAATGTAGAATCGATATGCATAGTCATTATTACTCAGATAAGTATGCCAAAAGCATTGTCATGGATGGATTAACAGATGAAGAATCAAAACGTATTGCAGAAAATTGTGAAAGATTTGGCGAGTATGTAGGATTAAATGAAATATCATATGAAATGATAGATGAGAAAGAAGAAAATAAAAGGCTTCAATTGTTTTTTAAATGCTGCAGTGAGAAAGAAAAGACAAAAGGACTCTTTAGGAATGAAAATATAGAAATAAATTATAACTTAGTATGTTCTGATTTGATGAGAAAAGGAATTCCAGAAGAAAGGGCTTGCGCTATGTCAAAAATGTTTATGGATTTACTTGAAAGAGGAGCAGAGGTTGAGTATGCATATGCATTTGCTTATTATAAAGTAATAGATGGATTACTTTCTGATAAACTGGTTGATACCAGGGCAAAATTATATAGCTTCCTTGTGAAAAGTTCTAAGAAAGGGAGGAAATATGCAGACTTTTGTTCGTACTGTATAGCAATTGAAAGACTATCCGGTGACGAACTTCAAAGTGTCATGAGACTTTATGAAACAAAAATTCGCTGCGGTCAAAGAGAAGCTTATGCAGAGGCATATGCTTATTATAAAATTGTAGAAAATGCGAGCGAAGAAGAAGCGTCTTTAAAAGCAGAGAAGTATGATGAATTGATGAGACATGGTAATAATAGAGAGTACTGTCGTGCATATTTGAACTATTTTAACTTAGAAGTGCCGGATAAGGATAAATTGATTGAAATGTATGCCGAAAGCTTTAGCCAGAATATAGATCCATTACATAGGGAATTCTATGCGAAGATGCGAATAAAAGGTGAGTCGGCAATGGAAATCAAATTTAAGAATATGCTTGAAATTGATGACAGTGTGCCAAACTTTGAAGATATTGATCTAGAAAGTTTTAAAGAAAATCAGAAGAGAGAAATATATGAAGAGGCTATAAGTAAAGGGAAAAGTACCAAATATGCAGAGATTTATGCAACCTGCATTATTAAGGGCATGACAAAGAGAGACGCTGATCTTCAAGCTAGATTGTATCAAAATGCAATTAGCAGCGATTCAGATGATGAAAGTAATGATCAGGATGAAAAAGTTTACGAAATTGAGAAAAAAGTAGACGCAAAGAAGACAAAAGTTGAGCCTGGACGTAATGTCTTAGAGACAGATGAAGACGAATATTGGATATTGAAAGCAAATGAAGAGATAGATAGTATGAAAAGAAGCTTTATAAAAGAAGGACTTAATATAAGATATATAAACTTGTATTGCAAAGTATATTATCAATTTAGAATGATGAAAAAAAGTGTCTCTTTTTCTCGTAAATGTGCCGAAGGAGTAGCCTATTGTGGTAAATCGATAGTAGAAGCATCTAAAGAGGCTAGAATGGAAGAAGAAAGAGTTATGGTGGTGATTAACGGAGGCGAACAACCTGCAAATAAAAAAATAAAATTGTTTTAGAAAGTATATGAATTAATAATTATAAGGAAGTGCAATATGAAAAAATATGTGAAATTATTGACGTGGATTGGATTAGGATTTACGTTTTTTAATATATTGACAAGCAATATTAAAGCATTGGAATCTAGTGAATTTAAAAGTGTGAGTAGCAATAACGTTGATGTGTCAAAAAGAGAGAACCTAAGAAAGTTAATCTACGAAAAATGTATAAAAGAAGGCAATAGTCATCTATATGCAGACGTATATTCATATTATGTTGCAATAAAGTCTATGCCGGAAGAAAAAGTAAAAAGATTATCTGAATTATTTGAGAACGGAATAAAAAATAATAAGAGTTATGCTTACTCTTTAATACTTGCAAAGAACATCGTCTTTGAAAATATGACAATTTTTTCAGCATCTAATCATGCTAACTTATGTCAAATGTGTCTGGCAGAAGGAAAAAGTGAGGTTTATTCAGAAGCATATGCCAGATATTTAGTTTTGGATGGGATGAGTGTAGAAGATGCTAAACTAAGAGCAGCAATATTTGAAGCATGTATATTCGAAGATAAGACTAAATGCTTTGCGGATGTATATTCGGAATATATTATGGGTGGGGTGAATGAGTTTATTGCAAAGAAGATGGCAACGGTATATGAGGCATGTATTGTTAGAGGGAAAAGTGAAGAGTATGCCAAGGAGTACGCAAGAGCCATCATTGAAGGAAAGTCCTTACCAGAAGCTGAACAAGAGGCGCAATCAAGTGAAGATTATATGAGATATTCTCGTTCTCACTGTGCATCAAAAAGAAGACGACTTAATTAATTTTAAAAGAAAGGTAGATAAACATTGATAAGTATAAAAAAATTAATAAAAAGAACGACATGCGCTATCGCATTGAGTGCAGCTATCACGGGAATGTCGATTTATGCATCAGATAATGAAGGAGAGCCTAGATATTCCTATAACTTACGTCGACCAAGTGAGAATCCGTATGAAATTTATAAGAAATCATATAACTCATTTAATGAGGGATTCAGAAAAAGTAGAACACGTGCATACAATCAGTATTATGACCGTTATTATAAAGAACTTAATAATAGTAAGGGGAGATGTACTCGTAAGGAAAAAATTGAAGAACTTTTAAATGTTGCTTGTTTTTTTCAATGCTTTAATAGACAATGTGATAAAGAATCTATCAGAGAGGCAGTAAAGTTATATATAAAATTAGATTTAAAAGGCGTAAATAGAATATATAATCAAGCATATTGTAAGTACTATCTAATAGATAGATATAATATTGAAACCGCTGACTCAATGGCGAGAGAATATGAAAGAAAATATTATATGTTGGCAGGGGAAGCGAAGGTGGACCCTAAGTATGCGGAAATCTTAGCAGATCTATATACTTATTACGTCATGACACTTGGAATGGACATGGTTAGAGAAGCATCATGGATAGAGACATTTATGTTTGATTTTGAAGATAATTTAAGAAAATATGGTGATCCAATAGTCTCATTGCTGAATTGCTTTAACAATTTTGATGGATTTAAACATATGAACAAGGAAAGTAAAGAAGGTTTGATAAAAGAGTTAAAGGGTTTCAAAGGAGATATCAGAGATAAACTTGTATATGATGACGTAATTCAATTGGCTAAAGATAAAAAGGAATTCGAAAGGTCAATAAAAGAGAAAAAAACAAATCATAATAATGAAATGAATCGCAAAATTATTGCTAAATCACTCAAAATTAGCGAATTATCTGAAACTAGCAGCATGACAGATAAATATGTTGAATGTTTAAATAAAAGCCCAAATATAGAAGCAGCCGTGGAGATGTTTAATGAATCATTAGAAGAGGGAAAGCCAGAGCTATCCTTATCAAAATTGATTAGCGCTATTTCAAGATTAGAAAATATAGAGAGTAAAAAGAAGAGAGAATTAAGAAATGATGAGGATAAAGATGACGACGGAGAATATGAGGATTCCAAAGAATGTGATGAAGAAAGCAGCGAATTCGATAGTAATACAGAAACTGACTGCTTAAGTGATAATTGTAGGCTAATTTTTAATGAAAGTATAGAATCGGAAAGAAAATTAAAAAGATTGGAAGAGTATATTAATCTTATATATGAAATTTTATGTAAAAGAAGTGAATATAAAGGGAAACTACTGATTAAGAGGTTGCATACATGTAAATCATGCTTAAGAGATACTGATTTGCTAAAGCATCCGGAGGAAATCAATGAAAAGATTTTATCAGCACTTAATGACATTAGAATTTCTTTAGAAAAATATAAGAAGGGCTTTGATGAAGAGTTATTTGAAAGGCTTAATACTTTAATTAAAGAAGCACGTAGTTGTACTAAAGAGACTGAGAAAATTAGTAAAGAAAGGTATTTGGGTTCAAAAGACTCTGCGCTTACATTTAAAAGTAGGACAAAATCTATGAGTTATACGAATCAAGCTAGTGAGAAGCCAGAAAGGAATAAAAAAGATTTAGACCAAGACAGAGTATTAGATGATGAATTATATGATGACTTAGATGATGATTTGGATTTAGGTAGTAATAATGAGATAATAACTGATAAAAGCAGAGAAAGTTCACCGGATTTAGAGAATGGATTAGGTTTGTCATTTAAAGAGTCTACTGAAAATGACTCGGATGATTACAATGACTTAATAGGACCAGAACAGTCAAACTTTTTGGATGCATACTCATATGATCTGGAGACGCACAATTTGATTGAAAGCTCAGGCAATGATAGTTTATATAGAAATGACTTATATAATGATGACTATGATGATAGTGATTTAAATTATGAACAACCATCTTTAAAGAAGATTAAGCTTGATGATATAAAGGGATATAGCAAAGTAATCTTACCTTACGACATATCAATAACAAGGAAAAGATATATATATGATGATGACATTAGAGGATATGATGAAACCGAAAGATTGTTATACGATAGATGCTTGAGGACAGGCTTCAGTCCAAAAGAAGCTAAAATATATGTCTATTATAAAGGGAAAAAGGTTAAAGAACATAATATAAGATTTGCTATAGAAAAATATCGAGAGTTTAAGTGCATGTATGGGGAAATATTTGCAGAAATCTTTTTGTACTACGCATTGAATGATAAATATATTCATGAGGAAGTAATGAATAAGACTAAGGATGCATTTCGAAGGGGAGACTATGACTTCATATATGATAAAATAGACAATACGATTCCAGAATATTTTTCACCGGATGAGATAGCTAGCAAAGATATGTCAGGATATAAAGAAATAAATCGTTCGGGCAAGGGCACTTCAAGCTATGATAGAACAAGAGATAGAAAAAAAGATAGTTATGATAGCCCAAGAGGAAGCCGCCGTAGGGCAGAAGATGACTACCGCAGTCGAAAAAAAGACGATGATAAAACAAGAAGTAGTTACGGCAGTTCAAAGGGGAATCATCATAGATCAGAAAGTGGGCATCGCAGTGAAGAAAAAGACTACGATAGATCAAGGCATAGCCACCACGACTCACATAATGACCATCATAGGACAAGGAGAAGAGACGATCGAGATAGATCAAGAGACAGAAGAGATTATGATTCAGGTCATAGCTCAGATTATAAAAGAAGACGACATGATTCGAGAGATAGATATCTAGGTGATGATAGAAAAGATTACAAATATTCTGATCATAAGCATGATAAAGACTGATATCAAGTGCCCATAAGTAAATAATTTTTCTCAATGCTTACAGTTGAGAAAAGAATATGTTAAATTTATGTTAAATGGCACAAAGAAAAATTACTTTATGATATAATATATATATTAGTGGAAAGGAAAAAAGGAAGCTTTCTCCCAGCTGTAAGCAACGGGGTTTCTACTTCCTAAATATGTTATGAATAATTTTAGAAAAATGCTTAAGATTTCATCGTATTCAATAGGTTTGAGTGTGATGCTGGTATGTGCGTCAATGGGCATGGATAAAAATAATACGGGCAGTGCACTTAATAATGAGCCTGTAAATGGAAAAAGTAAAGTCGAGGAAGTAAATGATAAAGAAATGCCTGAAAAAAGTAAAGTAAATGATGAATCTGAAAGCAAAAAACCAGATAATTCTTGCGAGAAACAAGATATTTTAAAAGAATTTAATCAAGAATTTATAACTTCTAACTTATTTGAGAGAATTTCAAAGGAACAAATGGAAATAAAAAAGAATAATCAAGCATTTTCATCGTCAGATAAGGAACTGGAAGAAGATCCAGAGCGTGGTCCAAGCAAAAAGAGAATGAAGGTTGAAATTGTGCCCGTTGACGGCGTGTTTAAAAGACATGACATAAGTAGACATGTAGAAGATGGCCTTTATTATTTTGATAGCGAATTTGTAGAGCTATATAATAAATTGGTATTGGAAGAAAATAAGAGCCAAGTCTATGCCGAACGTTATGTCGAATTACTTTCTGAAGGCTTTCCTGAAGAATTAGTAAAGAAAGCGGCTAGGGTTTATGAAAAAGAAATAGAAGCAGGAAGAGAATTTGATTATGCAGAATATTATTCTAGATTGATAGCTAAGGGAGAACCAGCACAAAAGGCCAAAATTAAAGCATTAATATTCAATTTGGCTATGAATAGGACTTCATCTTACGACTATTCTGAGTATTATACGAAACTAATATTAAGTGGAAAGTCAGAAACGTATTCGGATTTAAGATCAAAGGAATATGAAAAATGTGTATCGGATAACAAAGAGACCGACTATTCGTCATATTATTCTGAATTGATTGCCAGAGGGGAACCATCGGACATCGCAGACAAGAAGGCAAGTACATATTCTTTATGCATGTCAAGAGGAAATAGCACGACTTATGCAATTTATTATGCTAATTTAATAGCCAATGGAGAAGAAAAAGAAAAAGCAGAATATCAGGCAGGCATATATGAGATTTTTATCAATCAAGGGCTAAAAAATATATATGCAAATCTTTATGCTAAATTAATGGCGGATGGAGTAGAATACGATTGGGCTGAAAAATATGTAAAAATGTATATGAAATGTAGAAAAGATTGTAGGGACTATAATTACTTTTTACATAGCTTTAACTTGATGAGTCAGGGCAGGAATGAAATAGAACTTGACAAAGAAGTAATTGAAGAACTAAAAAAAGAAAGAGCAGAGCAAATATTAAATATATCTTCAAAATGTAAAGATAAAGCAGAAGAATATTCTAATTATTATGCTGAATTAGTGGTAGATGGTAAAACTGAAGCGGAAGCAAAGAAATTGACTGAAGTCTACGAGAAAATTAGCAAAGAAAAAGGGAAAACTTATGCCGTAGCTTACGTAAATTCACTTTCAAAAGGGAAATCAGTAAAAGATTCAGAAAAATGTGCAGAAGTATATGAGATGTGTTTGAAAATGGGGAAGACTCCTGAATACTCTTTGTACTATTCACAGGAAGTGGTTAAACCAAAATCAAATGTAAGAATAAAAGAAATAGAAAAAGAAGCTTCAATATATGAAGAATGTATTAATAGTTATAGAAGCGACATATATGCAGAACATTATGCAAAATTGATAGGATCAGGTGAGTCACATGAGCATGCAAGCAAAATCTCTGAAATATATGAAGAATGTATAAGAAATAATAAGAGCAAGGCTTATGCCGACTATTACTCCAATGCATTGATCAATGATGATGCAAATGAATATATAGAGATTAGATCGGATATGTATGACGAGTATATTAGAAATGGTAGAAGCAGAATATTCTCTCTCTATTGCGCTAATTTGTATACTTTGGATTCGGACGTAGATTTGATGGAAAAGGGAGCCAATATGTACGAAAGATGCATAAATGAAGGCAAAAGTCACAAATATGCAGACTATTGCGCAACATTGGCTATGGATAGATGGATGAGTGAAGAAAATATTAGAATGTATGCAGATACTTATATGAAATTTTTAGATAAAGGATTGAAACCAAACTGCGCAAGTGACCTCACAGATTTGCATATGAAACTTCAAGGATCCTTTAAAGAATCAAGTTTAAGTAAAATCGAAGATATTTATTTGAAAAATGTAGAAAAAGGTATGAGCCCATATTATATAAAATACTTTTGCGAGAAATATTTTATAAAAGGATTGACAGAAGGTTATACAAAATTAGATATCCAAAAACAGGCTAAAGACTATGAGTATTATTTCAATAAGTGCTTGCTGACGGGAAAGAACTATTCGTTTTCAGATTTGTATGCAAGGTTTGCATTAAAGGGGAAAAATGAAGAGGAGTTGTACCGTAGATTATCAATTTATGAGCAATGCATAACAAAAGGTAAGAGCTCAGTATATTCGGCTTGCTATTCTAGATTGATTTTATGTAATTGTGATGAAGATTTTGCTGATGATATGGCTTTATTATCTGAACGTTATGTAATGCAACAAGGAAAAAGTAAAAAGTATGCATTTTTCTGTATTGAACTATTAAGATTTGGATTTGAATTAAAGGCTGTTGAAACAATGGCAGAAACGTGTGAACGATTGTTTGAATCGGGAGAGACTAATGAATATGTCATTTGTTATGCAAAGTTGGTTTTGTTAGGGAAAAATCATGATGAAGCACAGAGATGTGCAAGAAAATTTGAAAAGATATTGAAAAAAGAAGGCCAGGAAAGAGCAAATGAATATTATAACCTAGCCTGTAGAATATAGTTGATTGAGAAAAGAAAGGATTTTTTAATATGTTTTGGATAGGAGCATCAACAGTTTGTGCAGTTGGAAGCATTCTTTTAGCTACTAATTGCGGAAGGGTTGAACAACCAAAGAAAATTGAACTGGAATTAAAAAAAGGTAACCATTTGAATGACTACCAGAAGAGAGTAATTATTAATTTATTGAAAAATGGAAACGAAGATCTAAAAAAATTAAAAGAACGGTTAGCAAAAATAAGAAATGATGACTACGATTCATTAAATAGAATTGCAAGAGAATTGTTCGAGAATGAAGAAATAGAATTGGTACATAATCCGAATTTGGCTAAGAGATGGATAGAAGAATGGCTCAAAGTAATGACAGTCTTCCCTCAGATTAAGGGAAAGGTACGTTTGGCTGCAAATAAGAGTCCACACTTTGATAGAGATAATGATTGTTTTGCAGAAAGTTTTTCAGATCCACCGTCAGGCCTTTACGATATAATTTACTATAAAGGTATGGAAGATCAAGAAAAATGTAAAGAAGCTGAAAGGGAGGGACTATTTGCTAAAGGGCCGACAACAGAATATACTATTGCACATGAGTTAGGCCATGTTATATCATTTATTATTGAGAGTAAAACTAGTGAATGTTTAGATATAAATGTGCCATATGCTAATATTAAGGGACGTAAAGGGACCTTGAAACAAGAAGTTTTAAAGATAAGTAGATATCCACTTAAAGCTGTTAGCAAAAATACAGGATCCTTTTACGACTATATGTTAAATATGGAAGCAATAGCAGAAGCATTTGCAGACGTAAATACCAGTGGAGAATCAGCAGCTCCATTGAGTAAAGAAATAGTATTTTATATATATGAAATGATCAATAAGTAAGTTTTATTGAAGAAAGAGAGAAACCAAATGAAAAAGAAGTTATTATTAAGTTTATCAATTTGTACTTGCTGCGGTATGATTTTTAGCAGTAATATTAATGCAACAGAGCATAATAGAGGAGAAATTCAATTTAATTTAGAAAAACGACAGAAATTGGATCCAGCTGAAAAGGGAGAAGTTATCAATCTATTGAAAAATGGAAACGAAGATCTAAAAAAATTAAAAGAACGGTTAGCAAAAATAAGAAATGATGACTACGATTCA
>CAKSSR010000022.1 GCA_934489735.1 uncultured Eubacteriales bacterium | reverse complement strand
GGATAGCTTGGTAAATATCTTTCCGTTAGGAGAGAGTTCCCAAGAACCCTGCGACTTTAGTCGTGGGAGGTTCAGATAGCGGAGCCAAAGAAAAAAGAAGGGTACATATTCAAGGGATGGGTAGACGATAAAGGAAAAGACATTGACAGCTTTATACCATCGGACAACAAGATTTACAAAGCGGTATGGCAGCCTGAGAAGATTTATTGGAGAGAAGGGAACAAAGGAGAATATAGTTATTGGGATGATAAAGACGTATCTACAAGGGAAGATTATGACTACTATGAATATGATCATGAAGTTCAAGACGGAGAGACATTAAATATATTTTATAGAAAGAAAGAGTACAAATTAAGATTTTATAAGATGAGAGAAGAGAATGGTAACTATTATTTAGCGGATGGTCAAAATAATGGAGGAATTTTGAATTCGTTCACAAAGCAGATAAATATTGACGAGAATGAATTGAAAGATTTAACTGAAGGCATGACGAATGAAAAGATTGGGAACAGCATGTATTATTATTATGAGGGATCAGTTAGACTAGGCAGCGAGTTAAGCTTTAACGGATGTATAGACGGGAATTATTATACAAATCTTATGACGGAATCAGGGAAAGCATTAAGGCCGAATATAGTGACGCTTGAATTTTTAAGTAATTTGAATAGGAATTGCACATCAAGTTTTACAGAGTGTTACAGTTCAGATGTATCCAAGAATGAATATGAGATATATTTAGAGGATAAGGAAGAAAACTATCCAAGTAAGCCGACGTACAGGTTTGATATTTATCATAATAATAGAATAGATTATCAAGAGGACTTCAATTATTTAGATTATTCACTTGCCGACAGAAAGATTGAGGACAATAAAATAAAATTGTATTACAAGAGGGAATCAAGTAAAGAAAAAAATGAGAAAATTGCATATACGATTCATTATATGGTTAAAGAAAGTGATGACTTGGATAAGAGTACAGAAGTTAATTTGATAAAGGATAATGCTTTCCAAGGAGACGAGTTACAAATTCAGCCATATAGTGTGATTGGATATGAATTGATTGGCGATGTGTTGTATAAAAGCAGAGAACTAGAAAATAGAGATAAAATGTTGAGTTTAAATGGTTTGAATATAAATGTAGAGGAAGAATTTGATTTATATATCTTTTACGAACCAATAACGTATGAATATGTCATCAAATACATAGATTATGATACGAAAGAGGACATAGTACCAGAAGTTAAGCTTGAGGGAAGGTACGGAGACAAAGTAATTGAATCAGCTACCAATATTATTTATAAATCAGAAAGAAATTATAGCCTAATTTCACCTCCGGTTAAGAGTTTGGTTATAAATGATGACAAAAGTCACAATGTTTTAGAATTTTATTATACAAAGGTAGATAACGAAGATAAAGTTGACATATCTGATGTAACAGGAGAAGTTACAGAAGCACCTATAGAGAAAGTTGATGATAATACATTTAGTATTAGAATAGTAAGAAATAATATAGAGGACGAAGGCGGAGGATGGAAGACATTTGTTTATGAAGTTACCAGACAACAAGTTTTAGAAAAAGCATCGACGGGAGGTGAAATAGGCGAGTCTTCTTCTGAAGGTGAAGAGGAATTTGTTACATATGCCTTCATAAGTTGTTATCCAAGTTTAAGTTATTCTGCGGCTAGTATTACAATTGATAACCTACCAACAAATAATCTTATTAATAGAAATCGATATACTTATAAAGTGAGAGAACTAAGCGAATGGTCATGGAGATATAGGAATAGCGATGAACAAGATGAAGTAAAACAGATTGCAGGATCTAAAAAAATTATTCCGGGTGGTGATGTAGAAATAGGAGCTGATGGGGTTATGACTCTTAAATTTGGGAGAGAACCATTGAACAACAGGTGGCTAAGTGCTACCGAAGACGACGTATGGGTTGGACTTCCTTATGTAGATAGTGGTAAAAAAGAAGAATTACTACCATGATTGATGCAGATATCTCACAGGCAAGGGAGTAGATAAAATATGAAGAAATTAGTTATCGCATTGTTAGCAACAGGTATATTCCTAAGTATATTTTTTGTAAATCTGTCTTATGTATTTAAGAAATTTAATGATAGTACAAGCGAATTTGAGCAAGCGGTAGTGGATTGTAAGCTTATCTATGACGATGAAGCAGTAAGTCTTTATAAAGAAGGAGCATTGTCATGTACTATTAGCGAAAATAGCAATCTAATAGTAGAAAACTTGAGTAATGTTAGCGCATACTGTAGAATTATTGTATTTCCATGCGTTCAGAGTATCGATAGCGATGGGATGGCGACATTAAATGTTGACGGGAAATATACAATAGGAAAAGAAAATTTTGATATTAATCCAAAAGAGGACAGCAATTGGATTAAGAATGGTAATATTTATTATTATAAAAAGATCATCCCGGAGAAAGAAAGAAGCGAAGATTTGATAAAAGAAAGTATTTTGACTTTACCGGGATCGATGCAAGACGTGAGCGTAAAGGCTATTCCTGAAGTAATTCAAGCAGATCCAAGCAATGCGGTTGAAGAAGCATGGACAAAAATTGAAGTGGACAGCAATAGTAAAGAACTAAGGCTAAAGACATCATAAAAAGTATAGATTAAGTCAAGTAAATTGTATGATTTACTTGATTTTTTTTAGCCATTATAGTATTATTAACTGAAAGAATTTTATCGAAACTTATAATAAATTACGGGAAGTCTTGCTTTTTTGGAAGAAAGTGGAGGAATTTGAATGATATTTATAAAAAAATCTACCATTTGTTTGGTTATGCTTAGTTCTATGATAATGGGTTCATCATTTGCAAGTGAAATGCCAGGATATAAATATGAAAAAGAATGTAAAGATATACATGACTATGAGCCAGAGGAGTCTGATTATGGAATTTGTCATAATGGGATAGTCAGCGTGGCAGGAAGGGACCAGATAAATAGAATCTTTAATGAAGTTTTACCAGCCTATGCAAAGAAAATAGAAAGCGTCAAGTATTATAGACCTGAAACAACTTTAAACGGGAATGACGTATTTTCAGAAATTGCTTATGTTGATCGACTAATTAGAGGATATAAGGAAGAAGAGGCTCAGAAATATGCATTGGCATATAGCAGGCAGATTAGTTTAGGAAGAGGAGACTTATATGCAGATGCGTACGCTTTTAATATAATTAACGGAAATGATATCAGGATATCGGAATTGAAAGCCGACAGGTATGTAAAGTTATACAGAAGTGCAAAAAAATTAGGACTTATTCATCTGATAGCGAAATTTTATGCCAGAAGTGTAGCAGATGGACTTGATGAACAGGATATTTTAGAAAAATCTAAGAAATATCAAGAGCAGTATATGGAAAATTTATCAGCTGGGCAGGATCCATACATAGCTAGACTGGGTATTGTATTTGATAAAGTAGAATATAATAACGAATTGCTGCAAATAGGTATCGTAGAGCTATTAAAAAAGTTCTACAGTTCACCAAGAATTTATAGATTTATATGTTCGGATGAGAAATATATCTATGAGGCACTATATGATAAGCTACATAAGAATTATTCAAAGATGGGCATGACAGAAGTAGAAGCAATAGAATATGCGGAGAAATTGTCATACAGCTTTATAATTAATATGAGAATAGGAATGGAACTGGAGAAAAAGTTAATCGATATATGTACGTTGTCAGGGATGAGCCCAGATGAATCAAAACTTTATGCAAAGGAATTCTTAAAGAAAGTAAGTGAAGGGGAAAGAATTCCATATGCAGATGCATATGCAAGGAGCCTATTAGAAAATGATAAGGAAGGTGAGGAAAAGTATGCATATGCCGATAAGTTTGCTAAAACTTATACTACCAGAATGGGATTTATTTACGACAGGCATAAATTAGATGACTATGTGCGAGCATATATTGAGAAATCGGACCCAGACGAAGACGCAAATGTGCCACATTTATATGCCAAGTGGATAATAGAAGGACATGATAGAGAAAGTGCTAATAGTCTAGTAGAAATATATAAGGACAGAAGAAGAATAGGAATGAGTAATGCAGGGGCAGAGATATATGCTAAACTAGAAGTGCTGGGATATTCCAGCGAGATTATAGCAATAGGGGTAGAATTGGTTGAAAACAATAGAAATATAGATTATTCAATTAGATATTGTATATCATATGCGGAAGGAATCAGTCAAAAATTAGACCCAGAGATGGCAAGCATATATGCGGATATAATAACTAGAACGGGCAAACAAGGAAAGTATGCACTTGTATTTTCTAAGGAATATATAAAGGCATTGACCGGAGCTGAAAATGATGATGATAAAGATCCAAATTTTGCATATGCATATGCCGACGCTAGGGCAAATGGAAGAGATGTTGACTATTCTATTAAATATGCCAAGATTTATTTGAAATTCATAAGGAAAATACCAATCAAGAAGAGGGCTTCAATATGCGCAGAGTGGATAGCGGATGGCGGAAATCGGTCGTGCGCCATAAAATATATGGAAAGATACATGTTTTTTATAAACGATTGTTTACTAAGTGATGAAAGAGCTAAACTGAGAGCAAGAGAAGAATTTAAAGACTTTATCAAATAATTAAAATAAGATTTAGCCGAGGTTCATATAATCAATGAATCTCGGTTAATTGATTACGAAATTGTATCAATTGTATTGTGTGAATATTAAATTTATGTTAAATATAGAAATTTGAATATAAATATGATACAATATATATGCGTATTTTTATTAGAAGGGAAGAAGAAATTAATAGATATGAAGCATCATAAAAGGAAAATTAAAAGAATATCTGCATTTTTGGCAACTTTTTTAACGATTTCTTGCAATTCTTTAGCTATGAACTTGCAACCAAATGGTATAGCTCAGCATTATGCTAGAGTTTCTAGTAGAGAAATGGTATCGGTTATCAATGATTATGGGGCACATAAGGAATTTACAAGGTATGTATGCCAAAAGTATAAAATGATAAGTTGTAATATAGCAGATATTTTAGATGCAAATGCATTTGTCTGTGCTTTGTTAGATGGGTGCAGGGGAAATGAAATAAAAAAGTATATGGAATGTTATAAAGCAGCATATAGAGTTGAGAAAAACTTAATGAAATCTAGAGCAAAGGCAATGTATTACTTTAAATTTAATCCAAATATTAATATTAATGAGTATTGCACTAAGTATATGTATATATATCAGAAGAAAATGCTTGAAGGGAAAGATCAAATTGAATCAGGCATTTATGCCAATATGCTGATTTCAGGATATAAGGAAGAATTTATAGAAAGATATATAAAGACATATATAATGAAATTGAATGAAACTGGAAACCCATTTGAAGCAATGCTTTACTCATTATTTTATAATTTGAATTATGGAGAGTATTTTTCAAAATTGCATTCTAAGAATTTTAAAACGTTTGAGAAATTTACTAAAGGAACTAAATACAAGTTGCATCTGATTAACTGGTTACATATAGAAAATGACTTGGACAGAGCTGTGGAGTATGCTAATTTATGCGAGAGTAGAGAACGGGCAGGATTTGTTGGGGCAGACGTTGAATGCTATGCATATTGGATGATGATAGGAAATAGAAAGAAAGTAGATGAGTATATTGAGATTGTCAGAGGAAACATCAGAAAGTATCCAGGGAATCCTTATTCATACTTATTAATAAGAGAATATGCATATTGGATGGTTAATTTTAAAGAAAAAGAGGATGCGGAAGTATATGTAAGCATCATAGAAGAAAAATTAAGGGAATTTAATGATGACGTAAAGGCAGTTCAATATGCAAGATGTGCAATGCTCGGAAAGACCGATGAAGAGTCAAGAAGTTATTTAAAAGAATATGCAAATATTCGCAGATCGTCTGAGAGAAATGAAACAGCTTTAAAAACTTTATCAATTTTAAGTAGGGGACCTATTGTACAATTGACTCAGAAAGGGCAAGCGGCAGAGCTTTTATGCAATAAGGGTGAAAAATATTTAAAATTATTTAGAACAGAGCTAGAAATTAATGAAGAAACTTACAAAGCGGAAGCACGTGCTGAGTTAAGTCGCAGCATGTCCAAGAAACTTTTAGACGAATTTACAGAGATATATGCATCGAGAATAAAATTAGGATATGATATATTAGATGCGGCACTGTATGCATATTGGGTATCTGCTAACAATGACTATAAATTAGCAGAAAAATATATAGATGAATATAAAAAACAGATAAGTTTAGAAAAGTCCGTATATGAGGCATGGAAAATAGCATATTGTACTGCTTATGAATTGGAAGAAGAACTAAAAGACAATGGAGATATTTATTATAGAGAACAATTTAGAATAATGTCGTTAGCGAATAGATTAGTAAATAATGTAGAAGTTAATAGGACTCAGCTGGATATAAGAGAATTCTTTGATAGTATAAATGACGACAAGATACATGAAGTCTATTTTGAAAAAATTGAAGAAGGGTATAAAAAAGAAGATGCAAAAGAGTTCGTAAAGATATATTTAGATCAATTAAGATTACAAAATAATGATCACGAAATAGCATATGCATACGCATTTTTGATATTTAATAGACTGAATCCAGAAGAATTTAAGGAACATGTAAGAAGATATAAAGAAATATTAAGATCATCAAGTGGTCATTCAATAATAGCAAAGAGATATTTATATGGATTGTTGGAAAATGTAGATCAGCCTATAGACAAGAAAAGAATAAAGATGAAAAAGGAAGGAATATAAATGAAAAAGTTAACAATTGGTTTATTTACTTTAGCATTTGGGGCACTGGCTTCAAGTGCTGCATTAGGATTGGAAATGAGTCAGGTCTATGAAGAACAAATTGAAGAAGATATGAGAATGAGAAGAGAATTAAAAGATGATTGGGAATTAAAAAAGGGAAACAGTAACTTAGTAGAAGCATTTATTCATGCAAGTGGGGTATTTAAAAAAGTATTAATCAATGAAAAATGCCAAAAGTACGTTGAAAAATTTATGCTGCCAATGAATGATAACTTAATAAAGCAATATAATTACTGGATACAAAGATATAATCATAACAGCCAGGCGTTTAGATATGCTCTCGCATATGAACATAAATTTAAAGAAAGTAAAGACAGAAAGTTATCTATGGCATTCGCTCGTTGCGTTGCATCAGGATTTGGTATGAAAGTATCAGAAGGATTGGCATCAGAATTTGCTTTAAGTGAACATGCGGAAGAAACATTTGAAAGCATAGATAAATATCTTTTAGAAAATCATGGAGTGGATATGAAAGCAATTATGGAAAGCTATTTCAGGTTTTACTCAAATAGTATAATTGTTGATAACAACGATGAGTTTTTCGCAGATGCATTTGCAGTTTTTATGAATTTTAATGTGGGAAATGAGACAATCGCCTGTGCACTGGCTTATAGATATATAATGGAATCAAGAAAAGATATCAATAATTATATAATGATTGATAAATATATGGCAGATGTCGACTATTTGAAAGAACGGTTTAAGCAACTTTTTAAAGGCGACAAGGAAGTAAAGACATCGGAGAGCGTAAGTAGAGAGGAAATGATTAGAGAGATTATATCATTGACAGGATATGATAATGGAAATAGATGCGAAGCATATTATAATGATAAAGAATTTATATCGGGATTGCAAAAATATTTGAGCTTGTTAAGACTGAACAATAGTGATTTGTATAAGTATGTAAGTATTTATTTATATAGAAGAACTGTTGGAATGAGCGAAAAGGAAGCAGCTATGCAGACAGTAAAGGTATAAAAGAAATTATGAGGAAAGGTTACTTAAAATGAGTAGGAATAATAAAAGATTATTAAAAATATTTTGCGTGGTAGGCCTATGTAATATCATTTCTTTTTCAAATATTGCCACGGATCAACAAAAAGTTGCTGTGGACACGAACAATGTAGCCCAGAGTGTTAAATTGACAAGCAAACTTAATATTGATGCTGATAAAATTTGTAATTTACTATTGGATAAAGATGCATTTATAATAAATAATGGCATAAATCCAGTGATAACTGACGGAATGAGTATAATAAATGTGGAATCATTGAAGGTCCCTTATGATATTAATAGATATAAAGTGCTATATTCTAATATATATAGATATTTTTTATCAAAAGGAATAGATATTAAAGAATCGACGAGCCTATCGACTATCTTTTTAGAGAATTTGATAAGTAGTAATAGACTAATTGAATTCATAAGTAAGGATGAATTTGATAGAAATATGATCTGTACATGTATGAGTTACAATGGCTATGGAAAAAATGATATAGATAAATACATAGTGATATACGATTTGATAAAAAAAAGAAATAAGTCAATGGGAATAAATGCGAGTAACTTAATAATGATAAAGTATTTGCATTTTATGATGAAGAATAAGTGGAACTATGAAAAAGTTGACTACCTTCGAGAATATAATGCCGTTATTTCAAAATGTAGTGACCATATAGCAAGTATTTATATGTCTCTTATTAATAATGGATTTAAACTTCAAGATATAGAGAGCTCATTTGGACTTCAAAGGAACTATATTCAAAAAAAAGATTTAGATTTTGTATATGGAGATAAGTACGATATAAATTATGCATATGATTTTATTAGAAGAGAAGGCTATGATGAGGAAACTGCCAAGAAATCATTAAGAACTTATGAAAACATAAGGAAATATTCAAGCAATGCAACGACTCTTAGTCTTATAAACTGGTTATCTTGTGACTCAGGGGAATCAGGGATAGACAATTTTATAAAGATATTTGATAATAAATTGAAAGAAGTAGGAGATTTTTGGTATTCTAAAGCATATACTGAAGCGATGGTTTGGAATTTTGGGCCTAAGGATGCAAAAACTTATGCAGATTTATATTATATCAGACGTTGCTTACATAATAATGACATTGAAGCGAGAATATTTGCATTTTGTTTACTCAGGTTTAAAACGGCCAACAATATAAAGCTATATTTTGAAACTTTTAAGAGTCTTTTAGGAAAAGAACCAAACATAAACACATGTAGAATTATTACAAACTTCTTTACTGATCCAAATTTTAATAATGGTATAAAGTCAGGGATAATTATTAATAAGTATAAAGAGTTAATTACAAACGGTTATACAGATGAAAGAGCAATTCAGTACTTGTTACAGATATTTATGGGAAGGAAAGATTCAGAGGCGACAACCTTTGCACTTGCATATATATCAGCAGATGAAGAATGCAATCATGATGAAAAAGAGAAAAGTTTATATGCGAATGCTATCACTTTGGGATATAGTAAGGAAATGGCTTTAAAATTTGTAAACTTATATAGAATAATAAGAGTTAGCAACCCAGTAATAGAATATTGCTATGCATATGTTTACTTTATGATGATGAACGTGAAGCAGGAAGATTTAGAATTTGTAAGTAATGTATTCTGCGATAGACGGAAAGCTGGAGAAAGGACTATAAATTCTATTATTTATGCACTATGGTACTATTACAATGCATTGAAAAAAAGTGAGAAAGATCACGAACTTGCTAAGTTTTATACAGATACTTATTTGTCTCATCTATCAAAGAAGTTCGATAAGAATAGAGCTATGAACGAATCAATTGAAGAAGTAAAGAAATTTATAGCGGCTTCTAATTATTTTAAAGGACAAGAACCAAGAGAATTAATTTTCCCAGATGGATGTACCATAAAAGTACTAAATACTGTGGATCCGATGTCAATTCTATGTGAGAAGGATATAGAGGATTATGCATTTAACAAAGGATATGAGATTTTTAAGAATTCGGAGAATGCCAGACTGTTTTCTTTATATTTTGGAAAGCATTTTAATCTTAAGATAGCCAAAAGTTGCGTCTCTCATCACTTATTTATGATTGATAAATATAATTTTATTGACGTGGATGAAATATTTAAAATAGTTAATAGATATGCAGAAATACTTAAAAGAGAAGAGAATGAAATGTATGCAGAGGAATATCTTCATTATTATGTTGAGATGCATAGGCTTGAAAATGTAGATGAATTGTCAAAGCAGTACATAGATTTGCTTAAGTCTTATATTGGAAAGCTTGGCTATATTATGGCTAAGCAATATGCAAGATTAAAAGTTTTAAAATATCCTGAGAATTTTATAAAAGAATATATAGAAGCATACAGAGTAGCATCTGATAAGTCAAGGGTGAATCAAGAAATAAGAAGAATATATGCAGAGACATGTTTTAGGACTAACCTGAACATCAACACATTGATAGAATTTTATTCAGAAATGATAGCAATTGGAATGAATCATGAAGAAGCGATGAATAGTGCGAGAAGCTTTACTAAAAATATAAATAGAAGATGCAGTATAAAATCTTGCGAAATATATTCTAGATGGTTATCATTGTATGGGAATGATAATGAAAAATCTAGAAAATTTATAGAAATGATGTCAAACAGAGAGAAATATAGGACAACTGTAGATGAAATTTATTATGATTATGCTCATTGCTTCTTTACAGTGAATGGTTGGGATGAATTACTAGCAGAAGACTTTTCTAGGATATTTAAAGTTAAGTTTGATGAAGGTCTTGATGAAGTAAGTTCATTTTTATATGCTGCCTGTATGATAAAAGGAATGAATGAAAAGGAATATAGCAAGTACTTATCACGGGCTAAAAAGAAACTTGATGCTGTTAACAGTTGCAGGCTAAAATATATATATATAGAACTTATAATGAATGATATAGAACGTGAGGATATGAGCAAATATACTTCGGTATATAAAGAATTATTAAAAAGATATGGGGATAAAATCGATCCCATATACGATTTTTGCATTAGTCAGAGATTTAGTTATAATTTAGTAGGAAAATATGTAGAATTATATCTAAGCAATAGCAATTGTTATGATCTAAATAACAAAGAGTTAATAGACAGAAGGATTACTTGCAAAATCAATGGCTATGATGAGAAAAAAACAGAAAAATATTTAAACGAATATAAAAGTTGTAGAGAGAATGGCATAGATAAAGAAAATTCTAAGATATATGCGTATTGTAGAGTCAATAAAATTGATAAATCAAACAGAGGTAGGTTTGTAAGCAAATATAAAGAGATATCAAATAAAGGGAGAGATGAATTCTTTTCTAATATATATGCAAATAAATTTGCTAAGTCTCCAGAGTCAAGTGAAGAAGAAATAATGAATTATACATTAGCATATTGTTCAAAACTAGGAGAACCTGAAGATGTAATAGAAGAATTTATGGATGCATTCAGTAAAGGCAACGATGGAAAGCAATATTTAGGAATATATAAAGAAAAGAAGGAAGAATATAAATCAATTTATAAAGCGCAGGGATATGTAAATTGTATTAAGAGAGGGATTCAACCAGAATTAATTGACAGATATTTAGAGGCATATGAAAGACTTATGAGAATAAGTGGAGACAAAATTAGATCAGATATATATGCATGTTACGCATGTGAAACAGACGATAGATATATGCTTAATACATATGCGGATGCATATATGGAAAAGTATAAAGAGACTAAGAATGAATATATAAGCAGATGTTATGCGGATGGAATAGCTTTAGGCATGTTTAAAAAATCAATAAATACATATTGTCAGCTTATCGATACTAAGGACAAGTACGTGAGATCTAAGCAAATGCCTTGCATATTTAAGCATTATGAAATTAGAAACAAAGACGAGGACTACATAAAGAAGGCATTGGAGATAATTATTAGAGATATGCTAGACAAAGATTACGATTTTAGAACGATGTGCGAATATGCAGACTTAGTTTTGAAAGGATTTGATAAGGAATATATAGACAGATATGTACAAGTTTATGAGGAAAGGATTAAAACTTTAAAGGAACCAATACCTTTTGGAAACATAGGTTTAAGATATTTATTTGACCAACAAGAAATTGAATATTATTATCTTCCATTTATATATAGACGATATAACATATTGGAAATGTCAGATAGAAGCTATGTTGATAGAGTTTTAATGATATTTAATGAAGCTATAAATGAGTATAATGACATATATGCTATTTGTGAATATATAGATTGTATTTTATCAGGGAAAAGCATAGAAGTGTCAAGGAATAATGCAAATGAAGTTCAACTCAGACGTGATAATGTATACTTGGACTATGCATTTCATGGATATATAACGGCAATTGTAATAAGAGAGGACGAAGATTTGGCAAGAAAATATTATCAGGTCTATAGATCTTTGATAAGTTTAGGTTATGAAGAAAATGATGTAGAAGAAATAGCGATAAATAATTTGTATTGTCAGCCACAAGTAAAAAGATTTAAATATGATAATAGTGAGGAATAGATGTAATTATGAATATATTTAAGAAAGTGATTATAGGATCTGCAAGCTTGTTTATTTTAAATGGAATTATAATAGGAGGAGTGCACGCAAGCGAGAATGCTAATGCGATATGTCAAGGCACTTCACCATATGAAATAAAAAGAACTGCATTAGATGACAGATTTATATCGATGTACAGAGAAGCTTCAGGAAATCATATGTCTAATGATGAAGCAATATTATATGCCTCTTGGGTGGTATTAGGTAATTCTAAAGCAAGTGCTGTCAGCTATGCGAAAAAGTTTATGACGCTACTGCCGATATATGGATGTAAAAGAGCGCAAGAAGAAGCAATGAGTGACGTGGATAAAGGCAAGATATCAAATGAGATGAAATTATATGATTTTGCTATGAGAAAAGGAATGAGTCCAGTTCAGTCAATAATATTCGTAAAAAAGTATGAGCATGTAAAACTTAGTAAAATAAGCTCCATGGGACAAGAAGGGGCAGGTGAGTATGCATTAGAAAATGTAAAGAAGTCAATAATGGGATTTAATGAAATGTGCAGCAGCTTTTATGGATATATGAAATTTAAAGGCGCCTCTGAAGAAGAAATTGAATTGTTTAATAAAAAGTATATACTATTGAATAGTATGAGTGAAAATATTGTGAATTTGGATTTGTCAGAATACGATTTTTCATCATATGAAGTAAAACGTAAAGAAAAAATTGAGATAGATGAAAAGTTGGAATGGGGAAAAGGATACTCTCGGTATCGTGCATTAAAGAATCCTGAAGAAGAATGTAAGAAATATGCAGACATTTACCTAGAAAAGAGAAAGAACGGCTGCCCTGAATTGGAATCATGTAAGTATGCTGAAGCAATAATGATAGCAAAATTTGATAAAGATGAAGCAGAGGCTTATGCATATGCGTCTACAGTCTATAAAAATAACGATAATTTGATAAATTTTTACATATCTAAGTTTAAGTCTAAAATGAAGGAGACAGGAAACAAGAGATTGTCACATTTGTATGCGGATTTTTCTGTACTTGGAATAGATGACTCAAAGTTTGAAATGTATGCATATATGTACAACTTACAATTTTCATTATGCGGAGACAAAAGAGCAAAGATTTATGCGGCTCTTGAACTATCTATGTTGACTAAGCCACAAATCAGCTTATTTATTCAAGAATATTTTAAATATATAAGAGAAGATTTAAGTAATGCATATACATATATGGCAACATTATTAAAAGTTTTTAATTTTAACGAAGAACAGATAAACTTATACTTGAGTTCATTTGATAAAGGTATGACAATCTATAACGACGTGAAGTTGGCTAAAATGTATGCGGCTTTGCACTTGAAAGGATTTAATGAGACATACATTAAAACTTTTATGAACGAATTTGTAGGGAAATATAAACAGTCAAACGACTTTTCAAAAACTTTGTATGACACAGGATATATTAATAATATAAGAGCGGGAACTCATGAAAATATGGATTCATTGTCTGCATTGGGAACCTTGAGCAGAAGTATTTATGACATTCTTTTGATAGATATATCAGGTGCTAAGTCTGTCGATACAGTGCCTAGAAGAATTGTATTTAATATGGACGTCGATTGTAGAAATTTAAAAAGAAATGATGAATTATCAATAAACGTAATGAAGAAAGTGGAAGATGCAACAAAAAGATATGATCAGGCTTTGGTAAGTGGCTGTAATGAAGAAATAGCTAAAATGTATGCATTCTATGAGTATGAAGGCCTTGGTGATGATATCGAGAAAGTAATCGATGAACTTAAATTGAAAAAGGCACAGGGCTGGAATGCAAAAAAGGCAAATTTGTTTACTTTTTTAAAGTTTAAGTTTAAGTTACTTGACGATAAGGCAACAGAAGATTTGGTTGATAGATGCATTAAATATATAGAGGATAAGAAATATAGCATTGAAGCAGTATGCTCATTGTGCGGTAATGTAATAAATAATAGAATAAGTCCACTCCAAGAGGAAAAATTTTTAAACATCTTTACTTCAAGAACAGAATCGGATGGTAATTTTGTAGATTTATATTCAGTTCTTTTGACAAACGATGTACCATCTCAAATTATAAGAGAAGCTATTGATAAATATTGGAGAAGAGTTAATACGGAATGTAATTCTAGCCATATGGATATAAAAAATAGAATTTTGAATGAGTATTTGAAGTGCGATATTAGAAAAGGAAACGATAAGTTGCTTTTGGATATATATGAAATGATTTCTTTAGAGTGCCATGACAAAAGGATTTGCGATTTTTACGCATTTAAAGCAAAGAAGAAGGCAATTGAAGAAAAACTTAGCGCAAGTGAGATAAAACTATATATAAGATATCTATTGTATGGACTAAGTGAAAGAGAAGCAGACCAATGTGCAAAGTTCTATTATGCAAATTTATCTTTTTTATCTTGTTACTCATATGAAGAGGCAAGCATTTATATCTTTGGAATGATAAATGGTTATTCTAAAGAAGAAATAATAGAATTGATAGACATGTATAGAAAAAGAGACAGACATTATAGAGAATTGAATCTTTACTTTAAGTATTTGAAAATTAAAGAGAATGTAAAGATTATAAATGACAACGTTTATTTGTTCTTGCGGGCAGTTGAAGCCGGATATAAAGAAAATGAAGCTTTGATTTATGTAGAAATCTTTAGAGAACTAAACAACTTTAAATTGTATAACCCAGCTAAAATAAAACCATTTATAAAAGAATCAGAAACGATATTTGAAAAGTACAAAGATAGAAATAAAGCAATAATATATGCATTGTCTAGAGCAAAAGGAAAGAGTGAGTCAGAAATAGAACAATATTTTAAACTATATGACATCAAAAGTCAGCAGCTTAGAAATAGAAGTTATGCATATTTATATACGAAGTTAATTATAAATGACGTCACCTTAGAAAAGGCCGATAAATATATTGAGGCTTTTATCCAACATATTAGAAAAACTAATAATTTTTCAGAATCGGATATGTATGCAAAGCTTATAGCAAGGGGAAAGAGCGAATTTCAAGCTATGAAGTACTTATCGATTATAAAGGATAATAAAGAATGTAATGATTATAACTCTAGAATAATATTAGCAGAATGGATATCAAATGGAAATGATCCAAGATATTCAAAAGATTGTATCGATGTTTATAAAAGACTTAAATTTTTAAATCCAAATAATAAAGATATATATGACCATGCTGAATTAATAGTAAATGCTAAGCATTCTGCAGACTCAGATGAGTATATGAAAGTATTTAATGATAGATTAGGTATGGGTCGTTCAAGAATAAATGCTCATGCTTATGCTAAAAGAATAACAAACCACGGCAATGAACTATTCTCTGACATGTATGCAAATGAATTTGAGAAATTGGTAATAGGCGGGTTGGATTTTGAAAGGTCTTCTAAAAGAGCTTTAATGAAGTCCCAAAGTTTTGTACCTCATTTGTACCATATTGCTTTAAATTTTGACAAAGGTCCTTTAATGAGGAAAGCATATTGCCATTGGATAAAAAGGACTAGAGACTCTAATTATAATCACTTGAATGATGGGCCAGAGTTTAGCGAAGAGAGATTGATATTCTTGTCAGCAATATATGAGTCTTGGAATAGAGTCTTTAATGATCCGATTAAGGCAAGGGCATTTGCAAATACCTATTTACTTAAGTTAGATAGCTTAAAAGAAGTAGAAAATGTAATGGAAAGATTGATATTGGCTTACTCTTTTGCCGATTGTATTATAAATGGTTATGATGCAACAGAGGCTGAAATGTATTCTAAAGAATATACTACCAGAGTATTAAGTAGAGAGGAACCTCATCATGCGCACTTATGTGCGGACTACATTGCTTTTAGTGGAGATAGATCAGGAGCGGAAGAATATTTTAAAAGATATATGGAATTGATTAGTAATGCAGATAATATAAAGATAGATGAAAATTTAATAAATTTATACGCATTTGGTACCGAATATCAAATAAATAGTGAATATGAGAAGAATTATTTAAAAGGAATGTGCATTTGGAATGACTATTTTCGCAGTAAGATGTACGCAGATATGATAGCAAGAGGGAATAGTGAGGATAAGGCTAGAGTGGCAGTTGAATTGTATGAGAATAGTAAGCTATTTGATGGCGATATTGAGTCAAAATTAACTGCTATGTGGATAGCAGAGGGGAATGAACCTTGCTTAGCTAAGGATTATGCAAGAGAGTATATGGAAATGTCAAAAGGATGTCATGATGCTGTAAGATTACATGCATGTGCTAAATACAAAGCAGAGAAGACCATTGGAATAAATTTAGAGACGTACGTTAACACGTTCATAACGCTCGTAAGGAATGGGGAAACAATAGCTAGCGCTAGTAAAAGAGTAAATAATGAGATATATGAAAAAGTTCATGAATTTTTAAATAGAGCGTTTAAAGAAATATCTATTCCGCCTAAGAAAAAATATAAAAGTAATTAAAAATTTTTAATAGTAAAGTAAAAAAACGGTAGTGCTTGTTATCGCACTATCGTCTTTGTTAATCAATTTGTTCAACTGAGATAGATAAATCGAATTCGATCTTAGTTAATTTGCTTAATATTAAGTTATCAAGTTCATTTTCATCATTTACCGTAACATAATTTGTATCTTCACTAGTTGCTGGTACTTCTTCAGTTGTTTCCCCTGCTTCTCCACTATTTTCGTCACCTCTATTTAAAGATGATCCTATCTTTCTATCGATGGGCCATTCCATAGATATGCTTATATTTTCATTGATTTCCTCATTTGGAACGTGACTTTTTGCTAGTTTTTCGTTCAAAAAAGCTGATAATTCATTAATATCTTTTTGCTCTTTTTCTCCATTATAAATTGTATAAAACTTAATAGGAATCATGTCAGTTAATTTTATACCTTCTTTTCCAGCATAATTAAGAATGATATCGTCAAGTCCTTCTATTTTTATATTACAATTGACTTTTACATTTACTGCTACTTCTGCTTTCCCTTTTATTTGGATATTAGAGGTTCCAAATATCATTCCCGGGGCAATGATTTTATCGTCGCTGGTACTTTTAATATGAATTGAATATTCTCCGCCGGTACCTTCTTTTAGATATTCTTTTAAAAATACATTGTTTTCTTCACCGGATGCAGTTATAGTAATACCAAATTTCGCTACTCGGGCACTATTTTTTGAACTATTGGTGACAATATACTTACAGATTGTACTACTGGCAAAATGGCCGGTGAAAAAAACCAATACCAGCAGTAAAATGGCAGATTTAATAATAAATTTATTGTAATTCATAAATTTTACTTACTATGAGTTTGTACACCTGCCTTTCCTTTTTTTTAAAAATATTCTCATCAAGTTCTAATGTCAGATTCATCTTTAGTAATTGATTTAAGTCGTTCTATTTCAGATTTCATCCTAGCCTCTCTTTTTGAATTTGAACATTTACTTTTACTTTTCTTTATCATGTCATTTATAATATAAAAGCATAGTGGGATGGTAACGAATATTAAAACTCCAAGTGGTTTACATAGAAACATTATAAATTTACCTAGCTTAGGTATTCTGGCCGTACATATTCCTATTAAATTATCAGATGTTGCAACAGATTTGTCTATAGCGAAGTTGTTATCGCCTTTAGTTGTCAATTCTAATCTTCCCGAAGCTGAGTCTATCTTAACTATTCTATGAGTTAACATATTTTTTCCATCCATATATGAAATTACGTCGCCCTCTTTAAGTAAATTTATATCTATTTTCTTAGAAAGTATTAAATCTCCTGACTCAATGTGATCTGCGGCCTTACCGCTCATAGAATCGGTATTAATAGTCATCGGAGTTATGCCAAAGATACTTGGTGGTTTGCTTGGGTCTTTGCTGCCCTGCATTATTATGGACATATTAAATAGAAATATAGTTCCAAAGACCAGGCAAAATATTGTTCCTATTACGGATAATAAATTTTGACACACTTTATCTTTTGTAGCCATAAATTAACAACACCTTCTTCTCAATATATTATAAATTGTCCATTTTTGCTTTTGAAATTATATCATATTAATAAGATATTGGCAAGTGATTAACTAATTTAATTTTATACAAATATTTTTAAGACAGATAGTTCATCTTTGCTTAGACTTATCTTACCCAGGCCAAGAAATTCTTTATTATTATTATCATATACTGAAAAGATATCTTCATCTTTGAGTGCCTGATCTACATTTATTCTATCTATTGACAGCCCTCCGCCGTTTTTGAATCTAACACTCTGTCGTTCTGATACTGATATCCTAGGATAATCAAATAAATCTTCAATTTTTATTATGCAATTCTTAAAGGCGTCGTGACTATTGTTATAAATTTCTTTAAATTCTTCTATTGTATAGCTGTCTTCAATTTTAAATCCGCATGCTTTAGTTCTGATTAAATCTGTTAAAGTGGCACATGAGTTTAACTCATTTCCTATATCTGAGCACAATGATCTTATATATGTCCCTTTGGAGCATGCCACTTTTATTGATGCAGTTTGATTTAGGTAATCAAAGTTTATAATGTCAATATTAAATATTTCTATATCTCTTTCTTCTAGGTCAATAAACTCTCCTCGTCTTGCAAGTTCGTATAACTTTTGTCCATTTTTCTTAATTGCCGAGAACATTGGTGGTTTTTGTTTTATTCTACCTTTAAACTTGTCGAGGACTTTTATAAAAGATGGTTCATCTATTTTAATATCGTTTGTAAATATTACATTACCTGTGATGTCTAAAGTGTCAGTTTTCATTCCAAATTTCATTGTTGCTATGTACTCTTTGTCATGATCTTGTATAAATACTTGAGTTTTAGTTGCATTTCCGATCAATATTGGAAGGACTCCAGTAGCTAATGGGTCAAGTGTTCCCATATGGCCGATCCTTTTTATATTCGTAATTCTTCTCAATTCATTTACTATGGTAAAAGAAGTCTTCCATTTGTCTTTATTTATTATCAATGCTCCGTTCATGATAATTCTTTTCCTACTACTTCTACTATATTTTTTATCACATTTTCTAATGAATCATCGTTGATTGTGCAGCCTGCTGCCACTGGATGTCCGCCACCACCAAATTGTTCACATATATGGCATGCATTGATACTCTCGTCGGTCCTTACTGAAACTTTATATAAGTTTTTATCTTTTTCTTTTATCAAGATTCCTACAAGTATTCCTTCTATTTGTCTTGATATAGATACAATTCCATCAATATCTGAATTTGTTGCTGAGCAACTGTCGATCATTTCCTTTGTAATATACATTATGGCGCATTTATCGTTCAAATATGTCTTTAATGTCGATATAGCAAGTCCTTGTAATATTATAGATGATTTTGACTTATTGTCGAACATGAGTCTATTTATAGCAGAGGTATCTATACCTGTTGTCATCAAATATGCTGCTTTCATATGGGTCGATGGTCTGACGTTAGAATATTTAAAGCAACCTGTATCAGTTGTTATGCCTGTGTAGATGCATTTAGCTATTTCTTTATCAATTTCAATTCCCAGTGCATTTATTATATTATAGATGATCTCTGAAGCTGATGCTACGCTTGAATTTACTAATGTATACTTAGCATAATCGCTATTAGAAATGTGGTGATCGATACAAAGGTCGACCTTATCTTCATATTCTTTTAGTTTATCTCCTAGTAGTGACTTGTTTGATACGTCCACTGTAATTATATAAGAGGGATTAAAATTCCTTTCATCGATATTATCAAACATGAACTTATACTTGTCAGGAATGTCATCCGAACATAAAATCTTTGTCTGTTTACCCATTCTATTCAATGCTATACTTAATGCACATGCACATCCTAAAGTGTCTCCGTCTGGATTTTCATGCGTCAATATATAAAAATTATCATTTTCACTTAGCTCTGAAACGGCCTTTTGTTCATTTATGTTTATAATTCTCACTCCATTTGTAATTAATGTTTCTTTAGATCTTCTAATATCTTAGATATATGAGCTCCCTGTTCAATTGAGTCAGTTGCGCTGAAGATTAGGTCAGGGGTGTGCCTTATTTCTAGTCTTTCTGACAACATATGTCTAATGAATCCCTTAGCATTTTTTAAAATTTTTACATCTTCCATTGCCTGATCATAACCATTTAGATCACTTATATATATCTTGCAATAAGAAAAGTCATTTGATACTTCTACTCTTACTACGCTTACCATTTCACTTTTCAATCTAGGATCTTTTAATTGATTAATTATTGTTGACAATTCTCTCTTTATGTCTTCTGAATCCCTCTTTTTTTTATAACTTTTCATCTCTTTTGCTACTAAAAGTAGCCCCTCCTTTGTTATTATATTACCCATCAACAAAATGTCAATGGGTATCGTTATTATAGATTAATTGTCTCTAAATTCTTCTGTTATAAATGACTCGAATATGTCTCCTTCTTTTATATCATGGAACTTTTCAAATCCGATTCCACATTCATAACCTGCGGCTACTTCTTTTACATCGTCTTTAAATCTCTTTAAGGATGATAAAGAGTCTTCTGCTATTACTATTCCGTCACGAACTATTCTTATTTTTGAGTGCCTTACTATCTTGCCTGATAATACATAGCTTCCGGCGATGACTCCAAATCCACTTATTTTATAAACTTGTCTACATTCTGCTCTTCCCAAATCAACGTCTCTATATTTTGGAGCTAGCATACCTTTCATAGCAGCTTCTATTTCTTCAATGCAATCGTAAATGACTCTATACAATCTCATATCAACGCCACTCTGTTTAGCATTGTCAGCTGCAACTTGGTCAGGTCTTACATTAAATCCTACTATAATTGCATTAGAAACATTCGCCAACATGACGTCAGATTCATTTATTGCTCCAACTGCCCCGTGAATTACGTTGATTCGAACTTCACTATTATTTAATTTTTCAAGCGATTGCTTAACAGCCTCAACAGATCCTTGAACGTCTGCTTTAACTATTACTTTTAATTCTTTAATATCGCCATCTTGCATTTGATCGAACAAGTTATCTAAAGTAACTTTGTTTCTTGCATTAAATTTGTCCTCTTTTTGCTTAGCCTTTCTTTCTTCAACAAGTTCACGTGCTAAACGTTCGTCAGATACGCAGTTGAAAACGTCTCCTCCGCTTGGCACATCGTCTAGTCCTGTTATCTCTACTGGTATAGATGGGCCTGCTGAGGTTATCTTTTCTCCTTTGTCATTTATCATAGCACGTACTCTTCCGACAGTTGTTCCTGCCACTATTATGTCGCCTGTCTTCAAAGTTCCGTTTTGTACTAGAACTGTTGCAATTGGTCCACGTCCTTTGTCTAATCTTGCTTCTATTACGGATCCTTTTGCTGATCTATTAGGATTTGCTTTAAGTTCTTTCATTTCTGATACCAATAGTATCATTTCAAGTAGGCTGTCTATTCCTTCTTTTGTTGCAGCAGATACCGGTATGCAAGGAACATCTCCGCCCCATTCTTCTGGGACTAATTCATATTCCATCAATTGTTGCTTTACATGTTCTGGATTTGCGCCGAATTTATCCATTTTGTTAATAGCTACTATTATTGATACTCCAGCTGCTTTTGCATGATTAATAGCTTCCACTGTCTGAGGCATAATTCCGTCATCAGCTGCTACTACTAAGACAGCTATATCTGTTACTTGTGCTCCACGTGCTCTCATAGTTGTAAATGCTTCGTGACCTGGAGTGTCCAAGAACGTTATATTTTTATCATTAATCTTGACCGTGTATGCTCCGATGTGCTGAGTTATTCCTCCAGCTTCACCTGATGCTACATTTGCTTGACGAATTGCATCCAAAATTGATGTCTTTCCGTGGTCTACGTGACCCATTACAACCACGACAGGAGCTCTTTCGGATAACTGAGAGTCATCGTCGTCACTATCGTCGATAATTCTTTCTTCTATCGTTATATTTACTTCTTTTTCTACTTTTGCATTAAAGTCCATAGCTACAATGCTAGCTGTATCAAAGTCTATAACGTCATTAATAGATGCCATAGTCCCATTCATAATAAGTTTCTTTATTACTTCAGCTGAAGTTGCCTTAAGTCTGCTTGCCAATTCAGATACTGTTATTTCATCAGGGATTTGAATAGTTATCGGCTTATTTTTTCTGTCTAAAGCTATACGACGCAAACGCTCTGCTTCTGTTTCTTTTCTTGAATTCTTTGGCTTGCCTTTTTGTTGCGACCTTTGAGATATTTTTTGTTTATGAGCTACAGTATCATTCTTTACTTTATCATATGCCAACCTATCATATTTCTCATTATATTTATCGATATCCACATGAACGGTTCTAGTATTTACTATTTTCTCTGTTGGTTTTAGTAATTTTTCTTGAGTGATTTGAGTTTTATTATTGTTATTATTGCCTTTGTTATTATTGTTTCTATTATTATTGTTGTTGTTGTTTCTATTGTTGTTTTCACTTTTATTATTTTTCTTATTATCTAAAAATTTTGGTCTCTTAAATTTATTATTTTTATTGTTGTTACCATTGCTATTGTTATTTTTGTTATTGTTCTTATTATTATTTTTATTATTGCCATTGTTATTATTGTTATTATTTTGATTTCTATCTTGTTTTTTATTAAAAGAAGCTCTATTTTGATTTTGTTTCTGTTTTTGACCTTGACCTTGGTTTTGGTTCTGGCTTTGTTGAGGCTTCTTATTTTCGTTTTTTATTTTTTCTATATTGCTCTCCCCCTCTGAGACGTTACTTTTGTTTGAAAAGTAATTATCAAAATTATTAGATTTTTTTCCATTTGAAAAGTGATTCATTACATAATTCAACTCATCTTCACTCAATGCTGTCATGTGTTTTTTTGGCCTGTCAGTAAAGTTTTTAAGTACCTCTATTATATGCTTGCTAGTGGTATTAAGATCTTTTGCAATTTCGTAGACTCTGTGCTTTAGACTCATAAGACGATACTCCTCCTTTATACGTTTTATCTTTTACAAGTTGTAGATTTCTTTGTAGGAATGTATTTTCTTTGACATATTTAAATCATTTATTGACATGATTCCAACTTTTTTATGAAATATCTTTTCAAGTTCACTTATACTTATATTTATTATTATTACTTCTATTTCATTCTGCTTTGCTTTGAATTCTATATTTTCTCTAGAATTTAAAGAAATCTCGTTTGAAATCAATATCAATTTTGATTTTTTTGATACTATACAGTCTATACATGCATCAAATCCCAATGATAATTTTCCGGATCTTTTAATTATTCCTAAAAAACCTAACAGTTTATTCATTTTTTATTAGCTCACCTATCTCTTTGTAGATCAAGTCATCAACAGACATGTCAAATAACCTTTCAAGCCTTTTAGATTTACATAGTTTATTTAAACAAGTCATATTCTTGCATAAATATGCACCTCTACCCGGTTTGTTAAATTTCTTATCTATTTCTAAAATATCTTCATTTTTTACTATTTTTATAAATTCATATTTGTTTTTGCGCTTGGTACAGCCTAAGCACATTCTTATTGGAAAATTATTTGATTTCATTCTAAATTTTCAACTTCTCTATTTAAATTATTCTCGTTGCTTTGTTCATTGCTAACGGCTTCTTCCAATTCATTACCTAAACTATCTTTTTCAGCTTGATTATTATAATCATTTTCATTGTCTTTTGCTTCTAAATTCTCATCGATTGTTTCCTCGGCCTTAATATCATAATCATTTTCAATATCTTTTGCTTCTAAATTCTTATTGTTTGCTTCCTCAGCTTGATTATTATGATCATTTTCGTTGTCTTTTGCTTCCAAATTCTCGTTGATTTCTTCCTTGGCTTGATCAAAATTGTTATTTTTAAAGAAACTTTCAGGCTTTATGTCAATCTTCCATCCAGTAAGTCTTGCTGCAAGTCTTGCATTTTGCCCACGATTACCTATCGCTAGTGATAATTGATTGTCTGGTACGCATACTAGACATGATTTTTCTTCTTCATCTTTAATCATCACTTTGGATACCTTAGCCGGTGATAACGATTTTGATATAAAAGTTTGAATGTCGTCATTAAACTTAATTACATCTATCTTCTCGCCACCTAGTTCCTTGATAATCTCTTTTATCCTTATGCCTTTATTACCTATGCATGCTCCAACTGGATCAATTGATTCGTCGTTGCTTTTGACTGCTATTTTCGTCCTCGACCCAGGCTCCCTTGAAACCGATATTATTTCTACGCTGTTTGATTGGATCTCAGGAACTTCTATCTCAAATAACTTCTTTACAAAACCTGGATGCGTCCTTGATATAATAATCTTTGGCCCTTTTTCTGTCTCTTTGACATCCGAAACAAATACTTTGACATGGTCGCCTTCGTGAAATACTTCTTTCGTTATTCTTTCGCTTTTCGGTAAAACTGCTTCTGCTCTGCCAATTCTTAATGTTATAGCGTCATTCTTTTGATCAATCTTCTCAACCGTTGCAGTAACAATTTCATTCTGCTTGCTCTGAAATTCTTTGACTATTTGATCTTTTTCACCATCTCTTATGCCTTGCCTTATTATGTTCCTGGCAGTTTGAGCTGCTATCCTTCCAAAATCCTTAGTATTAAGCTTGATCCCAACTTTTTCACCTATGGCTACATTGGGATCGATTACCCTCGCTTCTGATAAAGATATCTCTTTGCCTGCGTTTGATATCTCATCTACTACAGTCTTCTGAAGATAAACCTCAAATATCCCTAGCTCTTTGTTGACATTCATAATAGCGTCTTCATTTCCATTATAATTATTCTTGCAGGCCGTTATGATGGCTTTGTGAATTTTATCAAGCATAAAGTCTATAGGTATTCCACGCTCTTCTTGTAATAAAATCAAGGCATCATAGATATCTCTAGCTTCTTTATTTTCTTTACTTTCTCTACTTTTGGCCATGTATTTAATCCTCCTAGTTAAAGTCATCAAGTTTAATATAAGATAAATCTTTTAAATTTTTCTCAATCGTACCTTGACTTGTATTTATCGTTACAATATTATCCTTAAAGTCTTTAAGAATTCCTTCCCCTTCACGTTTGCCCTCGCTATCTGGTTGAATGGTCTTGAATTTGACTCTCTCTCCCATGAACCTTCGAAAATGTTCTGGTTTCTCTAACTTTCTTTCTAGTCCCGGAGAAGATACTTCTAAACAATATGAATTTGGAATAGCATCTAAAATATCTAATGGTTCATCAATGGCTCTACTCATGCTTTCACAGTCATCAATACTTACACCTTGCTCTTCATTGTCTATAAATATTCTTAAATACCAGTCTGCACCTTCTTTTAAATACTTAATATCCCATATCTCAAGTCCAAGTTTCTTTGCAATAGGTTCAGCTAATTGATAAACTTTATCTACAATACTGATCTTATTCTTTGACATAAACTCTTGCTGCTTTTGGGCAGCGTCTCCTTTCCAAACCTAAACTGAAAGAGTAGGGCCAAATCCCTACTCTCAATCAACTAAGTATAATTATAACACATGTTAATACATTTAACAACTATAATTTTTAATTATTTTAAGAAAATTTTTTCTAATCTATTTCATGGTTGCTTTAAATGATTTCGTGAATTCTGTAAACGCTTTCTGAGGATTTGTTAATTTAAAACCATTTGCCCTTTCGTATATCCTTACGTTCTTTTAATGTAGATGAAACATATTCTTTGTAATATACTGTGATTTCCTTTTCTGCACTGGCAATGCTATTGTAAATCTTTTTGCATGTTTCTATATCGTCTACATGGATTTCCGTTATCGCTGTACATCCTGTAAATAAATCACCAAATGGCTCCCAAGGGTTATTTTTGACTTTCGGAATTTTAATAGTTTTCAATGCTGTACAACCTGTAAATGCTTTTGTTGCAATACTTTTGGCTTTTGGAAGATTGACACTGTCTCTAAATTTGTACAGTTTAGAAATGCATTGCTTTTAATTTCTTAATAAACGCTTCTTCCTATATTTCAGTTATATCATCGCTGCATATAACTCTTCTTATTTCCTTGTCCTCAGCAAAAGCTTTATTACTTATTTCAAAACTAGATCCTTCAGAAAATGTTAAAGTTACATCTTCGTCTATTTTATAATATTAACCTTGATCTAATTTTTGTTGCTTTTGAGGTGGCGGCTGGATATTGTCAGGTTGCTGCTGTCCAAAACTTTGTTGACCCTGTTGCCCTTGAGGTTGCGTTGGGGTGCCAACATTAGCTTCATTGTTGTTGTACCTTATCCCTGAGTAAAATAATCCGAGAGAACCATCTTTAAGCTTTTTAGACATAGTTTCTTCTTTTATTAATTTATTATAGATTAGTTTACATTGTTGCAATGTACCTGTGTGAATTTCTGATAGTGCTTCACAACCAACAAATGCATCTTGGTCAATTTCTTCGATATTTGGAATATTGACATAAGTTAATTTTTTGCAATTTACAAATGCCTGGCTTTCAACAAATTTAAGCTTAGGAAAACAAACTTTAGTTAATTTTTCACAATTATCAAATGCTCCCCCGTCGGATTCAATTTTTGTAACATTTGGAAAGGCTGTTTCATCTATTTCTGATAATCCAGATGTTGAAAAAGATCCACCTTTGATAGTTTTAAGCATAGGAAAGCAAACTTTAGTCAAATTTACACAATTCCAAAATGCCATTTCTCCAATTTCTTTAGCATTTGGAAAATCTGCTTTTTCTAATAGACCATCAAATGAAAAAGCACGGTCGCCAATGATTTCGACAGATGGAGCCTCAATTTGAACCAATTTATGACACGTATCAAATGCATTTGCCCCTATTTCGGTTATATCATTGCTGCATATGACCTTTTCTATATATTGCCTACACTGAAAAGCTCCATTTTTTATTATGCTACCATACCCTTCAAAGAATTTTAAAGTCCCATCTAGATATATGTCATAATGCTTATCTTGATCTAAGTTGTCGTTGTCGTACCTTACCCCTGGGGAGTAAAATAATCCGAGAGAACCATATTTAAGGTTTTTAGACATAGTTTCTTCTTGTATTAATTTATTGTAGATTAGTTCACATTGTCGCAATGTACCTGTGTGAATTTTTGATAGTGCATCGCAACCAACAAATGCCTCTTTGTCAATTTCTTTAATATTTGGAATATTGACATAAGTTAATTTTTTGCAATTTACAAATGCCTGGCTTTCAACAAATTCAAGCTTAGAAAAACAAACTTTAGTTAAGTTTTTGCATTTTTCAAATGCTCTGTCTTTAATTTTTGTAACATTTGGGAAGTATGCTTCATTTATTTCTGATAATCCAGATTCTGCAAAGGATGTGCTATTAATAGTTTCAAGCATAGGAAAACGAACTTTAGCTAACTCTCTACACTGTAAAAATGCTTCGTCTCCAATTTTTGTAACATTTGGCATATCTGTTTCACTTATTTCTAATAACCCAGCCGCTAAAAAAGACCCAAATTCAATAGTTTCAAGCGTAGGGAAACAAACTTTAGTCAACTTTGTACAACCCGCAAAGGAGCTACTTTTAATATTTTTAACATTTGGAAAATCTGCTTTTTCTAATAGATAATCATGTGAAAAAGCATTGTCGCCAATGATTTTGACGGATGGAGCCTCAATTTGAACCAATTTACAACAGTTCCAAAATGCATTTGCCCCTATTTCGGTTATATCATTGCTGCATATGACATTTTCTATATATTTCGTATTGTTATGAACAAAGTCTTCCTTTTTTATTACGCTACCGTATCCTTTAAAGAAAGTTAAAGTTTTAGTTTTTTCGTCTAGCTTATAATGCACATTTTGATTTGAATTTTGTTGACCCTGTGGTGCTTGGGCTTGGTTAGGTTGTTGCTGATTGTAAATGTTTTGTTGTTGTCCAAAGTTTTGTTGGTTTTGATATGCTTGAGTTTGGGCAGTTTGTTGATACTGTTGATTGTAGTTATTTTGTTGCTGTCCAAAGTTTTGTTGACCATACTGTGCTTGTGGTTGAACAGTTGGTTGTTGTTGCTGTTGATAGCCTCCATTATTCCATTGTTGGCCTTGCTGTGTATAACCATAGCCATTACCTTGCTGCTGATTACCGCCCCACTGTTGGTTTTGTTGTTGAATTTGTGGCTGTTGTAATCCATTTTGAGCAAAAATATACTGTACAGCAGTTTCAACATTACAGTTCCTTACATTAAATACTGTGTTCTTGAAACTCCCTATATTTAATAGCTTATTGCCAAAATTGTTACTATTCACTGTCTCTTGAATAGCTGTATTTTCCGGGCTAAATTTCGTTGTGTCCCCCTCACACACAACTCTGTATGCTTCTTGTATAATTCTTACTAATTCGCCAATACATCTATATGCATTGTTCCAGTCATTACGTTGCAAATGTGTTTCTATTACTTTACAAATCGTATCCAAGTTTAAAAATTTAATATAATATATGTTATATCGGTTGTCTACATTTAGTACATCGCAACTCCATTTTCCTCCTGCGCTGTCTACTTCTTGTCTTGTTATAGAACTTTCAATACAATATGACTGTTTAACATGCGACTGCGTTTGCTGATAGCCACCATTATTGCTTTGTTGACCTTGTGCTTGCTGCTGATTACTGCCCAGTTGTTGGCCTTGCTGTTGCGGTGATTGTGATTCCATTGTATAGAACTGTCTACTTTTTTCAATAAAATTACGGAACTCGCTACAATCCCCAGCATATTTTCTAAATTCCTCAACCGCATCATTAAACAATTGGTTACTTAATTTTCCACCCACTTCTACTTTACATTTTTCTTTTATAATTCTAAAAAATTTTACAAATTCATCAAAATCCATATTAGCTAAAGCCCCAGCAGCTTTACTTAACTCACATAATCTATACACTTGCTTTTTCTTCTTTAATAGTATTGCTTCACTCTTATCTAACTTTTTCAGGGCATCTTTTCTGTTAATAATGCGCTTAATATCTTCAACCGGAGCAGTCTTCAAGAAAGGATACCCTGTACGAGTTAATATATAGTCTTTATTGAGCGTTTGATGAATCTCAAAATTTTCTTCATGTAATAAGTCTACCGGGTCTAAAATATAGAATTCCCCGTCTTGTTGCTGGTCACCATGACCCGTTTGTTGGCCTTGTTGCTGATTACTGCCATTGCCATTGTTATTGCTTTGTTGATCTTGTGGTTTTAGTAATTCATTTTTAATAAAAATATTATGCGAAACAGTTTCAATACCTCGTTCTGCCTCATATACCGAAAAGGTATAACTTCCTACAGTCAACATCTTCCCTTTAAACTCTTTAAAATATATTGTCGGTTTCACATCTCCTTCTAATTGTTTAAACAGACTTTTATCTTTAGCTGTTGCAGCTTTGTTAACTTCTTGTATAATTCTTACTAATTCACCAATACATTTATATGCATTGTCCCTGTCATTACGTTGCAAATATGCTGCTATTACTTTACAAATTGTATCTAAGTTTAAAAATAGAATATAATGTACGTTGTCTACATTTAATACATCGCAACTCCATTGTCCTCCTGCGCTGTTTACATCTTGTTCTGTTATAGAAGTTTGAATATAATATGACTGTTTAACATGCGACTGCGGCTGCTGATAGCCATTACCTTGCTGCTGATTACTTCCCTGCTGCCAACCCTGCTGCTGCGGCTGCTGATAGCCACCATTATTCCATTGTTGGCCTTGCTGTTGATTACTTCCTCGTTGCCAACCCTGTTGCTGCGTTTGCTGTTGATTACTTCCCTGTTGCCAACCTTGTTGCTGCGGCTGCTGATAGCCACCATTATTCCATTGTTGGCCTTGCTGCTGATTACCGCCTCGTTGCCAACCCTGCTGCTGCGTTTGCTGCTGATTACTTCCCCGTTGCCAACCTTGTTGCTGCGGCTGCTGATAGCCATTACCTTGCTGCTGATTACTTCCCTGCTGCCAACCCTGCTGCTGCGGCTGCTGATAGCCACCATTATTCCATTGTTGGCCTTGCTGTTGATTACTTCCCCGTTGCCAACCCTGTTGCTGCGGCTGACTATAGCCATTACCTTGTTGCCATTGCATCTGTTGCTGAACTTGATACTGTTGTTGATACAAAGCATTAGCTGCTGGCTTGCTTGCTTGTTGTGGACTTACTCCTATACTGTTGAATGCATTATTCATAATATTATTTGCTTGAACTTGCATTACTGGGTTACCATTCGCATCAATTAATTGCCCTTGTTGATTCGTTTTATACATATTAATCACGCTCCTTTTCTAAATTAGCATCTTTCTTATTTTCTGAATCATCTTCGAATGCTTTGTCCATATTTCCTTTTAAGTCAGAATTTATGTCCTCTGCTTTTACAGGGCCCTTTGCAAGTGCTGCATTTATATCTTCTATACATTTCTTGCATTGAAGTGCAATTTTTTTATTTTTATGCTTATATTCTTTTCCTATCAAAATATAACTTTTACGCATCCTTTTGCATTCCTCTTCTGTCAAGAAAACTGTATCTGATCCAATTTTACTTACTGCCGCCATCAAATTACTTATATTCTGTTTAGCATCTTCTGTATTTTCTACATCTACCTTAGCCGCAATGTTATTTTCTTGTCTTATTTTACTTAATACTTCTGGATCTTGGGTCAATTTTGCTAAATCTTCATTATTCATAAGTATAATGTAATCTATCCCTACTTGTTTAGTCACGTAAGTCCAATTTTTCATAATATAATCCTTAACTGCTTGCTTTGCTTTATCTCTATTATTCTTATCGTCCTTTAGTAACTGCCCATTTACTCCTTTCGTACATAAAAGTTTTAAAACATCTGATATTTTCATACTATCACAAATCAGACTTATATCATTGAAGCATCCCTCAGTCAATTCTAACTTTCCGTCCTTTATACTTGCTTTATTCACATCTATATCTGCCTTGATAGTAAATTCATTCTTTTTCAGCTCTTCAATAACAACGGTAATCGCTGCCATACGCATTGCTCCAAATTTATCCCAAGAACAACCTTTCTTTTCTTTTGTCCTAAACTTACCTTCTTTCTTCTTTTGATTCTTAATTGCTTTAGCTTCTTTCTTATCCTCGTCACTTATATTTTCGACTATAGCGTCTATCATACTCTTACTCAACTTGCTCAATGAGTCTGCATCTAACTTATCAAACTTTTCAGCAATTTCAAATTTTCCTTCTCCTTCTGGTGCATATATTTTCCCATCACCTATATGTTCTATTATTTTTGCTATATTTTCTTTGCTCCATCCTTTCCCATAAAGATATATATCTACATTTTCAAACTCTAATTCTGCGATTATATCCTTAAATTTCTTAAAGCAATTGTTATATAATAATAAATTCAATCGACCGTTCAGTCCTTTTATTTTCTTTAATGTCTGAAAATTTTCTCCAAATGCTTCCTCTTCTATCCTTATTTGTTGGCCCTCAAAATCAAATTCTAAATCTTTACCATTTAAAATCAATGATTCAAAAGCGCCCTTAGATATTGTCTTTACCTTATTAAAATTTAATATTTCAGCACTACCCATTGCTTTTCCTAAGTCAAGGTTATCACCTAAAATATTATCCTCGTATAAATTAATATCATCATCTTCTATTGAAAACCTATATGTTTTGCCTGCCGAATCAAGTACAAATACTCCATCATCCCCATCAGAGAATACTTTTTTCTTCTTACTCGGGTCCTCCGGATCTATCAAGTCATTTCTTGCGAACTCACTCATGTCTTTCATCCTCCTTTTAATCTTTCATCATTCTAACTAAATGACTATCAATAGTATAGCATATATATATATATATAGTCAATATATTGTAATGTAAAAATATTTTTTATTATTCTGTTAATTGTAAATAAGTAATTTTCTACATATTCTATAGTAAAATCATTTGCAAAAGTAAAAATCGGTTAAACATCTCTGTCTAACCGATAATAATTTAACATTTTTCCTTTACATAAAGATCATCAGGGATATCAAGATGTAATTATTTGATTATCCAAATTAATAAATTTCTTAATTAATCAAAATGTGTTCTTAAACCGTATTTCCCACATTCAAAATCATCATTATATATTTCTTCCACGGTTTTAATATGCCCGTTAGAATTGTTTACAAAATCAAGCCAAATGCCACTACTATACATTGAATAGCTATTAATATCTTTTACTACTTCTTTTAATTTTTCAATTTCTTTCTTTGAAATCATTAAAATTAGAACGAAGTTTTTTATAAATAATATATTTTTCATTTACTTCATGCTGCTAGATATATCTAGAATATGATTCCTTACTGTGCCTTTGACTGAATAGATGGCTGTTGTTAATTCGAATGTTGCTGACCATATCCATCATCTTTCTAATTTTTATTTAGTATCTTTAATAATATTTTTTAAACCTTTATATATTTTACCTTTTATTTAATGCATTTTTGATATCCTGTATACATTTCTTGCAACATATTGCAATCTCTTTATTCTTATGCTTATATTCATTTCCCATTATCATTAAACTTTTAATCGTCTTTTCCCATTCTTCTGCTGGTAATCCTATTGTGCTGGAGTCATTTTGTTTAGACATTTCTATTAAACTACCAACACGTTGTTTAGCTTCTTCTAAAGCACTGTCATCCATTTTCTTACGGATATTATTTTCCTTTTGTATTGCCTTTAATGTTTCTTCATTACCATCGGTCAATTTTTCTAATTCATCATCATCCAAAGATAAGATGTGCTCTATTCCTGGTTTAGAGATAACCACTTCCCAATTTTCCTTTATATAATCTTTGACGGCTTCTTTTGCCTTGTCTCTGTTGTTTTTATCATTTTTCAATAATTTACCCTCAATTTCTTTTTCTGATAAAAGCTTTAAGATGTCTAATATCCCGGTTTTTGCGCTTATTAATTTTATTTTTTCAAAACAATCTTTATCTAATATTAATTTATTTTCATTAATTTTTACATTTTTGACATCTGCTTTAATCGTGAAGTTGTTTTCTACCATTTTATCGATAACAAAATCAATCATAGCTTTACGTGTTTCACCTAGTTTGTCCCAAGAAGTAAAGGCTGATTCTTCTTTTTTCTTGTCGCCTTTGGCATCTTTTTTACTTTGTATCAAATTATCTGCCATATCTTTACTTATTACAATAGCGCTTATCATACTTTTGCTTAGTTTACTTAATGACTCTGGATCCAGTTTATCAAACTTTTCATCAATTTCAAATTTATCATCATCAGTTGCTTTATATATCTTACCAGTCTTTATTTTAGCCATTAATAATTTCAAGTGTTTTTTAGTCCATGCCCCGTAAAGATATATATTTACATTTTCAAATTCTTTTATATTTTGCATTATCTCTTCAAAATTTGTAAAACATCCACTATGCAATGATAATTCTATGCTTTTATTATTATATCCTCCTATTTTATTCAG
>CAKSSR010000021.1 GCA_934489735.1 uncultured Eubacteriales bacterium | reverse complement strand
GGCGTCGAGTCTTTCTTTAGTTCCAATATGAATGCTGGTTGGGACCTGTTGTATGGATGAAATACAAAGTCTGCTAGTCCTGCCCCTGCCCGTTCTTCTCTCCTTATGCTATATTTGTTCCTTGCCCAAAGATAAACCAATGTCACTACGCATGATAATGAATTCTCGTCGTTGTATTTTAATAATGGTATGTTGTAGTCGTGTGCTTTCTGTATTATCTCTTCCATTTTCTTTGTGTCCTTGTTCAACGTTGCATCTAACATCTCCTTCGATTTCTTTACTATTTCTGGCAGTCCATCATTATTACTACTTCTTTCAAGTGCTTTATCAAATTTTAATTGTAATTCTCGGTTCGGTATTCTTAATTTATCTTCATAATAGCTTAGAAATCCGTAATTCGTCATTGCTGAAAACAATTGATCTTTAGTATCAAATGATACTTCTTCAGCCGTATACTCTCCTAGTACTATCTCGATTTCAATCCCTGATATCATTTTGATAATATCATCTTTCGATCCGTCTATGTTTATATTAATATATGGTATTATCTCATTCATTCTCCCAGTATTCGTCCAATAACTCTGACAATTGGCTTTATTTAATGCAAATGATACTGATCTCGGGTTATACAGGTTTATCCCATCGTGAGTTTTGTATCCATTATACCATTCTTTTAGTTCAGTCATTGATATTTTCTCTTGTCTTTTGCATAATTCTTTTACTTCATCTTCTGTAAATCCAAAATATTTATCAAATTTTTTATCATTTAGCATCGTGCACTCATCAAACATATTCAATGTCGATCCGTCAAAATACTTCGCTACCGGTAGTATTCCTGTCATATATACTAACTCCACATATGATTCTCCCTTTAATAAATTCATTAAAAATGTTAAAAATGATTTCCTTTCTTTCTCTGTAAATAAATCCTTATTAAATATATAATCCCATTCGTCTATTATGAATATAAATCCTTCTTTTGTCTTATTGAAAACCTTTTTAAATATATCTGACAATGTCATCCTGGGTAATATCTTTATATCTGGCATTAATTCTATTAAATCTTCCTTTAATAAATCTTTATACCTACTTATATAATCATTATAGGTAAAATTCTCTTCATCTGGCTCCTTACTAAAATCAATATATATTACATTATGCTTATTTAAATGTTCTAAATATGTCCTACTTTTACTTATTTCTAATTTGTCAAATAGATACTTAAAGTCTGCCCCTTTTGAATAATACGATGCTAGCATTTGTAGGTTTGTTGTCTTTCCAAATCTTCTTGGCTTTGTTATGCATACATATCTATCTTCTATTCCCATATAACTATTTATTCCCTCTATCAGCATTGATTTGTCTACAAAATATTTATTATTAGTTACTAATTCAAAGTTGTTTTTTATAAAATCGTTGTTCAAAAAATAACCCATTTTTGTTTCCTCCCAATCATTTTCTTATAGTTTTCTTATAGATTTTCAATTTTTATTTTATGATTCTCATTCTTGCTGTCATCTAATACCTTCTTTCTCTTATCTGTCTTATTGCATCTTCTGGCGTCGAGTCTTTCTTTAGTTCCAGTATGAATGCCGGCTGGGACCTGTCGTATGGATGAAATGCAAAGTCTGCCAGCCCTGCCCCTGCCCGTTCTTCTCTTTTTATATTGTAGTCGTGCGCTTTTTGTATTATTTCTTTCATTTTCCTTGTGTCTCTCTTCAATGTTGCTTCCAACATCTTTATTATTTCCTCCTTTTGCACTCACTTTTAATGCCTTGTCGAATTTTAATTGTAATTCTCTATTCGGAATGCTTAACATATTGTTATAGTAACTTAAAAATCCGTAGTTCACCATTGCTGAAAGCAGTTGATCCTTCATTACAAATGATACTTTTTCTTGCCTTTTGCATAATTTTTCTACTTCATTCTCTGTAAATTCAAAGTATTTATCATATATTTTATCATTCAGCTATGTTTTATCTTTTAATAGATCCATCAAAAATCCTAAAAATGCGTCCCTTTCCTTCTCTGTAAATAAATTTTTATTAAATATATAATTCCATTCATCTATTATAAATATAAAGCCTTCTTCGATTTTATCATATATTTGTTGAAATACATCACATAATATCATTTCTGGCTCTATTTCTATATCTGGTCACAATTCCTTTAGATCCTCCCTAATTAAATTTAGATATCTGTTTATATACTCTTCATATGTAAAGTCTTTATTCTCAGGCTTTTCACCAAAATTTATATATCACGTTATGATTATTCAAATGTTTTAGATATGTTTTACTTTTACTTATCTCTAATTTGTCAAACAAATTCTTAAAGTCTGCCCCTTTTGAGTAATACGATGCCAACATCAATAGATTTATTGTCTTTTCGAATCGTCTTTGTCTCGTTATACATATTGCGATGCTGTCCCAACCAATTTATTTATTTTCTCTATCAATCCCTACTTATCTACAAAATATTCCCCTTTGCTGAACTTTCTATCCCTAAATCCAATATATTTCTCACATGTTCTAGCCATTTTGCTAGTACCAGTACCTTTATTACTCTTATTGGATTAATTCGTTTTCCACTTACCAAATAAAGACCTGCTTTTTTAGTATAATGCTAACATCAACAGGTCTGTTCTCTTTTCAAATTGTTTTGGCTTTGTCTTGCATATTACAACTGTTTACCATCTCTCGCCTTTCATAAATCAATTTACTTCACATATTCTATTCCATCTGTTTCCTTAACTCAATAATCTCGTTCCCCTATATTAATATTATACTATATTTCAGCTAATTTATAAAGCTGTTTTTCTCATAAATCCCTATATTTTTTTATCAGTTTTAATGTTTTTGTAAAATATACTAGATTTGTTTTAACTTCTTAACATATAAATCCTATCATAGTTCAATATTTATTATACAAAACATAACTTATCTCTCGCTTTCTTAATAAAAAATAAAAGACGAGTTAACTTCTTCCCTCTTCTCGTTAACTCGTCTATAATTATTATGTATGTCTACGATGTATATTACGCCACGTCTTTAATCTGACCAAACATCATCTTTATCTTCATCTTCGTCTTCATTTTCATCTGACTTCCCGTTCATAGCAGCTCCCCTACCACGCACAGTCTTTTTAATAACATCAAAAAGACCACCACCTATAATATTTTGTGATCCTTTTTCAATCGAATCTGGCATTTTCTTTATATCGCTCAGTTGTTCTGTAAATTCTTTTATTTTCTCTTCAATTTGTACTTTTTCAAGACCTTTTGTACTCTTTTCAAAGGAGTCAACACTTATTATTTCTTGGATCTTAACAAGAGCTCCCTCTATTTGTTTTATATCCGACGTTCTTTCCCCTTTATAATGCATTTCACTATCTACGTCACTTTCAAGGTCAAAAATAAAATAACTCAAATTCGCAAGTCTTTCATTCTTGTTCGTACTCTCCACTTTTCTTAATCGATTACGACCTTTATTTCCATTAAGCGAATCCATTAAATTGTCTCTTGGATCCTTTCTTTGTTCCGAGTTCGGTTTTTTATCAACAACTGTTTTTCTTAATTCATGACCTGCTTCAATCTGAGCTAATAAAGGGTTTCTTGGAGGAGAACCCGCTGCTCCACTCGGCGGCGTTGCTGCTGGTCCTGGAGGTGCTGCTCCTATCTGTCCCCCTGGCTGTTCTCCTGTTCCTCCCGACGGAGGCGGTGGTGGTCCTCCCATTCCTGGCAACGGCGGAGGTGGAGGAGGTAATGGGCCGTTTGCTGCTTCTTTGCCCACCAGTTGATTAGCTCCTTTATCTGCCGACTCTCCATTTTGTGAGAGTGGCGCTATTGAACTCAAAGGTTTTAAAGCCTTGTCTAAGCTTTGCTTTAAATTATCTTTTCTACCATCATCATCAGGTAAATTTGCTATTTGAGTATTCAACTCTTCCTTTTTATTACTTATTTCATGTAAGACTCCATTCAGAAACTCCATTTCCATTCACATACAACTCCTTTCGATAAATTTATCATACTGTTAAGTCAAATCACTACTGAATTAGATCTAGCTTCCCAACAGTCACTGACCTTGTACTATTATCCAAATTTTCTTTTATACTTTTCATTTCGTCGCACTTTCTACCTCTTGTGCTACAGCATTAATACTACGGTCAGCTTCATTTACTGCGTTTAATCCTTCTAACATTTCTTTCAATTTTTCTATTTGTAGACTATTTTTTTCATCATCTTCTCTTAAACATTCTTCAACTATTTCTAATTTTTTAATAAAATTTTCAAATTCTTTTTTAACTTGTTCTAAATTATTGAGATACAAACGATCTTTATACGTATTATCATCCACAACTTTATTTACAATACCTTTTAATTCATTAATTCTTGTTGCATCTTTTTTTGTATTTCCCACAAATTCCATCCCCTTTCCATATTCAGTATGTACAAAACTGATATAGCTAAAAATAAAATCAAGCAGAGTAACCAAAATAACATTTCGTACTCTGCTGATCTCCGATTGACCGTGTCAATCGGCATTGTTAAAAAAGTGATCAGGAATTGGCTGGTCCCGAATAATATGAACCATAACTTAAATCACAGATAAGCCATAGCAATATGAGCCGTGCGCCGACTATCTCTGCACTTTCATGAATAATTTCAATTCGCTCCTATTCACTTAATAAGCTCATATTACCATGGTCGCTCAAAATTGTTCGACTCATGGCTTTCTCCAACTTACGGTCCCATCTAAACTATTTGAAAGGTAAAGAAGAGCCAAAGCAGACCGTAACCGCCTATTTTCCAAAGCGACAAAAATATTATGGAACAATATTATGACACTCTGGCTATGAAGTGAAACCAGGTTCTTACATTCATCATCTTTTCCCATCATGTGCTTCAGGTCCACACTAAGAGATCAATAAATCCTGCAAGACTTTCTCTACCGAAAACGTGATACAGATTAACGGTAGCAATGGGCTCGTGCCCCAACCCATGTCAAGCGCTACATTTACCCTCAAGGCTCCTAATTCTGACCTAAACTAAGATGACCGATTGAGGTCTTTTGATTTGCATTCTAATTTTGTATCGCCTTACAATTTGTATTATAGCACATCCAAAATATAAATGCAATACCTAATTTCAATTTTTTTTAAATTTTTTTAAATTTTTTTTTCAGAGAGGTGACTAATTTTTAATTTTTATTAATATTTTCTAAAATATTTTATTATTAGTTAGAAGTTTACCTTTTCTTTGTCTAAAAATCATGACAACTGATCACTTTTCTTCTTCTTGTTCCTTTCCTACTGCACCTAAAACCTTCCCTAATTCTGTTACATGACCACTTAGTTCATTCACTTGTTTTTCAATATGTTTAACTTTTTCTACATAACCTTGTTGCTCATTCGACCCTCCTTCCGGATTTATTCTTTTCTTTATAAAATCTCGTGCACTCTCTAAACAATACTTATAGAGTTCGTTATTTGCATCTAAATCAAGTAATTTTTGAGCACTCTCTATCAACTCATCTATTATTTTATTAGACCAATCTTTTAATTCAAAATGCACCACTTCTACCGTTTTATTATAACAATAAACAACTCCTTTTTCTACTTCTATTAAATAAAAAGCATTTAGCATAATTTCATTAAAAATTCCCCTTAGAGTTTCATCATCATTACCGGATCTATATTTTTCGTCAAGTTCACATTGATAGCCTTTGCCTTCAATATACTTAAGTAACTCATTCGCCTTATCAACAACGTCTTTAATAGCATTTTCCTTCTCTATTGACAATGGCACCTTCCGCCTATTTGATCGCGGTGGTGGGGTGGGAGGCTTAGGTTTTCCATTTAGTCTCCCTTGTGGTGCAGACGACGCTACCTTTCCCTGCGGCTTCGGTCCACTTGTTACTGCTCTCTGCGCTTGCGGCTTTGCATTATTCGTTTGGGCTGTCTTCCTTCCTTGCGTGGATCCTAGGGTTCTTGATGTTGGCGTCTTGGCAGTGGGGGTGTTGGCTCTATTTCCTTTATGTCCTGTACCCCCCCCCCGATTCTAATGCCGTATTTATATCTTCTAATATTTTTTTCGTAAATTCTAAATATTTTTCAAACGATTCATTTCCTTCTTCTGTTTTCAATAACTCTTCGATATCAACTTTAAATTTTTCTACTTTTTCTTTCACTTCATCAATTTCCGTTGCTCCTAAATTTATAACACTTTCTTCATAGAGATTATTAGCAATACAAATACCACCATCTTCCCTTTTCCTTATATCTCCCCTAAAAGCATCTTCTATTTTATCAAAAAGTTTTTCTAGAATCTTGTTACCGTCTCTAATAGTTCTATCTATTTCTTCACAGTTATACCCTCCTTTGTCTTTAATATACTTAAGTAACTCATCCGCACTATCAATAGCCTCTTCTATTTCTGTCGGTGGTGGCGGCTGTTCTCTTTTTGATTGCTTTGTGACTGTTTGCTGCGCCTGTTGTGTCCCTCTTGGCGCTGGCTTCCCCTTTGGCCCCTGCTGGTGTCCTGGTTGTGCTACTGGCGTCCTGGTTGCGCTGCCGTTCCGGTTAGTTCTCGGTTCTGCCGGTTTTTCCGATCTTGGCAGTGGGGGGTGGGGCTTCTCCCTCGTCGCTGGTTGCATCGTTATCCTCTGCTGTGTCGTCTGTTCTACCTTTGGCACCTGTTGCTGTTTGCGCTGGTGTCCTTTTAGCACCTGCTGGTTTCCTGGCTGTGGGGCTGCTGGCCTTGGCCTTGGCGTTCCCTTTGGCACCTGCTGCTGGTGTACCGGTTGTGCTGCTGGCGCTGGCTCTCCCCCTGGTGGTGGAGGTGATACTGTCCTCCTCTGTGGTGGCGGTGGGGCTGTTTGCTGCGCTCTTGCCGGTCCCGGCGGTGGGGCTGGTGCTACTGGGTTTGCTGCTACCGCCGACACTGCTGATTGATTCCCAGCAGCTTTAGTTGCCCCAGCATCTCTATTGCCATTGCTAAGCACCCCCCCTGGCTTACCTCCACTGCTGCCCGATTTTATCGCTTCCAATACATCTTCTCCTGCTTTTATAGCATCGTTAATAACTTTATCAAGACTTAAACCTACAGCACCAACCAGTTTTATTACAGATCTATCATTAGTCCTTTTTTCTGCTTTTTTAAATATTTCACCTATATTTTCATCAAATCTTTTAAACAAATCTCGACCTACACTTCCGTTTTCTTCAATAACCTCTTCAACTTTTCTATCCGTCCTTATTTCTTCAATAAACTTACTATCTATCCCACTAAAATTATTTTTAACTATTTGTTGAGCTTCAGTCTCTGCTTCTTCTCCATCTATTGTTCCTAATGCATCTTCTATATTTTTCGTAGCTTTATCTAATCTTTCTAATAGTTCATTTATACTTTTGCTCATATTATTTTTTCCTCCTTTCCAGTTCATTCGTAAAATTATTTGCTAAGACCTCAATCTACCTGTGAAGATCCTTTTAATCACGCTCTTTTTTTATCTGCAAGTTTTTTCAATGCCTCTGCTGCTGCCTCTGCTGCATTTACCACTGTTTCTAATTTTTTAGTTGTGTCTCCGTCTGTTGCTGGTTCTCCACTTCCAGCGCCTTTAGCTCTACCATCTTCCTGTTCACCACTATTTCTACCAGAACCATCACTTTCTCCATCTGAACCATGGTCATTATCATTTCTACCCTTTTTTAGCTCATCTTCAAAGAATTTTTTCACCGAATTCTCCATTCCTTTATTACCACCTAAACAAGATTCATCAAAACTAACTCCTTTACCATTTATGGTAACATCAACAGAAACTATGTCTTGCCGCCCTACTTGATACTTTTCTTTAATTGTAGCTAATTTTGCTTTTTTATAGTCAGTCAAACCGCTTTGCATACTTTTATCTACATAGAGCCCAATGCGACGCTCATCATTTTTAAATAAACATAAATTTTCAAAGTGCCACATAGAATCCTTACCCAAACTCCTAACGACTGCATATACTTCTTCGTCATCGCTCGGATTATAAATTCCAACTGCTTTCCTTTGGTTAGTAGGCTCTGAACCAGATTCATCACTTCCTTCCTCTGAAGTTGAATTATCTGAATCACTTTCATCATCATCTTTTCGTTTTGATTTTTTAACGTCACTGTTTCTTTGTTCATCTTCTTCATGCGTCGACTGTGCAACCGATCCTCTATTTTCTTCTAGTTCACCAGATCCTTCGTCACCATCTTCACCTGGAGGTATTAAACTATAATCCTCTGAATTTTCACTATTAATTTCAGAATTAAAATAGGCGTCTATGACTTTCTTTAATTCAGGCGATAACTGTCCATTTAAATCACCATAATTAAAAACGTCATCACTATTATTATCATTATTGAAAGTAACATCAACATATTCTATATTTTCCCTTTCTACTTTATACAATTTTTCAATTTCTTTTAAACTTATACTTTCTTGTACGTCCAACAAATCGCTTTCAGGCACACTTATATCTACATAGAGATAAGCACAATTTTCCCCATCATCAAATTCAAATGAATATAAATTATTAGATAAACATTCCGATTTCAAATCTTTAATAATTGCATCTACTTCGTCGCCATCAGATTCTGAACCAGAATCACTTTCTTCCTCTTCTCCTCCAACGTCGTTGTTCTGTTCTTCTGTTGATCGTGGTGTAACGTCACTGTCTCCTTGTTTATCTCCTTTATCTTCTGCCGATATCTGCTGTGCAGCCGGCTCTCCATTTTTTCCTTCTTGTTCATCAGATCCTTCGTCATCATCTTCACCAAAAAAGTATTTATATATGACGTTCTCTAAATTGTCCGACAAAGATACTTTTCCCCCTTTTTCAACTTTATAACTAACGTCATATCCGTCTTCACTATCATTTTCTCTAGTAACAGTAACAGACTTTATATCTTTGCTTTCTACTTCATAATTATTTGCAATTGTATTCAAATCTAGATTTTGTACTACATCGTCCTTACTTGCATTCTTTCTAACTTTAAAACTTATATCTACATAGAGCTTCTTAGAGCCATCACTATTCTTAAACAAATATAATTTTTTAGAACGTCGAAGGTGTACCCCTGTCAATGGCTTAACAATTGCATCCACTCCATTACCATTTGCTTGTTCAACTTCTGGAACAACATTGCTATCCTGTAGTTTTGGTGATTGTTTTTTGGTTCCTTTTCCTTGTGCATCATCTGTAGTTGGGCCACCTTGTTCTTGGTTAATTGGTGTATGTTTTTTAAAAAAGTCAAGTATGGCATTTTCCATTTTTTTATTTTCGGATAAAACAGCAGCATTTTTACTATTAATTTTAAAATCACCTTTATCTTCAACAACATTAATAGAGTTTTCAACATCACTATTTTGGTCTATTCGATACATCTTTTTAATTTTAGCCAAACTTGTGGTTTCTTCCGGTATTGAAGGCCTTCTTTTAGTTACATCTACATAGAGTTCTTTATTGTCATACTTGCACACATATAAATCTTTTGATGAATGTTTATGCAAACAATGCAAGGACTTAACAATCGCAAATACCATTCTATCGTCTCCTGATCCAGTACCTGCTTTTCCTTTCTCTTTTTTTTGTGTTGACTTCTGCTTTTCTTGTACATTTGCTGCTTTTCCCTCTGGAGTCGCAGCCACTGGTTTCAGAGCTGCAGTACTACCATTTCCATTTGAATCAGCTGTGCTTTGCTGTCCTGGAGCTGCAGCTGTTGCATTCGATGCTCTTTTAGCTTTCTTAGCTTCTTTAATAGCTTTCTTTGCTTTTTTACGTGACTTTTCAACTCCTTTTTCCCACTCAAGAACACTCAACACATGACTATTTTTTAATAACCAAGCAATTACCTTTGAATCCATTTCTTTAATTTCTTTTTTTTCATTTACATAGTTATACATAATATTTTTTCTTTCTTTTCTAAATAATTTAGGATCAAACTTTCGAAGCCCCTCTAATTTATTTCCATAAATTCCAGCTTTTATTTCTCGTATTTCATATAAAGCATGGTCTTTACCTGCATATATTTCTTCAAACGATTCGAACAATTTTTTTATTAAATGTTTTTGAAAATCGCTTTCATTATAATCAAAATTCATTTTTTCAATTTCAATATCGCTAAAATTCTTACGATCATCTCCATCTCTAAATACAAGTTGTGATGTCGTTACATTTTTGATTTCTCCTTCTTCAACATTCTTGATAACATACAATACTTTTTTATTAAATGCTATTATCATCAAACAATTTTTAACATCAATTTCTTGTTTAATAACATCATCATTAGCATAAATTTTTATCTTTCCCCCTGTTTCAATTCCTTCTGCTCCACCATTTCTATCTATCCACTTATTAATAATTTGTGCCAGTTGTCCATCAACATCAACAATTTTACCTTTTGATTTTGCAGCTTCAAAGTCAAAATTTTGATATCTTTCTTTAAGCTTTGATAACCGTTCTACTCTTTCTTCAAATTGACTTGTTTTTGCCTTATCCACAACCAGATACGAACCATTTCTAGCAACAAACACAAGTAAATTCTCTGCTTTACCTGAATTCTTGTCTACAATAGTATATACCGTATAATCTTTTTCTACTACTTTACTTTCTTCATTACTACCACTTGCCTCTTCGGTACCAGTATTTCCTTTTTTAACCGCTAATTCATTTTGGCTCTTCTTTGTCTGATTCTTTTTAGCAGTCTCTTCTGTTGCTTCTTTCCTTTTATTTTCTCTAATCAATCTTTTTTGTTTCTCCACCCTCTCTACTCTTTCTTTTTCCAGTTTTTTCTGATATTTTTTCTCCTTTTCTGCATCTTTTAATTCCTTTTCTAATGATCGTTTTTCCCTTTTTATACGCTTTAGTTCAAATTCACTCTTTCCTCTTGATTCGTTTAAATTTTCTTCTGTGTCTTTTAATCTTTGTTTTATATTTTCTATTTCCTTTTCTATTTTTCCTATTTCTTCTTTTTTCACTTTTTCTACTTTTGCATCTATCTCTGCTTCTGCCTTTGTTATTTCTCCTAACTTACCCTTATCTCCGCTAAAATCTATAAATGATAAATATTTTTTTATCAAATTAACTGCTCGGTCGAGTTTCATCGGTTGCACCCCCTTCTTCTTTACACTTTATTTTAATAAAGAATCCCTCAGGAATCTTTTTTAAGCCTTCCACACTTTTTTCAAGTTTTTTTCTTTTTGGGTCATTTTTTTTTAAACTGTTTATTAGTCTGCTACCTTTTTCAACAGCTTCTTCTATTTTATCAATCTTAATTCCTTTTGCACCTAATTCCTTCTTCAATGCTTTTTGGATAACCGTCTTAATATATCTAACGCCTTTTCTATCTACTCTATTCTTGTCTACCACTTTTGTTTTTACTTCATTCATTATCTCTGGATTGTCCAAAATCACACTTTTCATAAATTTATACTCTTTATCTTGTAATTCGTTCTTGCTCTTAGCCGTTCTAAGAAAGTCATGCAAAGTTTCCCTTTGGTTACGTTTTATTTCTTGTCCAAATACCTTTTGGCCATTACTTCCCAATAAACTCTTCCTTACTTCTTCTTTAAACCTCTTTCTGAAAGCATTTTTGGCGTCATCTGTTGCCAGTGCTTTTTTTTCGCTCAACAATTCTACAAAACCACTACTTTTACCAAAAATGTCACTAAAGCCAGACAAAAAAACTACATCATTGCCTTTATATCTTACCTTGCTTCTGACTTCATTAAATATTTTAAACAGATTATTTTTATACTTATCTCCATTAAAGAAGAAATCCATTAAAGCTCTCATCGAATCATCATGATTTATAGTTTCTTCTGCTTCTTCCCATTTTACTTTAAATTCAACTTTACTACCATCTGTACTTTTTATAATTAATGATGAAGGCTTTTTATCTTCCTGTTTGACATTTTCAATTGCTTCATTAATTTTTTTTTCTACTTCAGCCTTGCATCCTTTTAAATTCTCCGGTATATCATCATTTTTCCATGTAAGTTTGCTCTGACTTTTGCCATTCACAGTAATCTTTACGTAGCCACGTATTTTTTGCAATATGTTTTTAGTTAACCCTGTTCCTTCATCTACTTTTATGAAGTCTTCTATTGCTTTTTTTATAAATTCGTCGGCTAATACGTTATTGTCTTTATCTTTAAGGCATTTTACCCCTGCGTCACCTTCAAATGATACAGTTCCATTTTTAATATTATTGCCAAAAATTTTACCTATCACTAATTTTTCATCCAAAACAAAAACTAATTTCTTGTTTATGTCACTTTCGGCCAAAAAATTTTTCAATTCTTTTCCTTTAGAAAAATCTTCACTATATTTTCCATCATTAATTTTTATTTTTATTGAATTATCCTCAATTTCCATATTATCAAATACTTCAGATATGTCACTGTCACCACCGATACAGTCTTTTACTCGTTGTAAAGTGTCTTTGTCGACATTAATTGAATCATCTATTTTATCATTTTCCCCCCCAATTTTGCTAAATCCTTTAAATCTAATACTTACATTGCTTGCATCTTCACATGTAAATGTTACTTTAGCACCATCAAAATCACAAGAAAAATAAAATTGTTCATTTTTACTCTTCTTTTCATCTCCTATTGCTTCTATTTCTTTCGTAGCTAATGCTATCGCAAGAAAAGCAGCAAAGTTTTCACTGCTAAACTCCATACATTCTTCCTCCTTTTACTAAAACTCGTTCGTTTATATTTACATGTATATTATAACATATTTAAATAATATTTCAAGAGTTTATTTGTTATTTTGCGTTAAATTTTAAAAATTCTATAATTCAAACTAAACTTTTGTTTAATTTTTATTAATTGTCGCTATCCGATATCAAAAATTATCACATCTTTCTTACTCATTTTTGCCACTAGGTATCTGTGGCACTTCATTTCCCTGTTCTATTTGTAATATTTCCTCTGGTTCCTTTAGTTGGCTCAGTTCTTCACTTTGGTCTAGTTGTAGGATCTCTGTTGGTTCCTTTAGTTGGCCTAGTTCTTTGCTCTTGTCTAGTTGTAGGATCTCTGCTGGTTCCTTTAATTGACTTAGTTCCTTGCTCTTGTCTAGTTGTAGGATCTCTGTTGGTTCCTTTAGTTGGCCTAGTTCTTTGCTCTTGTCTAGTTGTAGGATCTCTGCTGGTTCCTTTAATTGACTTAGTTCCTTGCTCTTGTCTAGTTGTAGGATCTCTGTTGGTTCCTTCAGTTGGCTTAGTTCTTTACTTTGATCTAATTGCAGGATTTCTGCTGGTTCCTTTAGTTGACTTAGTTCTTCGCTCTTGTCTAATGGTTGCAACATCATCTCGTCTGACCCCTTTATTCGACTTAGCTCATTTTTCGTAAGTATTTGTAATCTTTCATCTGCTTTTTTAATTAATTCCTTGTCTTTCATAATAATTCTACTCCTTACTATATAAAATTCCAATACCATCATAACATTTTTCGTGCATTTATCCTGTATTTCGCTTATAAACCTGAGAGACCTTGATAAGTTAATCAAAGTCCCTCTATTTTTTTCAATCGAACTCCTTAAATTTACCTTTAATCCTCAGGGATTGGAGTATCCTCCATGATTTTTATTTTGCTTTTACTAAAGTTTTAATTTTTTATTATTTATATAATATTTAACTTTTTCTATGTTCTTGCAACTTTCAAAAACATATTTCAATATTTTCTCTAGCAGTTATCTTTTTTAAACCTGTAGCATCAATAAAACGCCCTATACCATACTACATTTTTCTATCTCTCGTTTATTAATTTCAAATAGCGATTTTGATGCATGGTTCATTAATATTATCGCTGTGTCTGATTCCAGCCATATCCTTGATGTTGCTGCGGCTGCTGTGCCTGATTCCCGTTATATCCTGGATATTGCTGTGACTGATATGCCTGATTCCCGTTATATCCTGGATATTGCTGTGACTGATATGCCTGATTCCCGTTATATCCTGGATGTTGCTGTGGCTGCTGTGCCTGATTCCTGCTATATCCTTGATATTGTTGTGACTGATATGCCTGATTCCCGTTATATCCTGGATATTGCTGTGACTGCTGTGCCTGATTCCCGCTATATCTTTGATATTGTTGTGACTGATATGCCTGATTTCCGTTATATCCTGGATATTGCTGTGACTGATATGCCTGATTCCCGCTATATCTTTGATATTGTTGTGACTGATATGCCTGATTTCCGTTATATCCTGGATATTGCTGTGACTGATATGCCTGATTCCCGTTATATCCTGGATATTGCTGTGGCTGCTGTGCCTGATTCCTGCTATATCCTTGATATTGCTGCTGTGACTGCTGTGCCTGATTCCATCCATACCCTTGATATTGCTGCTGTGGCTGTTCTGATAAATTCTTTGACCCTCGTTCTTGCCACATACCATTGCTACTATTATAGATATACACCCTATTTTCTACGATAAATTCAGTATTTGGGTGGTTCATTGGATATATTTTGTAATACTTTTTAAACGATTCAAAAATATCTTTAGTTGTACGAATATATTTAATGTCTTGACCAATAAAATCAATTATTCCATTATTTTCAGGTTGTTCACTAATTATAACTTCTTTTATTAAATGTGATCCCAGTATTTTTTCTCCTATTGTCTTCAATCTCCCCAAATGTATAATCTCTAAATTTACATACGCTCCACTGTCATTGAAATTTCCTGGCTCAATTTCTTCTACTTGGTTAAAGTTGATTCTTTTAATATTATTTACAGATTTAAAATAATCACCTCTCACTTCCTCAGGGTAGCTTGAAGCACTAAAGGTTTCGCTACTTATCTTTTTATAACCATCCGGCATATTCAATACTCCGTAATCATCAATATTAAATTCAGTTGGATGTTCTTGTTCTGATTCATAAATGCCTCTTGGGAATGGCAGCTGAACTTGACTATTTCCTTCTGGTTCTGCTTTTAAGCCTTCTTCTACCCATCTATCTTCTCCATTGACTGCAAATGGTGCTGATTTAAATATTCTTTCTTTCCCGTCCCATGATACAATAAATCTAGTCATCGGGTGATTCATTTGACGAATGCTATAGTAACTCTTAAACGACTCAAACACTTCTTTATTTGTACGTATGTTTTCAATATCTTGGCCAATAAAATCAATTATTCCATGGTTTTCAGGTTCCTTATTAATTATAACTTTATCTATAGAATGTGATCCTAGTATGTTACCCTCTATTGTCTTCAAATTCCCTAAATCCAACGTCTTTAAATTTACAAATGCTTCACTGTCATTGAAGTTCCCAGTTCCAATCTTTTCTACTTGATTAAAGTTGATTTTCGTAACCATATTCGTAAATTTTAAATATTTATCCCTTATTGCTCCCTCAGGGTATTTTAAAACGTTAAAAGTTTCGCTACTTATTTTTTTATAACCATTCGGCATAGTCAATACTCCACCATCATCAACAGTAAATATCGTACCACCATCTAGCATTATTGATCTTTCCCACTTTTCTTTTGATTCTTCAGCATTCATTTCAAATGGCGGCGGTGGTGTGGGATCCCATTGATTATTCGCTCCAAATGGCGGCGGTGGCGCAAAATTCCCTTGACCACTTGCTCCAAACGGTGGCGGTGGCGCAGAATTTCCTTGACCATTTGCTCCAAATGGTGGCGGTGGCACAGAATTCCCTTGAAGATCTTGTTCTTGCCACTGTTTCCCATCAATTGCAAATGGCAAGCGAGTAACCAGTTTCTCTCCTCCTCCTTCTTTTGATACAATAAAACCAGTTTCTATACGTTTCATTGTATTACCAATGTAATAATTTTTAAATGATTCAAAAACCTCTTCATTTGTATAAATATATCTAATATTTACACCGATAACATCAATTATTCCATGGTTTTCAGGTTCCTTATTAATTATAACTTTATCTATAGAATGTGATCCTAGTATGTTACCCTCTATTGTCTTCAAATTCCCTAAATCCAACGTCTTTAAATTTACAAATGCTTCACTGTCATTGAAGTTCCCAGTTCCAATCTTTTCTACTTGATTAAAGTTGATTTTCGTAACCATATTCGTAAATTTTAAATATTTATCCCTTATTGCTCCCTCAGGGTATTTTAAAACGTTAAAAGTTTCGCTACTTATTTTTTTATAACCATTCGGCATAGTCAATACTCCACCATCATCAACAGTAAATATCGTACCACCATCTAGCATTATTGATCTTTCCCACTTTTCTTTTGATTCTTCAGCATTCATTTCAAATGGCGGCGGTGGTGTGGGATCCCATTGGCTATCCGTTCCAAATGCCGGTGGTGCTACCTGTGTGCCCTCTTCTTGCAATGCATCTGCTCCATTAGCTGCATAATGCAACTCTTTATTTTTATCATTTGTTATTTCTTCAACATATCCGGAAACACTTCCAAACACCTCTACTATTTGATTCAATGCTTTATTGCTTACTTTTATCATTTTTTTATCACCCATAATATTTTCACTCCTTTTTAAATTTAATATATAAAGTCATTCAGCCAGTCAAGCTTATTTGACCAGCTGAACACTTCTAAACAATTCTATTCAATCTTAGCCTTTCTTCCTAAAACCTTCATAAGCTTTTTTGCATGAATCGTATATTTCCTTATTAACATGCTTAAACTGTTTACCTATTATCTGTAGCTTCTGTATTATTTCTTTATAAAGGTCTTCACTTATCTTAACCTCTTCTTCCCCCTCATGCTCTTCTTTAATATTGTCTAAACGATCAATCAATGCAGATAAAGATTCTCTATCTATTGCTGTGTCCATAGCACTCTTGCCTAGATCAATCTTTTCTCCTGGGAACCTTTCTTGTAGTTGAGCTTTATTTAATATAAACTTACATTCTAATTCACCAAGTACCTTCATATTACCTTCTATAGTTTTACCTACAAGTGCTTTTATAACTTTAATCCTAGCTGCATCCTTAGCTCTATCCTTATTCATCTTATTGTTTCTTAATTTTTTGCCATTGAATTCAGTATTGCATATTTCCTTCATAATTTCTGTTGTCTTACCGATAAATTGAACTCCCTTTTCTGGATCAATACTTCCATCTGTTATTATAATCTTACCATCTGCTAGTTCTAGCTTATTTGCATCCAAGTTAATCTTTGCAAATATATCTTTACTTACAAACATTTTAATCATTTTTTCTATTATTGCATCTTTATTAGTATTTTTACCTTCTTCGTCGATGTTGTCCCATGATTTAATATTATCTTCCTCTTTTTCTTTTATATCATCCATGTCTTTCCTTGCGAATTTTGCATCTTCTTTTACTTTTGCCTTCTTCTTAGCCTTTGCTTCATCTACTACTTTCTTTAAATTTTCTTCACTCGCTTCAACAACCGCTTTAATAAGGTCACTATTTGCATAACTTTTTAATGCTTCTGGAACTTCATCTATTTTATACCTTACTTCTGTTGAAAACTTACCAGAATCTATATATACTTTGTTTCCTTCGTTAGCCGGTTCAAAAGCATCTAATAAACTTTCTAAATTTTCTTTAGTCCAGTTGCCACTAAGATATACGCTTACTCCTTTCATTTTCTTATCTTTAAAATTAAAACTATTCTCTCTCAGTACTATTTCTGTTCCTTCCGTACTTGTAATCTCATCGAAAACAAAATTCTTATCAAATGCTTCTTCCCCAATCTTAACCAATGACTCTTTTAAGATCAATTTTAATGAATCATTTCTAAATTCGTCCATTTTATTATTAAAGTATATTGCCTTGTCACCTATCTTTTTCAATTGATTAAAGTCTATAGATGAAATTTCTGTATTAAGTAAAGGATTTGCAAACTTTTCGATAACCTCTTTTTCCTGACCTTCTAGTATATCATCTCCTATTTCATTCCAGTTATCATTTAGTATATATGTATCTCCATCCCTATAAAATATATAATCCTCACTACCAAGTCCTGTAATTGAATCCACATAGAATTCTTTCTTATTCTCAATCATTTTTGCAATTTTGCTCTTATCTAGTTCCATATCATGGACCTCCTTTTTATTATTTTTTAATAATTAATAATCTAAATCTAACCAATATTATTATAACATTATTTGTTTATATAATCAAGTAATATATGTATCGAATATTTTTAAACATTTTTGTATATATCGTATAGCTAAGTCTGTTATTTGCCTTTTATCTCCAAATAGCTCTTAATTTTTCTAATCAATTCATCATTTCTTTCCTTTATACCTTCCCCTTCACAATTAAAAATTCCTTCTTTTAAAATACTTGCATCTGATGTTGCAAAGTCAAAGTATCTCTTTTCATATTTTGTATAATCAAAAAACTCCTTTTCTATCTTAATCTTATTCATCTGCATAAATTCATGGAATCTGCTTTTCAAATCCATACCTACTATTACCAGTTTGTTTCCGTTTTTCAAAATATATATGCATCTTATTTGATCGTCATTGTCATGATATTTATTTCCTTTGATCTTTTCATTAACATCGTCAAATTCTTCCTGACTATACTTGCTATATATACAATTGCAACTATTTATATCATCCAAATCAGATGTACTAAATGATTTTTCCTCAGTAGTTTTAAAATATTTCTTTATCCTTCTTCTGATCAGTGGATTCCTTATGACTTTGCTTATATTATCGTAGTCTATCTCTTCAAATTTGATAAACTTATCCAAATCAAGTTCAATACTTTCAAAATTGCTCCTAAATCCTGCCTTTTTACTAAAGTAAAGTGTCTTTCCATTCTTTGCAACTCTGTAATTATGTTTATCCAGTTCTCCATAGCATGTAATTTTCGTTTTATGAGGTTCTTTGTATGTAATCGATTTATTCTCATCAATACTTACCTCAGTTTTCCAAAAATCACTTAAACTTTTCGTAGAGCTTTGAATTATTATATTCATATATTCGAATCCTTCTTGATTCAAGTCAAATATTGCATATTCATCATCAGATAGCTTAAGTATCTTATCCAATCTGTCATGTATATCATCCAAGTCCGTCAATTTATCAAAGGACTCGCAAAATACATAATAATTGTCCTTAATATGTATAGCCATATCTATCGGCTCGTTGTCCTCTGACAATACATATCCTTTAATAATCCTAGCTCCCGCCACCTCTGATTCTCCATATTCTTTAGTCATCCTATCTATTTCTTTTAACTGATCAACAAATTCGCTATCAATAACGACTGTATCTTTTGTATCTTTTTTCTCTCCCATAAATAATTATATCCCCCTTTCCAAATGATACTCTATCTTACTTTTATTACTAGCTTTAGATATAATTTTCTTAAACTTTTTTTCCTCAATTCTATCTGCTGTATTAATTATATCTAACATATCATTATGATCATACCCACCTTTAAGTAATTTAATTTCTTTATTTTTATAATCTTCATCTATCAAAAAAATTAAGTCTTCATTTTCAAAATTTTTTATATACACTTTATTTTTAAGACTTGCTTCCAATTCTCTTCCTTCCGGCGTATAAACAAAATACTGTGCTTTTATTGATTTTGCATAAACATTTAGTAGTCCTAATCTCTTAGATATTGCTAATTTTAAACTAGGCTTTCCTACCTCTCCATAAAGATCTCTATAGTTCTTCACTCTTTTCGTTTTATATTCAGGTAAACTAATGATACCATCTTTGATAACCCCTGCATCCATATCAACATGCACGGCCATATTTCCATTTATAAAATTAACGAACGCTTCTCGCTCTCCAAGCAAATATTTTCTTATAGCCCTACCAATTCTTTTTTTGTTAAATCCTCTATCTTTCAAAAATGTTCTAACTCTATTATCATCCATATATTTATAACTTTCTGAATCTCTCTTTTTTAAATCTCGTTCTATTTCTGTTACTTTATTATCTGAAATTTCTCGCAACTCACCACTACTTGTATGATTGACATCAACATATACCACCTTGCTATCAACCTTCAATTTATAAATAGAGCCTGCTTCCAAATGTTTTTTAAAGTGAGACTTAATATGACTAACGCTGGCCCTAATTTCTGCTGCATTGTCTTCATTGTCTTCATTAAACATTTTAGATTTTTTCATCATTTTCCCACTAAATTCTCGTAAACCATCCACCATCTTTTGGGCATCTTCCGTATTATTTAATCCAGATACTATCTTACTTACTTCTCCCGTCTTCTTTGTTGCTTCTGTTTTTGCTTGTTGTCCTTGAGCAGTTTCATTAATTTCTTGTCCTTTATCATCTTTACTATCAATATTTCCCTTTCTATTTTCATTCCTGCCTGTATTTACTTGCCTTCGTCCTTTAAGCTCTCCAAACATTCTGGCTCCTCGTTCTTGAGCATCTTCTCCTGCTTTACCCCATCCAGGTTTGACTGTTCCTTGCTCACTTGCTGCTGTCTCTGTAGGTTTTGGTGTTGTTTCCGTGTCACTTACTTCCGGCTTTTTAACAGGTTCTGCTGCCTGCATACCTTTTCCTTGTCCTTTACTACCCTGTGCCTGTGGATCTTTGACTTCTTTCACTTCTTCCTTCTTTTTTTCTTCTGCCACTGTTGTTGCTTTAGTAACATTTCTTTCTTTTTGGGACTGCATATAATAAATGTCTATTATTTTTTTAAATTCTACTCCGCTTGGCTTTATTATTTTAATGTTTTGAAATACAAAATTCATTAATTCAATAATACTTTCACTACGTTCCAACAAGTTTGATACTTTCTTTTTATCTCCTTCAGATAATTCTATTTCTTCTATTCTTTTATAATTTGATTTTTGGCCACCTTTATCTTTGCCCAATATTTCAGCTAATCTTTTATACAAACTTTCTAAATCCTTTTCTTCATATGAGTCTTCAAATTTCTCAGTCAATATATAACCATAGCTTGCTTTTATTAACTCAAGACATTTTTCATCTTTACTTAGATATTCTTTATTAGGTATATATACTTTCTTAACTTCTAGCTTTGTTTTATCTTTCGCTCTTTCTCCTCGATGTTTCATCTCTTCATCCGTCTTAACTTTTTCTTCCACTGCTACTCTCTTTTCTGGCTTTCTAGCAGTTTCTGTTACCGTTTCCGTAGTCTTTGTATTTCTTTGCCCTTCATTATCACTTGCCTTTGTTTTTTTCTCTTCTGCCACTGTTGTTGCTTTAGTAGCATTTTCTTTGAACTGTATCTCTTTATAAATAGCCATTCGTGTTTTTGGTTCTGTTGTCCCATTTGCCTTTATTATTTCAACTTCTTGCATTGCAAACTCTCCTAATTCAATACTACTGTTACTATGCTGCAACAATGTCGATACTTTCTCTTTATCACCTTTAGATAATCCTATTTCATCTATTTTTTTATAATTTGATTCTTTGCAACCTTTATCTTTGCCAAATACTTCACCTAATTTTTTATACAAACCTTCTAAATCCTCTTCTTTACATGAGGTTCCAAATATCTCGGTCAATATATAACCATATTTTGTTTTTATTAAGTCAAGACATTCTATATCTTTACTTAGATATTCTTCATTAGGTATATATACTTTCTTAACTTCTGGCTTTGGTTTATCTTTCGCTTTTTCTTCAACTGCTGCTCCTTTTTCTGTCTTTTCAGCAGGTTCTGCTGCTTTATCAGTAATTTCTTTCTTTTTGCCTTGTATATCTCTATAAATATCTATTCGTTTTTTGAAATCTATTTCATTTGCTGATTTTATTATTTTAACTTCTTGCATTGCAAATATTTCTAAATCAATACTACTGTCACTATGTTCCAACAAGCCTGATACTTTCCCTTTATCATTTTCAGATAATTCAATTTCATCTATTCTTTTATAATTTGATCCTTTACGTCCTTTATCTTCGCCAAATATTTCACATAATCTTTCATACAAACCGTCTAATTCCTCTGCCTTATATGAGGTTCCAAATGTCTCTGTCAATATATAACCATGTTTTGTTTTTATTAAGTCAAGACATTCTTTATCTTTACTTAGATATTCTTTATTAGGTATATATACCTTCTTAACCTCTAGATTCGTTTTATCTTCTGTACCTATCTCAGCACCTGCTCTCACTTCTCTTTGAGGCTCAGTTTCTGTTTCATTTACTTTTACTCGTCTGTGGAATCCAATTTTTTTCTCTTCACCTCTCTTCTCATGCACATCTTCTACAACTGTTTCCACTGCTGCCGCTTCTGCTCTTTCCTCTTCTCGATGTCTCACCCCCCCTTCAGCCATTTTAACAGCTTTTTCTTTAGCTTGTTCTACCGCTGCAGTTTCTGCTCCTGCCTTTGTATTACCTTTTTTAACTACAATTGATTCCTCCTTTTTGACGGCTCCTTTTGCATCTACAGTTTTTAATTTTGGCTTCTCTTCGATCGCAACCCCTTCATTAACTTCGACTGCTCTCCCTGGTTGTATTTCTGATGGCACAAAAGCTCTACCCACTTTTTTAACTTCCACCGGCTCAAAGGTCCCTGCAACCGCTTTTCCTCTTTTCAATTCATCAACATTTACTATCTTACACTCCTTGAGTTCTTGTCTTTCCACCTTTTTAAGTACAGGCTCATACACCTGCTTACTAATAAGATCAACAACAAAATCAGCCATGTCTGATATTCCAAAACTACTTATATCTTCTCTTTTATTACCCATTTCTAATCATCTCCTCTTATATGTTCTTTACTCTGGCATGTTTAACCCTATTAAATTAAATATTTTCTCTATCGTCTTGTAACTATTTCCATCCTTAGACATCTGCTTTAACCTATTTTTATAACCATCTTGGAACTCACTACTTAGCTTTTCTTCCATTTTATTTCTCAATACCTCCTTTATGTCTTCTATTCCCTTTATTTTCCCTTCATTATACATATCATTTCTAATATTTTCTTCGTTTAAATAGCTATTCACTATTAGCCTCTTTAAACCTTTACTAAGTTTTTTATTCTCAGATTCAATTCCTTTTAAATCTTCCTTTATTTTAATCCTTTTTTTGTCTTTATCTGAAAACTCTAATCTCTTCCCAAATAATATTTTATTTTCCTTCGCTTCCGCTACACATTCCCTAAATCTTGTCCTGACTCTGTTTCTTATCTTTTCCTTATATGCCTTTATATCAAAATTGTCTACTTGTTCATTCCATGCTTCATTAAACTCATCATTAAATCCTAATAGAATCTTATTGTCTTTATCCTTGCGAAGCTCTATCTTCCCTTTTTTTCTTATCTGTTCAAATATTTTATATAGCTCCGCTTCGTTCTCTCTAAATATCTCATTCACTTTATCTGTAACTATCTCCTCTTCTGTTAATTCTTCATTTTGTTTAATTTTGTCGAATTTATTTTTGAGAGCTGAAACCTTCCCTCTGGATTTCGGTATCTCATCGATAATATTCTTGTCATTTGTCTTGTATTCCTCTCCTGCAAACTTCGATCCATCGCCCGGTTCCCCTTTTATCTCAAAGCCTTCCTTCGATATATCAGATTCTATAACGCTCTCTTTATTGCACTTCAATATTAATTTGCATCTCTCTTTAATTCCTTCCCCTATACTGCCTATTATTTTTAGTCTCCCTTCGCTCGCATTAAGAATAACCTTTTTATCAGTATTTCTGCAAAAATTATCCTTCAATTCTGTTATGTCATCTTGTTTTATTAAACTCTTTGTCCCATTAATCTTTGAAAAGTCTATGTTCTGACATTCATCTTCACTAATTTTATTAAATACTTCTTCAATATCGCTGTCACTAAAACCTTCATCTAAAGAAATCTTAGAACAATCAATCTCATCAAACCCTTTTAATTCTATTTCCACTAAGTCTGATGATACATTGAAAAATTCTACCCTTTCTTCTCCATCAAACTTACATCTGAATAAAAAATCCTTGTCTTTATCACTCTCGTCCTTCCTTAAATGATATAAAATGTCTAATAAGACTGTAAATTTTTTAGCTTCTAGTCCCATTTCTAAATCACCTCTTAAATTATTATTTGTAATTAGTCTAAAATACTCAAATATATTATACCATAACTTATTATATTTAGTCAATAGTATTAATTCAACCCCTCCAGGCTCGTTTCATAAACTTAAATGCAAGACATAAGTTGCAATAAAGTATGATCATTCAATAAACAGCTTATAACCAATTAGGCACATAATCCAAACCACTCTCTTGATACTTCCATTGTTGACATTGTATCATCGGTCTTGATTACGTGCCTTTTTTTAATTTTTTTCTAATATTATTATAAATGTAATTTAATTTCCAAGTAAAGCTTCTATCTCTTCATCAGTTTTGCCAAGACTCTTTAAAATATTTATCATACGTTTTCTTCCCTCGGCTTTTTCTTTCTCTATTTCTTTAATTATTCCCTCTGCCAAGCCTTATTTCATACCACTTTCAAAGTATTCTTCCATCATTGTATTGATATCATAAATTGCTTTCTGCCTTGTAAAGTACTCTAATCTCTTTTGCTTGTCTTGACTTATGACATCGAGTTGCTTATATGCTTCTTTTAGATACTTATTTTTATGTGCTAGCATTTCAAATTCCTCCCTATTCTTGGTAGTAATAAACTTCGCCCAATCATATATAGAAGTACTATTGCTATCCTTTGGAAGTTTAACAAGTTCAATAATGTGAAATTCCATTTTGTCTGTAAGTATCTCTCCACATTCATCTTCTCTGATATGATACGACGAATAAAATTTGTTAACATTTTTCATAAGATTGAAATTAAGTATGCTTATACTAATACATTTTTTTAAATTAGAATACTTCTTGTCAATCCCCACTTGTTCGGAATACATCTTTGCTATATAAAACAAGCTTCTGTCTGCCCAATAAATCGATGGTGCCAGCTGAATTTCTATATTTATTTCGCATCATCATTCATAATCAGCCTGACATCTAAAATCCCCTGCTTTTCATCCTTATGTGTCTTCTTTAGATTAGTATTAAGCATTACTGTTGATTTTATGTCTGTATCTTTTATTCTCAATACTGCACTTAAAAATCCTTTCCTAACTATTTCATTTGTCATTAATTCCTTAAAAACAAAGTCTACTTTCGGTAACATTATAAAATCATTTGAGTTCTCTACTTCCTTCAGCATTTCTTCCGGATCATTTATCTTTTTCAATTTCCCATCTAAATTATATATACCTTTCTTATAAATAGTTTTCTATATTCTTATTATAACATAAAATCTTTATTATTTCTTTTCCACCTGCTTCCCTTTTTCTATTTTTTTATTAAACGAACGTGTCAACCCCTCTTTTTTATAAAAATAGCTAGCTGATTTTACTCAACTAGCTTATTCTTTACTTCTTATCCTTTTTATTCCTTTTGAAAAGATTTCTAAACCTATGTTCTTTTCCTTTCTTCCCTTTTAATGATTTATATATTAATGACGCAAAAACTTTATCATCATTACTCAATGACTTTAAACTTTCTAGTACTTTACTTTCAGATTTATTTTCCTTTACCATGTCATAAATTTGAATCGCCATTTCATTTGTTATTTCAGTACCTTTTATATATTCACATTTTAAATAATCTTCTTTATTTTTAATACTATTTTCTTTTCCTAATCGTGATACAACATTTTCTCTAATACTTTTAAAATCATTCATATCTACTTTATTACTTTCACTTATTGTAAAATCCTTTATTCTTTTTAACTTTTCTATTGATTCAACATGACTACTTCCTGTGCCAATCGTATTATACAATAAAATCTTATTTTCTTCTATTTTAATACATCTGACCTTTCCTGCATCTGGATTTAAATCTTCTAATTTATAGAAAACTAATTCAGTTTCCACATTCTGATTGGTTTCATTTTGCTTAACCTCAGGTTCAGGTTCATGCTCTTCTGCCACACTGGTTTCTAGATTGTCACCTGCCTCTCCTTCAGTTCTACCTCCCTCGCTTGTTTCAGAATTGCTTCCTTCATCACTATCTGAACTTTCATCATCCGAATCACTTGATGAGCTTTCTTCTGAACTACTACTCGAATCATCGTCTCCTTCACCTGTTTTAGCATTGGCTTCCCCTTGTTTTCTACTATCTCCTTGCATTTCTGGTTGCTTTTCTTCTGCTTCAGCTCCACCTGGTTTCATCTCTTCGGCTACTTTTCCGGTACCGCTTGCTTCACCACTTAATTGAATTTCGTCACCTGTACCACTATTTTCTTTACCTTTTTTCATTTCTTCTGTCCCAGTACCATGTTCCTCTTCGTTGGACGAAGTCTCAACAGCAGTTGTAGCATTCTCCCTTTCAGCCTCGGCCTTCTCCGGCTTTTTATCACCTTCTTGTATTTCTGTTTGCTTTTCTTCAACTCCTTGCGCATTGCTTAATGCAGATCCAGTATTTGCTTTTTCATCTTTAGGAATTTTCCTCAATGATTTATCAATTGTACCACTAACAGAATCAATGTCTATATCTTCACTTTTATCTTTAATTTCTTTTATAATACCTGTCTTTACTTCTTCTCTTAACCCTTCCATTTCAGCAATCTGCTCTTCATTCAATTTTTCTTTATGATTTTTAATTATATTTAATGCCGCATTCACTCTATCTAATACATCTTTTACAGTAGCCATAATATTCCCCTCCTATACCTTCTTTTTATTTTGCTTCATATGTTTGAGCCGATACTTCTCTTGCTATGTTTTCTATTCTGTTGATAATTTCTTCTAACCCATCGCCTAGTTCTATTTCTAAAACACCTGATTCTTTTAATAATATCTCACGCTCTATTTCGTTTATGGTCCATTTAGCCATAATTCCTTTTACTATTTCTGGATTTTCACTATATTTTATCCTTTCAAGTGTTTTTACTACCAGATTGCCAACTTTTTCTTGGTCTTTATATATAAGATTCTTAGTACCTTTTTTGGGTTCTACTTGTTTTATATATAAATATTTTTCCCCTAATTTTTCCACATTTATTTCATAAAACTTCATCTCTTTTTTGTAGTTACTTATCGTAAATACAATCTTTTTATAATTATTTTTTAATTTTTCTACCGTATCAATTTCTATTACTACTGGTTTGCCATCTTTACCCTCTATTACTATTTCGTTTATATCTATTAATGGTTTATTATCATATTTAATCTCGATTTTATTATCATCTTTTATTTTTTCCCATTGTTTCAAATCGATTTCTTTCAGTATAAGACTCGATTGATTACCATTAATTAAAATCTTATAATTTATTATTTTATTTTCTTTAAAACGTTGTTCTGCTCTTTTAAAAATTTCTTTTTCTAATTCACTAATATTACTTAAATCTAAGCATTTACCTTGAGCCAACTGATCAAAATTAAACTTTTTTATTGGTATTAATAAGCTATCTTGAATAATTTTAAAATTATCCCTAATTAGCAGCAATTTTTCGTCTTTATTAATCCTTATTTTTTGAGTAGGTATTACTATGAACTCAATCATGTTATCTAATCTTTCTTTTTCTTGTTCAGTAAGCGCTTCATAACTCACCTTATCACTAAAACCTATATTAGGATTTTTTTCTTCCTTCGCTAAATTAATAATTCTTTTTTGTTGATCACTTAGTTCTTCCGATTTCAATTTTCTAATATTTCTACCTAATCTTGAAAAATCCGTATCTTCTTTCACTACTAAAACAAACTTATCTGAAACACTATCATCAAATTGTATTGTAAACTTATTATTAGTACTTGAAAAAACTCCGTTTTCTATATACATTTGATAACTTTCCATTCTAATTGCATTCGATTCTAATTCCAATGACGATAATATATTTCTTTCTTCTTCATAATCTGTTACTATGCCTTTACCATCATCATATACTTCTTTATAATAATCCTCATAGTTGTCTATTTCTATTTCCCCTTTACATTCACTAGAAATATATTTTTTCTCTGCTTCACTTAAACCACTTATACATTTCCCTCCAGATACATATACTGCCTTTTTTCCATAACTAATTTCATATATTTCACCTTTCTCAATTGCTTCATAATTTATAGCAATTTCATCATCATCTCCTTTGGACACTTTCTTTGCCAAATTAAATATGTTAAAATAATCATACTTATCAAATTTTTCTCCCTTTTCAATTCTTTCTGGCTTGTCTAAAATAGATTCATCTTTTGTTACACAAATAAGTTTTTTTGCATTACTTCCTACTTTTTCTTTTGCTACCCTAATGAAATAAATGTTTGGTTCTAACTCTTCTAAACTTACTCCTTCTCCAGTACGAACAACAATATTATCCCAATCAGATAAATCTTCTTCTGTAATATTTAACGTTAAGCCTAAAACTTCACTTAATTGGCTACAAACAGATATATCTTTACTAGCTTTTTTAACTATATTTTTAACAGAAATTACTTTTAAATATAAGTCTGCATAATTCGAAATTGAAGTAGATTCAATTCCATCTAAACGTTTCCCACTTAATTTTGGCAATTGTTTAGTATTATACTTACCCTTATTATCTATATATAAATATTTATCTTCATTATGAAAAATATATTTCACTTTTTCGGCACTTACATCTTCACAAATTGATTTAATTTCCAATAATTCCGCTACTTTATCGACAAACTGTTTACTTGCATCGTTTAAGCTTTTTAATTTTTCATAAATATTAACATACGATTCTGTCTTTCCTGCATCATACATTTTTTCAAATGAAACACATTTATACTTCGAAATATCTTCTTTCTTTGATTCTTTAAACCCTACCGTTACATCCTTGTTCGTATCCAAAACAACCATTTTACTTCCTTTCCCAAAATAAAATACTGTGTCTTTTTTACTGCTATTATCAACATTCGTATAAAATTCTCTGTATTTATTAAAATAGTCCTTTATTCCTTTTCTAAATCCTTTTAATCCCAAACATTTATAAAGTGATTTTTTATTAATTTCATTGCTTTCTAAGTCTAATTTCCGAATTTTATCCTCAATTCTATGCTCATTATAACCTCCTGCAACATATAATGGAGATCCACTTTGGATACTTTTTTCAAATAATTTAGTATCATTACCTTTATATTCTTTAAAATCACATGAATTATTATAGCATATTACTACTTTATTGTTATACTCAATTACATATAAAATTTTATCATCTTCATTTTGTAAATTGCTATATTTCTTTTCCCTATTCCCAATTACTTTTATCGAATTTTCCTTTGCTAATTCTTTTTTACATGATTCTACTCCCAACTGTTCACAAAGTGATTTTTCATTAATTTGTTTTAAGTCTAACGCTCTAATATTATTCACAATTTCATTCTCATCACTTCCTGTAACATATGATGAAGATTCTTGGCAAAAATCTCTTACTTTAAGTTCATTAATGTCTTTACATTTTTCAAAAACACCTTTATTATTATAACATATTGCTACTCTATTTTTATACTTAATTACATATAAAATTTGACTATTTTTATTTTGTAAATTACTATATTTCTTTATTGCCCCATTCCTAATTGCTTCATTTGCCAAATTCACAAGATCTTCTATTGTTTTTGGTGGTGAAGCCTCTTTTCCACATCCTTTCTCTTGTTGTTGAGCGGGTCCCTTTGAGTCTGCCTCTGTATCTCCTTCCTCTTGTTGTTGAGGGGGTTCCTGTGAGGCTGCCTTTGTATTTCCTTCCTCTTGTTGTTGAGCGGATCCATGTGAGGCCGCCTCCTGCAAGTCTGCTCCCTCTTGTACATCTTGTATAGTTTCACCTTTTTCTAATTTAGCATTTTTAATTTCTGTTTCTGCCCTTAACATAAGTCCCTTAAACGTCTTTATTAAACTTTTTATGTTACAATCCATTTAAAATCATCCCCTTAATTCATTCCTAAAAAATCCTTTAATTTTTCTAACTTTTTATAGGTCCCTTCACAATATTCTTTGTTCTCTTCAATAAGTTTTAATCTTTCTTTATAATCTTCATCTTCTTCGTCATTCAATCCCTCTTCCACTTTTTCTCTAATTACTTCCTTCACTTTTTTTTCTAGTTCTTTTCCCTTTTCCACTTTCATTAATTCACTTATTTTCTTATCCTCCATATTATCGATCATTAACTTTTTACACTCTTTGCTTACATCTAACTTCTTTATTTCATTTATTTCATTTTCTTTATCTATATATTCTATTTTCTTTCCAAACAATATATCTCCAATTTTGGCTCTTTTCACTTCCTTTCTAAACCTTTTTTTAAGATTTACTTTAAATTGATTGATATCATATTTTCGCTCGTATCCTTTTAATAATTCAGTTATACATTCTTCTGTTAATTGCTCATCAAATACATCGTTGAACCCCGGTACAATCTTCGGTTCTTTCCCTTCTCTAAATTTTATTTTACCATGTTCCCTTAGGTTGTTGAATATATTTAATAATAAATTCTGCTTCGATTCAAAAATAGTATCTATCCACTCATCCATAAATGCCTTTTCTATTTCTTCTTTACTACCGCTATCCTTAATTCTTTCTCTCTCGGCTTTTCTTTCCGCATCTTTAATTGCTTTATCCTTTTTAGCAGTCTTGATAATTGGTACCTTATTTATTTCTGAATTAGGATTAATCTTCACTGTCCCTTCTTTAATCTTAAACTTTTCCCTATCAATATCAGAAGTTATATTACAAAAACCACTTACTTCTAATTCTAATCTTCTATCACCAGTTGCATTAAAGTCATTAAACATAGAATCTAAATTACCAATAATTTTAAAACACTTAGCACTTTTGATATCTTTTCCGTCTATATCCTCTTTCCCTTGAAAAGAAAATATCAATCTTTTGATTTGATCATAAAAGTTTTTTTCAATACTTTTATTCTTTTCTTTTAATTCCTCTTTAGCTTTATCAATTTCATTCATATCGATATTCTCAAATTTTTCAATCTTATCAACTACATTATCAATCTCATTCTTTTCAATATCTTCTTTAATCTTTAATTGATCACAATTTATCTCACTAATTCCCTTCAATTCTAGGCTTATTTTATCTGAATCCACATTATATAATTTAAATCTTTCTTGGCCATTTACATATGTAAAGTAAAAGTCACTACTTTCCTTCCCATTTTTTCTTAGATAATATAATATATCCAGTAAAATATTAAACTGTCCTTCATTTAATTCCATAAAAAAATCACCTCTTCACAATTTATCCATCATCGCTTTATGCAATGTATCAAATTTATTTTACCATATATATATATATATAGTCAATATGTAAAGTTAACGAATCTTTCGGTAGTTGGCTGTTACTTCTTACTATTAGTTTGTTAATTTAATAATACTTTTTTATCCATAATTTTTGCAAATATTAAAAATCTGCTGCAATATTATTAATCAATCCTTGCTTATTTTCACCCCGCCGCTATAATCTCTCTCCCTTCAGCTACCTCCTCCATCCTCTCCTCTTTCTTTGATATAAAAATAGCTAGCTGATTTTACTCAACTAGCTTATTCTTCACTTACTTTTTCTTCCTATTTCCCAAAATATCTACAGTTTTTTCTGCATATTCTTTAGTCCTTCCTTCTTCTACCCTTTTGGTTTGGCTTTACATCAACTAATTCTATATCCTCATCTCCAAATTCATTTTCCCCTATTTCAAAATTTTCTTTAAGGTCATTAAATCTATCCGTGCCAATTTTCTTCTTTATACATTCCTCTTGTTTATCCGTAATTACAATAACAGCTCCAATGTCTTCATTATTTTTAAAAAATGTTCTTGCATCTTCCAAAATATCTTCTTTTTTTATTTCATCATTGTTTAAAAATTCCCCCGAACGACCTTTTTCCCCATATATATATTCGTTAAATTGTATTTTACTCTTTCCTATATCATTGGTAATATCTATTTCAAAACAATCATCAGAAGGTAAAACACTGTTATCTTTTAAAACTTTAAGCTTTTGCGATGTAATTTTAGGCCTTAATCGCCTTAAAAAATCTTTTTTTAATTCGCCTCTAAGTTTAGAATATCCTAACATATTTAACTTTATCTTATCCTGCATGCAAGTTATATCAATCCCACAATCTAGCTTTTCTCGTATATTAATAGCATCTATAACCTTATCATATTCTTCACCTCCAATTTTTTCTTTTTTTCCATTAAAATTTGATTCTTCAGCAAAACAAAAAATACCTGCTTCACTGCTTGCTTTTTTCCACTTTTGAACCTTAATGCCTTGGTCGAGAATGTTAATTCCTTTTTGCCTATAAAATTCAGAATTGGTACCTGAAAACCCTTTTTCATCTTTATCTATATTGGGATATATGCTCAATTTTTTAGCCAATTCTATTCTTTCTCCAGCATCAGTAATTTTCTTTTCTGTCAAATCATAAAGATTCTTATATGTTTTTATTTCCTTGATTTCTACTTCTCCTTTTTCACGCATTCCTATAATTCCTACCATGTTTGAAAATTCAACTACTTCACAGTTTTCATTCAAATATAAATACTGAGAAGTTTCAGGATTTATAATTCTATATTTTACGCTTTTGACTTTTTCATTAAATTCATCATCATTTGTTGAAAAAGCCCTTGTAATTCCTAATTTATTCATTATTTCTTCAACTAATAAACCATTAAAACTTTCAAATTTGTTACTTGTTATTTCTTTTGAAATTTCATTATATTCATCCACTATAACATCCTTCTTTAATATTTTTTCGCAATCAACTAATTTAAAAGCTCGATTATCTTTATTTGTCTCTATTTGTCTAAATTCATAGCTATCACAGTTACCGCAAATAACCATTGTCTTATCTTTTCCAAAATACAACACTTTCCCTAGATAATCATCAGTAACATTTGTATAAATCTTATTATATCTTTTTATAATTCGTCCATATTGTTTATCATCTAAACCTTCTTGCGCTTTTTTTACTAAGTCTTCTCGTTTCTTTCTTGCTTTATATGCATTAAGTAAGTCTTGATCTCTTTTTGCTAAATTAAAAATTTCAAAAAACTTCTTCTTATCTTTTTTTATATTTACTTTTTTAAATTCTTTATTTATATCACTGCCAAATATATAAAAGCAATTGTCGTTTTCTTTAGCAAATTTATTATCAGGACTTGGTTCACTAATTCCTTGCTGAATAAATACTTCTTTTACACTCTCCATTGAATCGTAATCAACATTTAATTCTAATCCTAATTTTCCGCATAAAGATACTTCTTGATCATAATCTTTTACGTCGCCGGCTTTTTCTATTACAACTTTATTATAAAATGCTTCATAATTTGATATAATTATTTCCTCTTTACCTTGAAGTTTTTTCCCGATTTTATCCATTTTCAATATAAAATTTTTGTTTCCATATACATATAAATAATTATCATTTCCTTTAATTGTATACTTTACGCTACTAAACTCAACACCCTCTGTCAATAAAGTAATACCTAATAAGTCTGCAATTCTACATATACGATCTTCAGACTTCATGCTTGAATATAAATACCGGCATATATCATAGTACGACTTTACTTTTATCAATGATGGCAGTGAATATTTTTTATCTGAAAGGCAGGCATATTCTTTTAAATCTTCTTTGTTAATTTCAAAAAAGTCACTTTCTCCTTCCCCACAAATTATTAATTCCCCATTATTTGTTAAAAGTTTTACTATTCTATTATATTTTTTATAAACATCTGTATAAATTTTATTTATATTTTTTAGGTTTATAGGTATTTCATTTGCTTGTTTCTTAAATATATGTTTTATTTTTTCACTTATTCCCAAATTTCTATAAAGCGATTCTTTATCTACTTTGTCCAACCTAATTTCTTTTGCAATTGATTCTAACTCAGCTATACTATTTATACGATAACAAGCTACTTTTTTTGCAGGAATATACGTTCCTTCTTTGTCTCTTTTAAATTTGTTAGTCTTATTATTATAACAAACCATCACCCTATCATTAATTTCCAACAAAAACAAAACATTATCATCGTTCTTCTTATCATTCTGGCCACCATTTGTATATATTTTTTTACTCTTTTTGTAACATTCATAGTAATCCTCATCATCTTTACTTAAACTCCTTATTATTCTTGCAGCCGGTGATAATAGTGAACTTAAATTCTCTGCTATATTTTCTATAGTCCAAGCATTTTTCTTATTCATTTATAATCGTCTCCTTATTTTTATTAATAATCAAATCCTATAATCTTAAACAACCTCAAAACTTTAGTATATATTTTTGTCAAATCCTCACTGTCATCCTTATATGCTTCTATTTTTTTTACTAATTTTTTTACTTCATTTTCACCTTTAATACATTTATTCTCATCATCTATAGACTCAAATTTGCATATACTAAATACTTTTTTCCTGATTACATCTTTTATTTTTGATTCCTCTAATGGTTTACCTCCCTCAGTTTCTTTTATTAACTCCGCTATTTCAGATTCTGATACATTACTAAGCATCAATTTTTTACATTCACCACTTATCTTTAAATCCATTATTTTTAATTTATTTTCTCTTTCCTCATTTTTTTTAATTTCCTTTTTCGAATATTTTATCTTTTTACCAAACAATTCTTTCTCTTCACCAAGTTCTTCTATTGTTTTTTTAAATTTTTCTTTAATCAGTTCCTCAAGTTCTTCCTCTTTTATATCACCTAATCCCTCCAATAGTCCTTTTGCACTAACCATTTCTTTAAAATCCTTGTCAAAATTGGAATAAAACTTTGCTATCTTGCCTTTTCTTAATTTTATTTCATCCTTATCTCTAAGTTCTTTGAATATATTGAATAAAATAGGTTTTTTCGATTCATCTTCAAAGATTCTATTTACTAATTTGTCGTAATCTTCTTCCTCTTTTGATTTGTCATCAACTATAAGTTCTCCTGCAAATCTAGAATTGGCATTAAATCTTCCTTCTATCAAAAACTTCTCATTTCCCATTGTGCTAGATTCTATATTACAAAATCCAGTTAATTTAAGTTTTAATTTTCTATCGCCATCTCTCCCAAAATCACTAAATTTATCACTTAATTCACCCTTTATTTTAAATGTTTTAGCTTCATCAATATTATCCCCTTTAAAGTCATTCGTTCCATTAAATAAAATAGTTAAAGCCTTAATTTTACTATAAAGGTCACTTTTTTCATGTAATTCTTTTGAAAAATTTTTATCATCGACTCTATTTATAATATCTTCACTTTCAATGTCACTCATGTCAACTCCCATAAAGTCATCAATTTTGCTAATCACATCTCCAAATAATCCTTCTTCATTACCACTATTTATTTGTAGTTGACTAAAGTCTATTTCTTTAAAATTTGAAAATTCTAAACTTATATCATCCGAAGCTATATTATGCAATTTTAATCTTTCTCCCGCATTTGAATATGTAAAGTAAAAGTCACTACTTTCCTTCCCATTTTTTCTTAGATAATATAATATATCCAGTAAAATATTAAACTGTTCTGCATTTAATTCCATAAAAAAATCACCTCTTCATAATTTATCCATCATTGCTTTATGCAATGTATCAAATTTATTTTACCATATATATATATATATGGTCAATATGTAAAGTTAACGAATCTTTCGGTAGTTAGCTGTTACTTCTTACTATTAATTTGTTAATTTAATAATACTTTTTTATCCATAATTTTTGCAAATATCAAAAATCTGCTGCAATATTGTTAATCAATCCTTGCCTATTTTCACCCCGCCGCTATAATTTCCCTCCTCTCCTCTTTCTTTGATATAAAAATAGCTAGCTGATTTTACTCAACTAGCTTACTTTTTCTTCCTCTTTTCGGACCTGTTCTTCTCTGGCCTTTTATCATCTCTTGGCATTTTTGTCTGCTTCTTTTTTATTTTTGTTTCTTCAATAGCATTTACTTCTTCCTTTGATGGAATTTTTTTATCCGAATTATCTTTCTGTTTAGCTTTTCTTAGTCCCCTTTTTTCTTTTTCTTTTCGAACCTGTTCTTCTCTGACCTCTTTTATCATTTCTCGGCATTTTTGTCTGCTTCTTTTTTATTTTTGTTTCTTCAATAGCATTTACTTCTTCCTTTGATGGAATTTTTTTATC
>CAKSSR010000020.1 GCA_934489735.1 uncultured Eubacteriales bacterium | reverse complement strand
ACAAATGTCTACAACCTAACAAAAAAGTGGTCACTTTAAAGATTTACTTCAAAGTAACCACTTTTTGGCTGGGCTGGTTATCGCTTTAGTTTATTTAAAGCCATTTTGTAGTGCTTTATTTCATTTTTTATTGCAATTGTTCTTTTCATCGCATAAAATTTTACGGGGGATGGGAGGGGAATATTGCAAGAAATTAAATGCATCACTCAAACCCTTTTTATATACTTTTTCAAAAGTCTTTTTAAATAATTTAATTATAATCTTATCAAACATCGTCATGTTAAATTCCCCACTTTCAAATTGTTTATATCAATTTGAATATAAGAAATCAAATTCATTTTCGACATAAAATTCTTAAAGATATGTATTTATAATATTTTTGATATGACTAAATTTTTAATTTCATTCCACTTCAAGCCTAATTTATACTTCAATGAGATATGAGATAAATATCCATTTTGTTTAGCATACTCGTCCCATTCTTTGGCGCTCGGAAAATCGTTGATTTTAGAATATTCAATTAAAGCTTGCATCGTTTCTTGACATATTTGTGTCTTAAATTCTTTTAAAATCAAATTGTCTAATTCTTGGCTCACTTCCATCACTTCTTTAGAATTTATTCCATATTTTTGAATGTATAAATGCATCTTTTCACGTAGTTTCTCTATTTTCATTGTAACACCTCGTATAAATCTGTTATTGATACTTTTAATGCTTGTGATAGCCTTATCATTACTAATAAACTTGGCATTTTTAAATTTCTTTCAATATCTGACAAATGTGCTTTTGAAACTCCAGACATTTTTGATAATCTTTCTAACGATATCTTTTTTTCATTTCTTATTTTTGCTAACAATATAATAACTTTCAAGACATTCACTCCCTAAAAATATCATGCACAAAAACTATCACAATATTCGTTCGCTATGGCGAAAATACATAAAAAAATAAGCCTACCTCATAATTGAGATAGGCTTTAACCAATGTGAATACTATAAGCTTAAACTCTGTCTGTTCTTTTAGCATTCAATTCTGCAAGTTTAGCTTTTGCTTTTGGGACATTAACAAATATGCTTTCAGTTGCGTTCTCGATAAACGTAATAAATTTGTCTGTAGCTACCCCTATATCAGCTTTCCAATTTTCTTTTTCTGAAGCTTTTGAAATTAAATTAATTTCCTCTTTAAACTCCTCATAAACCGCTTTCTTATAGTCTGCTACCGTAAATCTGTTTTCCATAATAACTTCCTCCTTTTTAAATTTTTATATAAAAAAATAACACTCTCTAGAAAAAGTGTTATAATTTTAACCTTATTCGTCTATTTTGACGCACTTGTTTTCAAACTTCTTATATGCATCAAAGTACAATTCTTTTTTATCTCCGTTATATGTAAGTTCGTAATACATTCCATCAAATAAAGTTGTACTTAATAAGGCTTTATTGTTTTGTAATGTTTTACAACTCCAAACAACGAAGACTTCAAATTCAGGTAAAGTATCGCTCTTATCTAAATGCTCCTCTGCATATTCCTTTACCAACCTTTTACATATGCTTATAAATTTCTCATTACCCATTTTAATCATCCTTTCTTATCTTTCTAACTTTTTAACATCGTTAGCCCACTTAATGTAGGTCCACTCTTCATTTTTAATTAAATCAAGCTTTTGTAATGCCTGTTCTCTATTTGTTATCCTACCCTGTTTAACTAAGTATTCTATTGCTTCTTTACCTTGTCCAGCTTCAAACATCGTATTTTCCTCCACGTATTCTATCCAATCAAGTTTGCCCCATTCTTTCCAGCCTCTGCCTACTAAATTAGTCTCAACAACCCCGTAAGCATGACCTCTTGCCTCAATAACTTTACCATTACCAATATAAACACCGACATGGCCAGGCATAAATAAAAGTACACCTGGAATATCTGGCATTGTCTCTAAAGTTCCTCTCTCACTACAGTTTGCTTTCATTCCATTAACGTCTTTATCTTGACTTGCATTATATAAAGGATAAGAATTTGCGTTTTCGCACCATAAGTATCCCTTAATTAAACCTACACAGTCATGCACTTTTTGCCCGTACTGCTTAATAAAATCAGTAGAGGTATAATATTTAGGGTACTGAGTTGATTTTTGCCTTAAAAGGCTTTCTGAGGCTTTTTGCCCGAATGTCCCCCACCAATATGGTCGACCTAATTGACTTCTGCAATATTCAACTAGTCCGAAGATTTGTTTTCATCTGAAACCACCTCTTTTTTCTTAGTTGATTGCGTGCCAAAATAAAAGGCTATGATGGTTGTATATGTCATCATAACCTGTTCCCCTGTTATAACTTTCTTAAAAGCTAGTATACATACTAAAACAGTAAAAAGTAATGTAACTATACTTTTTACATCAATCAGCTTTTTTATCTCTTTCATCTTTTTTCACTCCTTTCCTGTCATATAAAGTTCCCATTGCTCATGTATATAAGAGTTACCGCTTAAATCTGTACTGTAATGCTTGTACACATCATGAGCTCTTGCTTTCTGATATTCAGTCTTATGCACTCCATTGCGAACATCTGCAAGAAACTCTGTGAGGTAATTCATACACTGGTTCTTATCCATTTTATCTATCTTCTCTAAAATAGGTGTCGTGATTTTAGAGACCATCTTATCAAGATATTTTTTGGCAAACACCAAAATAATTCCACAAGAGGTTATTAACTCTGCAGCAAATTTTATTATTTTAATTAAAACATCTACATCAATTGTCATCTACAACTACCTCCCAACCTTGGGAATATGTTTCTGGCGACCATACGTTATTATCAATTAAAGATTTATAATGTGCTCCATTATACATTACTTCGTCGCCTTTATTATAAGCATCACTTGCTCCTAAGGGCTGTACCCAAGTTGCTATTCCATTTTCAGAAACTCCGACTGCTTTATATAAAGATGTAGCTGTACTAGGAATCCACTCAGTAGTACTTGTATGTGTTTGTAAAACTTGATAAAGTTGAGGATCTCCATTTGCATTTTCTCCATATGAAAATACATCTTTTATTTTATAGTTCACTCCTATTTTATATTTAGGAAATACAGTTGGAATCGATAATATTTTATCAATATCCGTCTCAGGATCAAATGAGCTCACAAACATTTCTAAAGCTTTTCTTAATTCTAAAGCTAATTGTACTTTATTAGACATAATTATTCCTCCTCTCCTGTTAATAATGCATTTATTACTTTAGTACTTTCTGCAGTTTGTCCACTTGCTAGTTGTTCTAAAGCTGTAGCCGTACGTTCTTCTGCAGTTGGCTCAGTTGAAACTGTTTCAGGTGTATTTCTTATTTCTTCAATTTTAGCGATTGCTTCTTCTTCCGACAAAGAATTATCCACACCATAAAGACTTCTAATCGCATTTAAATTTTCTACTGCAAAACAAACTTCCCCTGCTTCATCCGTTTCAATAATGTGAGCAAAAACTTTTATTGCAGGAAATTGTTGCTCCAATATTTCTGGTGTAGCTATTACTCCATTTGGGAACATATATGTTTTATTTCCTAAATATTTTTCGATTTTAATCATTTAAACCATCTCCTCTTAATTTAATTTATAACCATCGACTATGTTTGTAACGGTTTCTCCACCTGCAAACAATGCATAATTACCAACACTACCACCACATAATAAAGTTCTACCTACGGATAATGAATCAGGAATTATTCTAGTCAAATTTTCGTCAAAAACATTTACTACGTTTGAATAACCACTGCTGTTTGTGCCGCCGGCAAATAACGCATAGCCTTTTACACTCGTTGAAGCATGTTTTAATTTAGGTTCAGATAATTCTACTGGTGTTGTTCTTGTTAAATTATTATCGTATACATCAATAGTAGTTTGTGGTGTTCCCTCTGTCCAATTGCTAGTCCCACCACCTGCAATTAACATATACTGTCCTGCCGTTGCTCCAGCTAAATGTCCTCTTGCGATAGATAAACCAGATGGTGTACTTTTTGTTAAGTTTGTATTATATATATCAACAGCATTACTTGCATTCGATGAATTTCCGCCTGAAAACAATACATAATTATCATTGTTGGCACATGCAAGCGATGAACGTGCCGTACTTAAGCTTGTTGGTGAAGTACGTGTCAAATTAATATTATATGCATCAATATTAGATAAACTTTTCTCATAATTTGAACCACCCGCAAATAATATATAATTTCCAACATTACCACCCGAATGATCGAATTTTGCACTACTTAATGAATTGGGCGTACTGCGTGTCAATTCTGTATTATATGCGTCAACAGTATTTACGCGATCACTTCTGTCTGTTTTCCAACCGCCAGAAAATAACGCATAATTATTATTACTTGCACCCGCAAGTGCTCTTCTAGCAACACTTAAAGATGCGGGAGTGCTATGTGTTAAATTAGTGCTATATGCGTTAACTGTACTATAAGGAGTATCGCCCCACATACCATTAGAACCACCTGCAAATAGCACATATTCCCCAACACTTGCTGAAGCTAAAACAGAAAGTGATTGAGTTAATGGTGATTGGGTTCCAAGATAGACAACTTTACCTTGTTCTTCTTGACTTCCATTCCAAAACAATTTTGCTATTCCATCTACACCTACATAAGCTTTTTTTACCATTCTTGCAATTCCATTATTGTCTCCAATATAGATTTTTTTTACTTTTCTAGCCAAGCCATTCTTTTCGAGATATATTCCCATGTATTCACCACCTTACTCATACACTAAATATACAGAACCTGTGGCTAGTTCTGATACTCCAGCTTCTAAATCTGTTGTAGATGCTGTTATTGGTGCAAATCCGCTATCATTATTCAAATCACTTGTTTTAGCTGGTATTTCTGTGTTTTCAGGCAGTGCTCCCACGTCACTTGCATTTAACGTTACTATGCCTGTTTTCCCATTTACACTAGTTATCGCATTAACTTGTGCACCCATTTCTATTTCAGCAAGTTTGTTTTTTTCTTCTGTCGTAAAATCATTCTCGCTAAGCCCCTTTCCATCAATTTTGTCAACTTTGTTTTCGAGCTTTGCTTTTATATCTGTATCATCATAATTGTCTCCATCTTCAATTTGAGCTGTCTTAGTTCCATCTTTATCTGTTATTTCAATAGTAGTTATTTTTTCACTTTTAGACACAGATACCGTTGGGCTTATTCCATCTGCACCTGGACTGCCTGTATCTCCCTTTTCACCTTGTGGTCCACGTTCGCCAGTTAAACCTTGTAAGCCTCTTTTTCCCTCTGGGCCTTGTGGACCAACACTTCCTGTTTCACCCTTTGGCCCCTGTGGACCAGCTGGACCAATATCGCCTTTTTCTCCTTGTGGCCCTTGTTTTCCTTCAGGTCCAGCGGGACCTTTCGGACCAACATCACCACCGTATTTGATTTCGCCATTTATTTCTATTTTTTCAAATTCACTCATCTTATACCGTCCTTTCTTAGCGAGCAACTTTTTTGTGCCGTCATTTCAATTCCAGAACTAGTTACTACTCTTACTTCTACAACAACATCTCCAGATATGTCATACATATCTTCTCTACTAAATTCGAGTTGAACCTTGTCACATTCGTTTTGCACAGTATACTCAATTGTTTTTAATCTTGTGTATTCAGAATCTTCCTCGTCTGTCATACTCATTAAACTTGCTGTCAGTACGTCACCTGTTTGAAAAGTATATCCATCAAATTTAACTGTAAACGGGAATGTGTCTCCACGATAGATCTTCGCCATTTTTCAACCTCCTTTTCTTTTTATTAGAAAAGAGAGCCTTAAAAGACTCTCTAATCAACATTAAATATTCTATATAATGTTTTCTTTTGATATGTTGTCAAATCATCTACAGCACTATTTATTGCACTAATTTTAGCTTTTTTCTTTGTGCCTGATATTGTTTCTCCTTTTGCATTTTTCTTTCCTTCTGCATTTTTCTGGGCAAGCCAAGCATTGTAATAGTCTACTAAAGGTATTCCAGCTTTTTCAACTTTTTCGTACTGTTTCAATTGTTCTGCATTCAAAATTAATGTGGCTGTTTCTTCTTCTCCATGTTCTTCAACGAGTTCTTCCAAATTATTTTGTATCATTTTTTCTTTTGCAGTATTTTTAGCTTGAGTTAATGCAGTTTTTTTCATAGAATTTTTTTCTTCTTCATTTGCTTTTATGTATTCTTTATTGTCTTCTAAACTTTTCAAATTAAATGCGTACGTGTCTTTTACTATTTGTGCATATGCGTTTTTTTCTTCTTCATCTATTATGCTTGATATTTTACTTGTAGCCGTTGGATAATATTCATATAGTTCAATTTGCTCTTTATTTTCTTTAGTTATGGTTTCTTTACCTAGATAATATCTTGCCGTATCTGTCCTTTGCTTTTGCAATTCCCTTATTTTTTCTGCCTTTTCTTTGCTGTTTAATGCATTATCTGTTTTGGCTTCTCTAATTTTTTTGTTTATAATTGCCATTGTGTCTTTCGCTTGTTCTATATTTTCTAGTTGTTTTTTCTGTTCTTCTGTAAGTCGTCCTTCTGCCTCATCATTTTTTAATTCGTCGTATGTATCGTAAATCTCACTAACCGATTGAGAGTTCTTATAGTCATCGGCAATAAATCTTTTGGTAATAAAACTTTCTGATGCTTGCCTCTTAGCTGATTTTTTCCCAGTTACTTTATTTATTACCCAATCACTTACTTGCATTGTCTGCGTTCCGACTCCAGCTAAATATCCTTCTACAAGATTATCTATATATATTGGTGGATAGTTTAAGACTTTACCTATTAGTTTTGCAGTTTCTGTCGTATTTTCGTCATATTTGTTTGCATTGTCTAAATTTTTCATATTTTCTGGCACCAAATCATTTCCATAATAAAAATCTTTATTTAATGCGTTCTCTAATATTGGTGTACCAAATTGTCCTGCAACGTCTGTAAGTTTGCCCAAATAACTATTATCCATTTTCACATCGTTTGCTATTGCCTTTAATCTTTTATCTAGTCCTTTATCGTCTATCATTCCCATAGAATAATCTACTGCCATCTCTGTTAAGTTTATAATAGCTCTTACTGGTCCTTGAATTTTCTTTATTGTTATTGTCTTGCCATCGCCAATTGGAAATGTGTAATTATCCAGTAACTTTTGGTCTTGTAATTCTTTGTATTCTTCTTCATCTTTGCGTGTTCCATTCTTTAGTGCTTGAATTAGTAGTGCATGAATTACAGCTGAACTTGCTGTCAATAGTGCAAGTCTCGTACTATATCTTTTAGGGTTCTTTGCAAAATTTTCATATGCTTGGTATGTGCCACCTATCCTAGCACTAGTAAACGGAATTACACTGTTTACCACTCGTGTAGCTTTACCAGATTGACTAAAATCTTGTGTTACTCGTTTAGCATTATATCCAGCTTTTTTTACTGCATCTTCTAATCTCATACCTTGCTTTTGATATAGTTTTACTTCTTTTTCAAAATTTCTAAATCTTGTCGCCTCTTCTGATAAAGCAGGTGCCCATTCAGTAGCTTTTTTTATAGCTCTTATTGGTCTTGCTTTGTCTTTTCCTAATAACGTTTTTTCATCTAATGCTAGAGCACCCAACACATTGTCTAAATTGTTCGAACGTTTTAATCCACTTCTATTTGTTGTGCTTTTAGCTCCAGATTTTTCGTATAGTTCATACAATCTCGCTTTTCTTTTTTGATAATCTGGTGCAATTTTTTCAACCAACTTACTTAGTTTACTGTGTTCTGCTGTATTTCCTGCGACTGCATCTGCCACACCTATAATACTATCAACTATTGGAATAAATGTTGCGTCACTATTCAAAAAGGCTGTTTGACTATCCGAAATCGTATTTGGCAAAGAAAAGTCAATGTTACCAGCTGTAGCTCCCCAACGTAAAGCTCCATTAAAATACGAATAGAACTTTTGGATACCATTCAAGCCTTTTTGACCCGTTAAGCCATTAACAACATTGTATAATGATTTGTCTTTGAATTGTATATATTTTCTCTTTCCCTTTTCCATGTACGACATTATTAGATTTTTATCATCTGACAATTTAGGTGTAAATATATTATATACTGCTTCTAAGTCTAATTCTGTTGTGTCTACTCCTTGTTTTTCTAGTGCTCCTTTAAAATTTTCAAGTGTTGCACTTCCTTTGAATTGCATTGGTGTCGGTATTTCGTCAATATATTCTCCTAATAAATCATTTTGCTTTAATGTATCAACCAAATTTTTTAAGTTCTCATTATTAGCTATTTGTCTGTCTATTCTCATATTGTTTACGACTGTGCTTTCAAGAGGATTAATTATCATTCTATCCGAGCCTTTTCTGCCTTTTATTACTTTGCCATTCTGCAGTCCTTTTGCATTTAGCCCTATTTTACCTTCTATATCAATTACCCTGTTCATTGGCACATAATGTTCATTGACTTTTTTAAAGCTCTTTACTTGTTCTTTTGTTATCAATCCAGATTGAAGTAATCTTTTTAGGCTATAATCGTTTATCTCTCGTATTTCTGCTGAAGCTTTTGATATTTTTGTATCTTTATATTTTTTAAGTACTGCTTTTGCATCAGATTCACGAATACCAGTCTGTTTATTAGCCTTAATGTAATCTAAATTTCCTTCTGACACCATATACGCAACTAAATCTTCTATATCGTTATGGTCAAAGTCTTTTAATATCTCACTAAAGCCTTTTGTTTGTTTTACACCATTTTCCTCGTACCCATTTCGCAAAGAAGATACTGTTACATCTCCTAATCCTTCTGCTAATTTCAAACTCATTGCAATATTTTCACTAGGACTTAAATTATCGACTTTAACATTCTTGGTTTTAGCAATTTTCTCAACAAGCCTTTTTAACGGTATTGTATCATCCCATACCCACTCTATTACTTTATCCTTAATATATTCCTTTGTTAATTTGGGCTTTTGTTCTTCACCCTCAAACGAAACATTGCTTAGTACCCTATCTTTTGGAGTCATATTGATATAATCATGAATTTGCTCTTGTAACGTGTTAAATAATTTATTCAATTGTGGACTTTTTTCAAGTTCATTTTGTATCAAATATGCTGTATTAGGATAATCTGCTGCAAAACTCTTAGAATCAATTATAAAGTTTCTAGTAGCTTCTGCAAATCCCTCTTCTAACTGTGTACGTATTTCTTTATATGTACCTGGAAAAGATTTCTCGCATAACATTCTCAATTCAGCTTTTATTTTGATATCAGCATTATGAGACAAATTATCCAATTGTTTTATATCTATTTGATGTCCTAATTCATGTATAGCTGTTTCAAAATCACTTCTCTGTGCCAACCTTATTGTGTCTGTACTAGGCTTATATATTCCATATGCTTTTTCTCTAAAATGTTTCGTAAACAATTTTTGATTTATAGAATTTTCTATAGTCTTTCGAATATCTTCTTTGCTTACTCTTTTAGCATTTTCATCTCGTTTAATTTTACCTTCTTCTATAGCTTTAATTTTTTGTTCAATTAAACCAGAGCTTCTTTCGAGATTAGTTTTATATGTTTCTTCTTTCTGAGGTCTTTTAATTTCTTTCAAATTTAACGTATCAGCACTTTCAGATATCTTTTTATTATCCATAGCTTGCAATTGTTCATTTGTAGGAAAACCAAATGTTTTTTTGCTATTCGGCATCAAATCCCAGTTTTCCTTTAGGTACTTTGACCATTCGCCATTGGATTGAGAGTACCTTATATCTGGATTAGATGTTGGTTTTGTGTTGTCTACTGATTTTATTTGGTTGGGATTAAAAGCTACGTATGTGCCACTAAGTGAAATGCCATCATAACCATTATCAATTAAATATTTTCTAAGTTTTGTGCCATCAAATTTACTGCTATTTTCCATTTTCAATTTGTCTATATCATAATTTGGGTTTATTTCTTTTATGCTTTCTTGAAAAGTCATACCATTCTTTAACATAAACGGATTAGTTATATTTAAATATGCTTTGTAAACATTACCTTTAGAGTGTGCATAGCTAGATGCCCTTTCATAATTATCTGTAAAATAAAAACCATCACCCATTGTTGAAACTTTGGCTTTGTCAATATCAAACACCGTAAACCAATGGTCTCGTGGAATACCTGCATTAGCCTCTGTTCCATGATATACCTCTAGTAAATTGCCACTTTCATCTCTAACTTTACTATCCTTAAAATACTCTTGTTGTTCTTTAGATAATGTCCTGCCTTGGTTATCTTTAGATAAAGAAAAAGAACTAGAATCTTCTAGTCCTTGTGAATTTTTTTCATTATTTTGCATATACTGGTTATTGACAGTGCTGTCTGATGATGGTATACTATATTCAAATAGAGAGGTAGATGAACTATTCAAGCTTGTTCTTGATATATCGTCTGTCTCTCTTATTTTATTTATTTCGTAAAAATGTTTGTTATTATTGCTATCTAGTCCTATGTTTATTAGTCCTTCAAACATCTTACCATTTATTTCGAATTTTACTTTATAATATTCCCAATTTTTATATTTACTATTGCTCTTTAATGGCCTTGAAGTGCTATCTTTTTGTGCTATTTCTAAAACATTCTTTAATTCCGGAGTTAATTGCATTTTTTCGTTAAAATTCTGCTGTTTTTTTCCAGGATTTGTGTATTTATTTGCGCTTTTCCTATCAATAACTGTTGTATCATTATTTGATAATTTTGTTTTTCCCATTAAGTAATCTTGAATATACATTTTAGCAATCTTATTGTAATCTTTTTTGTCAATATTCTTAAATATATCTTGGTCTGTATCTACCTTTATATATTTGTTTCCATTTGTGTCAGTCTGAATACTATATTGCTGACTTGCATTTCCATTATACACAGTATTATATGCCACTTCAAATTTTTTCTTTAATTCTTGCAGATATTTATTATCTGTTCTTCTCTCATTAAATGTTTTGCCTGTGTTTTGTCCGTCAAATAATACATTCTTTACCCAGTTGTACATTTTCATAAACACATTAGGTTTATTGCCTGCTAATTCATTTAAAAATTGTTGATTGCCAAGTGACTGTGCTACCATATCATTAACTGTTTCTACATTCATATCTAGGCTTGACATATCTAAATTGTTATTTTTGTAGAAGTTTTCATATTGTTCAGTTATTTTTTGTTTAGCTTCTTCATAATTTTCATGTAAAGTAGCTCTATCTTGTACATATTTTTGCAATTCAGAATATTCTTGTGTTCCTTCTAAATCATGCAACATTTCATGAACTGCCACAAACTCATAAGCCCTTGTTGAATTTGGATTTATTTTCATTGTTCTTGTTCCATCAGAATTTTTTATTATTACCCCATCTGTTTTCAATGTATTATCCACTTCGACATTTAAACCTGGTGCCGTTTTATTTCTGTTTTCTACCAATGTTTGTATTTCATTAGTTATTGTGGTATGACTATTTTGTTCATTAGATATACTCATTTGCTGGATTTTTTCTAAATTAGATACATTTTGTACATTATTTGATGCATTTTGCGTATTTTGTGGCAATTGTGTACTATTTTGTATTGTACTTTGATTTGTTTTTATATCATTTACTAGGTTAATCGCTCCACTAGGTGCACCCATAGCTAAACCTGTCATTGCTCCAACTAAACCACTATACAACGCGCTCTTTAAATCTGCCTTTTCTTTAGTTCCTAGTGTTAAGTTCTTAATGTAAGGTTCAATTAAATCGCCCACAAATTCCTCTAGTCCCTCTTCTACACCACCTAATGTATACTCTGCAAAACCTCTTAGTATTTTGTTGCTATTCTCTTTGAATATTTGATTAATTATGCTCTCTGATAGCTCATCTCCATAGCCTTTAACATCAAATCCAGCCATTCTATTCATGGCACCAAACATTTTTTCTGTAGCATATTCTTTTAAACCCATAAGTGTACCATAAGCTATTGCATTATCACTACTTTGTCCCTCATTAAGTGCTTCTCTGTACGCGTTACCACCAGCAGAGGTTGACATTACATTTAAGCCTAGTTGTGGATTTGCGGTATATGCTGATAAAAGTATTGTTGGTGCCATTCCAATCATTCCCTCTACAACATCTCCAGTAAATTTTTTTAAGCCACTAATATTTTGTGTTTCTTCAATTCCTTGCTGTTCCTTCTTCAAAGCTTCTGCAGTTGTACCTAATATATTATACTCTTTTAATTTATTCGCTCTAGCTGTTACTTTATCTCTTTCTTCTTCAACTTTTTGCAATGGCTGATAAGACATTTGATTAAGTGGCTGATAAAGCGGACTATCCTCATTAACTACTTTTTTTTGAATATTAGCATATAATTCGTTCTTGCTTCTCATTGCTCTATTCAGTGGATTTTCTGCCAAGAAACCTAAGCCTGCATCTATTGCACCACTAATGCTACTAACAAGACCACTCACAGCCCTATTGCCAATATAATTTTTATTTTTTAAATCTTCTTGCCTTACTTTATTATATGTGTAAATGTATTTCATTAACTCTTCCTTTTTTGCATCATCTAGTTTGTTCGTTTGATTAGTTAAACTTGTTACTGGATCATTTACATCTATTTCAATTCCATTTTCTTTTGCAAAGTTTTGTAGCTTCAATATTGACTGCGTTACCGGATTACCTTTTGCATATACACTTACTTCTAAAGGTGTTGTTGCATTTCTCTTTGAAGCCAGCTCTTGCATTCCCTCTGTCTGATATAACTTCGGTGCAATAGCTTTATTCATAGATTGCATATAATTGTTGTATTCACTATTAATTTTCTCTGTTCCATTTTGAGAAATAAAGTCCTTTGCTAACTGAGTCTGTTTAGTTTCTTTCTCCAGAGTTTTTAAATAATCTTGTTGTTGAGTCAATCTTTGTTTTTTATATTCTTCGTATCTGTTCACAGGAGCTGTATTAATTTCTGTAGTATTTGAGACATTGCTTTGTGTATTATTTTGTGCTAATCTTTGCTTTTTATATTCCTCATAGGTCATTATTATACCTCCTATAATTGATAATAACTAAACAATTGATTTGCTTGTGCCGAGTTTATATAGCCAGCTTGTTCTAATTTAAAAATTCTTTCTCTTTGTTCATCTGCACTTTCAAGTTGATCTATATCATTTATCGCTTGTGATAAATTCATTGAAAATGTATTATCACTATTACTGTTGTCACTCGTCTTGTAATACGGTTTATTTATTTCATATTGTGTTTTGGCAGTATCATTTGCTAATTGTTGTCTCTTTAGCCAGTTTTCAAATGCTTGTTGTTCTGCTTCTTTTTGAGCTTGCATTCTTACTGTATTGTAGTAATTTTGTGCCTGCTCTACAGTCCACCCCAATGCCGCAGCATTGTTATAATTTATATTTCCAGCTTGGATTGAAGCTAATGCATTACTTACATTTGTTGCGTTATTTATATTGTTTGCTATTTTATCTCCTCTTAAAGCAGTCAATTGTAGGACTTCTCTACTGTTCGGACTATATCCTTGAGCTAATAGATTATTTATTTGTGCTTGATAATCGTTCGCATATTGTTGAGCTGACTGTTGCTTCAATTGTTCATCTATCAGCCTTTGTCTTTGATTTTCTTGCAATAAATTATTAAAATATTCTGCCTCCAATTTTGAATTTGCAGTAGCCAAGTTTGAGGCATAATCGCTTTCAGCATTTGCTCTAGCTCTAGCTATTTCGTTCAACTCATTTGTCTCATTAGTATCAATAGTTCCTAATGTATTTTGTAATGTTGAAATTCTATTCATTTCACCTTGTGCAGAAGCACCACTATTTGTAAGACCTCTGTTTGCTAAATACTCACTAAAAGACCTAGCACCTTTTTGAGAATTTGCAGATGCTAGGTTTCTTTGATTTTGATATGTTGGTTTTATCGTAGCTTCACGTTCTGCCAAAGCTTGAAGTGTTTTTTCTTTTTGTGCTTTTAGTTCGTTCGCCGTTGCCTTTTGTTGTAGTCTTTTTAATCTATTTAAATCATCAGAATAACTAGTGTTATTTATTATTTGTGTATTTGATTTTCCACCTTTACCTGTCCAACCTGGCTCTTGATTTAATCCTATATTCTGACTTCCATCAGCTCCACCACTATAATTGTATTTTGCTCTTACTGCTTCTGCTTCACTGTGTGCTGACTCCATTCCAGCTTTATCGCCTTTAGCTTGAGCTTCTGCATATTTTTTCTTTGCACTATCTATTTTTGCATTATCTTCTTTACTTAAATTAGCCATTTCACACCTCCTAAGCTTTCATGATAAATGCTAACGCATAATATGGTGGTCTGTTTTCATGAGGTTGTCCACCACCAGTCGCTTCTGATGTGATACTTCCATAATGAAGGTATTTAATAGTACCCGTGCCAGAAGTAAGTCTAGTATCTGTGTATTCTGAACTTGTTCTCAACTGCGTAACCATATGCGTGTGGCTTGGCATTTGCTGTTCTGATAAAGTCACATTATTACTACCTCCAACGTCGCCAATTTCGTACGAGTTTCCTGCACTAACTATAAATCTATCTCTCAAATCAGGTGTACCGTTACTTCCATCACATAAGTACCAACCGTCCGGAACATCTGACCCACTCCACATACCGATAAAACCACTTGGCACTAAATATAGTCCGAAATTTATCTTTTCTTTAGTTACACACTTGTCTGCTAATTTTTCTGTTGTAACATTTTTATTAACTATTTTTGAACTAACAATAGAATTGTCTGCAACATTTCCTTGTGTCATACCTATTAAATCTTGATAGATTTTGCTTAATTTTGCTTGCACGTTTCCTTCAGATGTATCTTGTTCATTTAATGCTGTAGCTGTTATATTCGATGCTTTTTTTACATTTTCATCTATCTTTTCTCCCGTAACACTTCCGTTATTTATTTTATCTGTTGTTACAGAACTGTCTGCTAATTTTTCTGTTGTAACATTTACATCAGCAATTTTAGATGTTGTTATAGCTTCATCTTCTATTTTAGATGTGGCTATATTTGTATTATTTATTGTTGTTATTTGCGACTGCAAACTTTCCAACTTTGCTTGTATGTTTTCATCTGAGTTATCTGCATTGTTTAATTTTTGAGCTCCTAATTTCTTAGCACTAGTATTATTTTCCAATTCATTTGTTAAATCATTAAATACTTTCTTTAATTTTTCGGCTGGTTCATCAAATTTCTTTTTTAATTCTTCAGCAGTTAAGCCATCATCTATATTAGGTTCATCGCTTAATCCTTGATGCACACTTACGTTATCTTCAAATCTTGTAAATCCCATTATTTTACCTCCCCACCATACACTTTTTTAATTGCTATCGAATTTATTGTTACTTTTTCATCACTTACTTCATTCTTTAATATTAACTTTAAAAATGCGAATTTTTTTGCTTTTAGTTTCACTCTAAAAGGCTTTACACTTCGTTGTGTATTGTACGTAAATCTAGCATAATTCCAATGTGCATAACTTATGCTTCTTTTTTCAATTGTTTTTGCTTCACTTCCACTATCTCTATCTGATATGTAATTTATATCTAATGAAGTTTTAAACCATGGTTTTAAAGTTATCCATAAAACTCTCATCGTTTTTCGTTGTTCTTCCACTCCAAAGTCATAGTACCCCGATTGCCATTCAGCTTTGATTATTTCTCCAGAATAAGTTGTTGCGTTCTTGTTAAATTCGATTATTTTGCCATTTTCCGTTCCAGCATATATAGTTCCTTTATATGACAAAAAAGTCGTTATTTTGGCTGGTAATTGTACCAGAGAATAACAACCATTTTCGTAATTGTATATTAAAATTTCATTATCTATCGCAAGCCAATATTCCTTTTCTTCTTGATAATCTAATGTGACTACTTTTGACAAATCTCTTTCATTCAACCATGTCTGTACTTTTGACGAGATTATCTGTGCGTTTCTTTCATCTTTACTTTCTGTATTAGTCCATTGTACAATTGAAGTATCTATAGTTGTTACATAGTTATCTAAAACCTGTCCTTGATTATACGGCTTTGCTCCATGTGATTTGTTAAGAGGATATACTGGAAAAGCCACAATGCTTTCTCCTATATTATCTGTAATTTGCTCATAAGTTGAATAATAAGTAGAATCTTCTTTACTTATTATCATTCTGTCGTACTGCCTTTGAATATCTGTGATTGCAATATTAGAACTTCCTATATCAATAAAGTTATTACCAGGAAAATATGTCACGTCTGGTATTCCATTTCCTAAATCACTAAAATATATCCTATTTTTTGCATCTACATTACCATATAAAAAAACTCTTGTATCATCTGCAAGACCATATGTTTGGAAGTAATGATTTTTATACACTAATTCTCTTTGACCAGTTCCTTTTGTCCATTGCACTTCAACAGTATCCACCCCTTGCGTTGGAGCTGTTGAAAACTTTATAGAACCCTTGCTTAAATCTTTCGTTACTGTTGTTTCTATTCCATTAACTTTCACACTATCTATACTAGTTAAATTATTCTCTGCTAGCATAAATGTTTTTTCTGTTCCATCTGGGCTAAATGTTTGTCTTTTTTTGCCAGTTAGAACATTTATAGGCTCGTAATCCGTTCCAACTCCATTAGGTGTTGTAGCTACTTTGACTAATGGAATATAGCCTTCAACGTCTTTAAATGTTGTTCCATCCCATTCTTTATATTCATGACCATTTATAAAGTATAGTTTTTTGTTAAACTCAAATATTCTCGTAATATCATCTGTTAATGAGCCTAGTTCTGTATCTTCGTTATAAACTTTTCCATCACATACAAACACAAACACTTCCGTTGCATCAAGTAATCCAAACCACATTGCTCTTATCTTACTTGTCTTTTCATATTTGTTTATATAGCCATACATCTTCTCTAATTTATAATCTCTTGATATTTTGAAGTTAACCATTTTAGGGCTTTCACCTAACTTAAGATTAGTCGAACCAGTTTCATTCATGTTAAGACCTAAAAAAGCATTTATTGAGGTGTTATCCATCTCTTAATCACCTGCCTCACATAAAGAACCATATACATCTTCTCTAACTTCTTGCTTAGCTTTTGTTCTATATCGTTCAAGTGTAGTATTCTTCAAATTAGAAGCTAGGGAGCTAAAGTAATTCGAAAGTACAGTATCTTCAGTTAAAAGTAGCCTTGCACATAATTCATAAACAACTATTGTTGCACAAATTGCATCATCTAGTTCAACATCTGATTCCATCGATGTTATTTCATCTAAATATTCCATACCTAAATACATTGTTATATCATTTTGAATTGACGTTAATATTCCAGGTGTTCTAGCTCTATAATCTTTAGTCGATGTATTATCAACCTCTGGCTTCTCGCCTTTAATCAATTTTGCATCTTTCATTTCATCTATGTGTGAAAGAGCAAATTTATATATCAGTTCCGCTTTCAATTTACTTTAACCTCCTATCATAAAAATTGAGGGCAGAGTTTTTAGACTCTGCCCATTAAGTTATGCCTTTTTAACTAACTCTCCTGCTTCTGCAAAAACAACTTTATTGTCTTTCAATGCTACTAAACAATAGTGTGTATTTGTACTTGCGTCAATTTCGCTATCTGTATAAGCAGTATATCCTGTTACAGTTGTTCCTGCAGTTGGTGCAGTAATAGCACTTGCACCTAGTTTATACTTAACAGTAACACCATCTGCACTTGTAATACCTGGCAATTCATATTTTAAGAATGTTCCATTAGAAGCCGCCTTTCCCTCTTCTGATGTCGCATTCATTTTCAAAGTAGCTTCAGATATTACTGCAATACCATCTTTCTTTTTATCTAAGACAAAACAATCATAAATGCATCTGCCTTCAATAACTGCGCCATCGTAGCCTTGAACCTCAGTTAAAATTCTATATGTTTCTAACTGAATTGGTGCTACAGAACATAATGGATGTATAATAACCATTTGTACACCTGCTGGAAAATAGATTTCTGGCATTTCAATTAATGCAACATTATCCACTTTACCAACTTGTCCATACATAACCATTTTTTGAGCTGTTTCTGTATTTTTAGAATATTCAGGACATCTCTTTAATAAGTTTACTGCTTTAGTTGCTGCAAAACATATTCTTCCATTAGTTGGCACTCTGTTATTTGATAATCTTTTTTGAACTTCTAAAAAATACTCGTAAACATTATCTTTTGTTAATGTTTGTATAAACGCAGCACCATTTAAAGCAGCCTTGTCTGTCCAAACAGCCAAATTATATGTATCCATTTCAGGATTTAATACTTCATTAATTTGGTCTCTTAATAATTCGCCAGCTTTTTTTATTTTCATTTGTTGCGTATTATTGCCTTTATCTATACCACCTGTAAAGCTTCTGTCTTTTGTTACTGTCATTTCTTGTACTTTATCACCGATATCTTCTACATTACCAAATCTGTTCATTCCGTTTCTGTTATAATCATTCATTTTCATTGGATCAATTGAATATACCTTAACTGTCTTATTACCAATAAACGAAAATTTTGCCTTTGCACCTACTTTTGTATAAGATCTATGTGCAAATGCTTTATCAATATTTTTTGAATATGTTTCTGATAAATTAATAACTCCCATTTAATTATCCTCCCTTAATCTTCGGAATCAAGACCCATTAAAAAAGCATCCTTTCCTTCCTCATTAGTTTTTTCGCCTACCGGCTTAACTACGGAAGTGGATGCATTTTTTTGGTTTTGTTCCAACTGTTTAATTTTTTCTTTTAATTGCTTATTTTCATAAGCTTGATAAGCACTTAATAGATTAGAATTTTTCGCATTTTCAAAAACTTCTTGAGGTATCTTGTCGACTTCAATACCTGGATAAGCTTTTAAAAATTCTTGATATTCTTTATCTTTTTGTGCTTCTGCTTTTCGAGCTTCTTCTTGTCTGTTAAGCTCTTCTTCTCTTGCTTTTAATGTCTCCATGTATGCTTCTGTTCTGGCAACTCTACGAGCTGTTTCTTCATCAACACCATGTTCCATCATTCTTTGTATTTCTTGTTCTTGAGCATTCTTTTTTTGCTCTTCTTCGTATGATTTAACCTTATCTATGTATTGCTCTGGTGTCATATTCATACTCTTGGCTTTGGCTATAACATAATTCATTACAGCATTTTCAGATTTCTCTGATTTAGCCTTTAAATTGTCATAGTTCAAGCCTTTTTGATAGTTGGCTACAACATCGTCCATAGACTTAATGTCTACTTCTTCTCCGTTGTATCTAACTTTTGACTTCAGTAGTGATAACAACTTTTGTTCATCTGTTGTCTCATCTTTTTGAGGTTCTTTTTCCAGAGTGGTATTCTCTTCAATATTTTCTTCATTTTGGACTTGCTCTTCTTCAGATGGTATATCTGCAAAATCGTTTTCATCCATATTGAAAAAATCTTCTTCCTCTACTACTTGATTTGTTTGTTCTTCATTCATAAAAATCTCCTTTTCTCCAGATTGGTTTATCTGGTTGCCTAACGATATCTCATTGGTTTATTTGATACTTCGGCTAAATTTATATAAAAAAGACACCCTTTCGGATGCCTTTTTATACACTTACTAATTGGTCTATTATTTGTGCAAATGGTTTTTGATATTGTGCGGGCAACATCAACATATATTGACTCAATTGCTCATAATTTGCTTCCTTTTCTTGTTGCTGTTTTGCCTTAATTTGTGCAATATATTCTGCTTTCTTAGGAAACATTTCATTAGGTATTCTCTCTAAATAATCTATAAATTCAATGTATTGTCCTTGTAATAGATTATCCATCGTCTGTAACATAGCAATTTCAGAATAATAGCTTGACTCGCCAACATCTATTCCTATATGTAAATCCATGCCTTTTAATTGAGCAAAATCGTATTTTTCAATTGTTCTGTTTCCATCTTCATCAGTAATTACTACTGGTCTTTCGCCATACTTTGTTCCCATTACATCTATCATTATTCTTACTATTTGCTCCACAAAATCATATAAGTTATCTTTTACATTTTCTAGTGGTACTGCTGTACTTTTTTGTACTGCTAAAATTGCCGATGTGTTCTTAGGGTCTATATTACCTAAAGAAGCATCAGAAACTCCCATACACTCTTTAGTGTATTGAATAGCCAAGTCAATTACTTTTATGATGTAATCACTCATATTAGCCGGATTTAAATATCCAGCAACATCTTTAAGACTTCTACCGTTTAATCCCGATACACCAAATGCACTTCCTATTTGGTTATTCCAGCTCTTTATCACATCTTTGTCATATACAGCGGTTGGAAAAGCGGTCATCATTTGATGATACACGATCATGGCAAACATTTTATTTATAGCTATCTGGTTCGGACAAAGTCCCTCAACTTCTCCTCGACCATGATATGTATTTTCTAATTCATACCAATTTGCGAACGCAACTGTGTAATCGCTATACTCTGTATCTATATCTTGATATATGATTGCATCCTTCGTACACTTTGTCACGAACACATGTATATCTTCACCAACTTTTTTCTTATAATAGTAATAAATATACTTTGCTTTTCCTTCACTATCTTTTTCTATATCATCTAATTCTACTTCTACATTTGCAAATTCGGTTAATTGATATTCAGTATCATCGTCACTACGAATATCATTATCTTGGTTTTTAAATAGCTTAGCTTCTTCCTGAAGATTTTGAACTGTATCTCTTCCAACTATTATTATGTATGGTTGTTTAGATACACTCTTGATGTTAGCATTTCCAAAATACACATTAGTCGCATCTATTAACTCAATTTCCATTTCGCCTCTTACATCTGGAGCAAACCCTCTAAAAGGTTTCGCCTTCGGATTAAAAATAATATGAGCACACATATCACCTGAGATACCTGCTTTTCTCAGTGCTCTTTTCTTTAGTATTCTAAAGTTCCATTTTTCAAATACATTTTTAATCTCATTATTAACGAAATCTGTATTATCAATTTCTTGTCTACCATTCATTACAGGAGTATTTCTTAATGGTTCTACGTTAACAGATATGTCAGAACTGGTAGCACTTGCTATCTTAAAATCTATTATTCTCTTTATGTAATTAAACACTAACTTCGGCAACTCACTCAAACCACCAACACCATTCCATTGGTCGCCATTATAAAAATCATTCCATACCTTTATGGATTCATAATAGTCTTTGTTAGGTTTAAAAGAACTATTATATTGAATACCTTTCTCGTATCGCTCCCAGTAATCTTTTGCTTCCACTATCTATCACCTCGCTTACTTTGAATTGCCTTATCTATTGAATAATTCATCATTTCTTCAAATTGTTCTTTCAGCTTTTTAGCTCTTTCTTTTTCTTCTTCTGTTAATTCAATTTCTTTTTTGGGCATTAAAAAAGTCTTTATTTCATCTTTAAAGATGCAACAAAGACCTAATATTAAAATTGTAATACATATCATAAAATCACACTCCATAGTTAATATAACTCTGCCTCTCTATATATTGTCTTTCTTCATATTCTAACTCTTCTGCCGTTTTTTCTTCTTCAATCGCCATTTGTTGCTGAGGCCTTATATAATGAGCTATTGCCATTGCCATAACTCTATCATCGTGTTTACCCTGTTCTGCTTCAGGTCTTCCGTCCTCATTTTTTATAAACGAAAGGGATTCTCTTAAATATTCAATGCTGTTAAACACTTCTGTATTGTCTCTCATTATTTCTACAAGACCAGCTATTATAATTGGTCTCGTAATCTGAGTAGTTTTAAATCCACCTTTTTGCATAAATTTATGTGTCTTGCTATCCTCTACTTGTCTTTGGTATAGCCTTGGATATTTAAGTCTTTCTAACTCTTTTTGAGGATAAGTACTAAAATTAACCTCAACACCTATCAATGCTTGGTTGTAATACATACCTAGACAATACATTTGCCTTGCATATAAGTCCTCATCCGTTTCATGTGATAATTCTGCAGCCTGTTCTCCAGATATATTATCTAGAACTTCGCCGACAAAATTATCGCTTCCGTCTCCCGCAGTATCACCACCAAGCACATAAGGTCTATTTTTTTCAACATCTTTGTATATTTTAATTATTCCATTTTTGTCTTCTTGCCATCTAATATTTGTTATGTTCAAACCATCATAATCGTATAAAAAAGAACCTCGTTTTAAAGGTTTTATGTCTTTTATTTGTTGTATTCTGTTTATTATTTTCTCTTTATCAAATACGCAGTTACCAGAACTCATAAAAGCTTCTTCTGGACAACTTGGATATTCTTGTTTAAATAAGTTGACGTCTCCACGACAATTTGTTTGTATGCACCATCTTCGCCAGGCTAACTGTTCATCATCTAAGTTGTATAATTCTTTAAGCTCTATTTCTTCATCATTTAATTCAAAACCGTTGTATTCTTTTCTATACTCATCTAGTTCCCACCAGGCACAAAATACAGGAATAAAATCACTTTTGCCCTCTACTGCATCATCCCACATATCTTTAAAATCATCATAGCCATTTGCTGTTGACTCAACAACAATCATTGTATCTTTAGTATTTGGTACAGACTGTAGTAAACCTATCAATGTATCTTTTTTCTTTCCGCCCCAAAAGCCGTACTCTGATATATGCAAATTTTGAAATGTATCAGAACGACCAACAGTTGTATTTCCTGCTGTCATACATTTAATAATACCTTTTAGCCCTGTACCTTTCTCGCTATCGAACACTAATTCTTTCGCATTAGATTTCTTTATTTGTGGTTTCATTTCATCAGGTAAATTGTCTAAATATCTTTTAGACATATTAAACAAGTTATCTGTTGCAGAAGCTTCGTGTGTTATAATTCCACTTTTTATATTAAAAGCTGTTACTGTCTTCTTGAATATAATACCCTCTGTCAATGTACTAAATCCCATTTGTCTTGCTTTTAATACAATAGCTCTTTGCGGTTTGCCCTGCTCATATTGTTTCTTTAACGCATTATACAATTTCATTTGGGGTTTATTCATTTTGAATGGTACTATCTTCGAGTTCTTGTCTTGTATTTTTAAATACTTTTCTATGTAAAGTTTTGTGTTAATATTCATTATCAACAACTGCCTTTAAACTTTCCTCGTAACTACATACATTTGCTTGAACTTTTTCTGTTGGTTTTTCTCCAATAGTATCTCTAATTATTTCAAAAGCTTTTGTGTCCCCAGCAATTGCTCTTTTCAGCAAAGTAACACTCATCTTGTTTTGATTATTATCTGTAGAAAGCAAGAGTAATAATTCTTCTTTAAGTGTTTTTCTTTTTGCTATGTTCTCTCTTTGTTTTTTTGCAGATTTCTCTTGTAGCTCTCTTGCTCTTTTGCTGTCTCGAATTGGCTTTAAATTCTTTTCGTTTGCCATCACTCTCACTCCTTTCACATTCAATTTGCTTTTTACAAAACTTGCAATCATGTTCCATGCAATGTTCAAAATCGTATTTTTTCATTAGCATCACTCTTTATTTAAATCTTTTTAGAAAATCATAAGCACTCCAATAAGTTAATCCCTTTTCTCTTGCTTTTTCGATATATGCTTTTGCTGTTTCTTTAGTCCATTTTCTTTTCATAATCATTCCTCCATTTCGACATATAAAAAGAGACTATCTCCCGTCAGATAATCTCTTTAAAAAGGGTATTTCTTAATTTCATTTTTTCACACTGCAATAATAACACATTTTTGCCCTCAAAAACTGTCAACTTTTGGACAAATTTTTATTTTTATATTAACCCCATTTCTTTTCCTGTCGCATAAACAATATTGTCTCTCCATCGATGATATGTTTTTTCACTTATATTTACTTCTTGACATGTTCTTACTATTCCAGCATTTTCTTTATAATTCCAGTTAAAAAACAATTTATACTCATCATTTAATTGGTTATATACTTTGTCTATTACTTTTATTGTGCTTTCGATCTTTAATAATGCTGTACTTGATACAAGCTTCATTCCCTTTTGCTCTGTCGGATTGCCTGTTGAATTGCCTCTAGGTTGTCCATCTGATGGTTCTGGACTTGAATCAATTATATCCATTCTTAATTCTTCTAACTTTTTCTTATTTTCTTCATAATGTTGCAATTCATAATCTATGTATTTATATATTTTTTTATCTATTCTCATACAACACCCTCTTTCGTAAAATTTATCTAATATTCTTATTTAGAAATATCAAATACTGGTACACTTTCTCCCAATGCTGTTGTTGGCAATTTTCCATCCCATTTTTCTATCCATTTTAGCTTTAATAAATCAGATGTTATTTCTTGTCTTTGTACTTTTAAAGATTCTGCTTCTGCCTGTGCTTCAACGACTTTCTTTTCAGCTTCAATTTTTGCTTTTTCTAATTCTTGCTGTGCTTTTTTGGCTTCTTGTTCGGCTACTTGCTTAGCTTCTATTGCTTGATCATATGCTGCAGAAAATGTTAAATTTATTATGCTTACATTTTCAACCACGATTCCTCTATTATCTAACTTGGCTTTCAATACTTCTTGTAGATTTAATGCTACTTCGGTTCTTTTAGTTATTAATTCTTCTGCTGCATATTGTGCTAATGTGGTTTTCATAGCTTCCTGTACTGCTGGTTTTATAACTATTTCTTCGTAATTAGTTCCAACCGTTTTATATAAATCAAAAACTTTCTCTTGGTCTACTCTATAATTTGTTACTATATATGTGTTTATTGTCTGCAAATCTTTTGAAGCACCTTCACCATCTGTATCTACTCTTTGTGTTCTGCAATCTACTTTTTTTATACTCTCTACCAAAGGCATTTTAAAATGTAAGCCCTCCGCAAGAGTATTATTTTGTACTGCACCAAATCTTACTTTAATTCCTACATTACCTGTTGGGACAGTGCCGACACTTAAAATCAATAATAATAGTAATAATGTACCTGCTACTCCTAAAATCACTTTAATAGTATTATTCATATTATTCTTCCTCCTTTAATAATTCTTTTAAAACTTTTATTCTTTCATCTAATCTAATTTGAGCCGTCCACCATAGTATAGTCCCTTCCTTTTCTTTAGATTCTTTTTCTAGTCTAATTGCTTCTTGTAAATCTTTTTCTGCTTTTTTAATTCAATTTCTATTTTGTCTTTTATTTCTTCTAGATTTTCATAATCTTTATTCATTTGTTCACTTCTCCTTTAAAAAATTCAATTACACACTCTTTACAATTGCTATTTTCTCCGTATTCTTCGCAATATTTACCATGTCCAACTTTTTTGCAAACATCTTCATCTATATCTTTACTTGCTATATATTCTGCCATTTTGGCTATTACTTCCCTTAATTTCTGATTTTTTACCAACAAATTATTTCTTTCATCAGCTATATTTGAGTTCTTAATTAAAGATTGCTTAGCTAATTCGTTTTCTTTTTGCAATTTTTCTATTTGATTAATCAAATTTACAAAAATCCTTAAATCCTCTTGAGCTACATCTATATATTTACAGCCTTCATTTCCATATAATCTAATTTTCAAATATTCAATAGCATTTTTTTCTTCCTCGTTCATTTATTCTCTCCCTTCTAGCAATTCTTGTAAAACTTTTATTGTATTTTCTATATCTTGTTCTTCCTTATCTTTTACTTTTTGAACTGCAATAAACTTTGCATTATATTCTCTTAATTCTTCATTTTCTTTTTGTAGTTTTTCTATTAGATTTAATACTATTTCTAACTTTTCACATTCTTCCTTATTTGGACATAAATCCTGTCTTACATCCCAATTAATTAAATCCTTTATAAATTCAAATGCTTTCTTTGCTTCTTCATTCATTCTTTTCCCTCACTTTCTAGCAATTTCGTTAAATTTATAATTAAATCCCAATAATAATCTGCTCTATCATTGTCATTTTTTCTTTTTGCTTTTTCAAATTCATAATCGAATTTATCTATTTTATTTTCTATTTTATCTATTAAGCAAAAATATTGTTTCTTATATGTTTCATTCTCTTTTAATACTCTTTCATAATCTGATAAAAGATGTTTAATTGCTCTTTCATCTTCTGTTTCTAATACATATTGGCAACCTATTTTCTCTTGAAATTCAAATATACAATTTATTCTATTGATATCCTCTTCAATCATATTATTCCTCCTCTTCTTGCCAATAATGTTTACATTCTTTACCTTCTTCATAATAATTAGCACAAGAATACCAGCACCCCAGGTTCTTAGGTCTTTTAGCTAGTCTTCTTCTACAATCCTTTTTCTTGCATTTCTTGCTATTTGCACACCAAGTTATATCATACATATTATTTCACCTTCTCCTTTACTTCATTTTGTTCTTCATAATATTCTCTTAATCTTTTATAGTCCGATAAAATATGTTCTATTGCTTGTGCCTCTTCATAACACATTGCTTCAAAGCCTTCATCAAGTAAATTTTCTAACACTTTTATATCTTCTTCTATACTATTTTCCACTATTTGCCTCCCATTTCTCATAGAAACAGATTATACTTTGTATACATATATCTACAATCAGCATACTTTCTCCATCTCTTGCCACTTTCTTTTATTTTCTTTTCCTCTAATTCTTTTATCTGTGTGTCTAATTCTTCTAACTCTCTTTTTAATTCTTCTTGCTTTTCTCTTAAATTTTCTATTTCATTCATCTTAAATACCTCCTATCTATCAATTCTACCTAAATCTAAACTTTTCTCTTCAAGTATTTCTTGCTTCATCAAATCCATATCACTTGGTCTTAACTGACCTGTTCTAAACGCATCAATGTTTTCCATACACCTTAAAAATAGCGACTGGTAATTTTCTTTACTTATTCTCAAATGGTTCTTAATCACATAGAATAATATCGTTATAATTGCCTTGTATGTATGCTTAATCCCATCTTTGAATCCTTGCTCATACATATCAGATAATGTCTTGTCCATTATCACTTTATTACTAACACCTAAACTACTATATCTTCTACGTTCTGCTCTATTCAAATCTTATCACCTACATTTCTAATCTAATTTGATTTTCTACAGGAAGCACTAACATTTCTTCTTTAGCTTTCTTATAAAATTCTTTTTTTATTTCAAAGCCGTAAGCATCTCTGTCAAGCTCCATACAAGCTCTTAATGTGCTTCCACTTCCAGCAACTGGATCAATCACAACGTCACCCTCATCTGTAAATATTTCAATTAATCTTTTTAATACATTTACTGGTTTCTGTGTTGGATGTATTTTAGGAATATCTTTACTATCTCTTTTCCATTCGAACCAGTTAAAAATCATATGCCCTTTACCATCAATTCCTACATTTCTAAACTTAGGAAGCTTGTCCCTGTAAAGTACAACTGCATACTCTGTCGCTCCGACTATCTTCATATTAGCTTTTAAAACTTGTGCACTAAAATTTTTAATAAACACAATTGGATAACTTTTTAAAAGACCATGCTTTTTTGCCTCCTCTATGACCATCTGTATTTGTTCAAACGCACAAAATACAATCATACAAGGTGCGTTACTACTTTTACCTCTTTCTATTTTTTCTTTAGGTTCTTTCTTTAAATACCTAGTGCAAAAATTAAAAAAATTGCCTATTCTAAAATCATTATCTGTGTCAAAAAAACTCTTTCCAGCAAGTTTGCTTTCTCCGTTTTTGTTATCTCCATCTATGTACCAACTTGGATTACTCGCATATGCGTTGTTTCCTAAGTTGTATGGAATATCTGCAATTATCAATTGTGCATGCGGTATACCATATCTTTTTGCATTTTCAAAATGGTCATTATATAACTCTATCTTCATCCTTTATCTCCTCTATTTCCAAAATAACTTTAAATTCTTTGCCATATTCGAATTTATCAGTAAAACCAACTACCCATCTACGATTATCATTTTCGAGTTTTTCGCATTTTTGCAGTGCATCTAGTATAAATTTCTTAGCAAAGCAAATATTATCTAAATCTCGCCTTTTATTTGCTTCAATCCACGTAAAGTTAATTCTTATTGGTTTATTAAACTTGGGCAATTGATTTATAAAATAGCCTATATCATTCTCAACATTGTTTTTCATTTTTCCAGCAGAATATTTATTTCTTCTGCACTCATTTATGTACTCATTCAAGCTTGGAAGCTTTAATGGTATTTCAATCTTTATCATTTGCTCATCATCTCCCTTGCCATCTTTTTTGCCTTAAATACGTTTGTAGTGATTCTGGTAATAAGCTTGGGCTTATTAGGATTTCCTTATATCCAATTCCATGATAATCAAAATGTATATATTTTTTTAAGTCTAAACTAAAAAAACATGTTTTATATCCACTTTCATGTTCAAGTAAAAATATATCTTTTTCCCTGAATTTAGCATCTGGATAAACACTAATTAACTTATAGTTCTTGCCATTAATTTCAACTTTCATTTTTCACCTCATCAACTAACTTGTACTTTAAAAACTCATTTGTTTGCTTAAATCAGCTATCAAACTCTTCGTATCCCTTTGAATTTCGCTTGGTATATCTGACTTTTGGTTTATTCTATCGTGAAATATATCTTGAGCTTTCGCAACATAAAAAGGCTGTCTATGTTCTTGATCTGCTATTTGCAAGCCGTTATATTCTAACCCATCAGCATTTGCACATGTGCATAAACACACGTATTCATACACATGATTATTTATAGTTCGGTTGTATAGAATATATCCAGTACCTTTGCAATAATTGCATTTTACTTTTTGCTGGCTAAGTACTTGTACTTTAACTTTTCTAATCTCTTCTAGCATCTGTACCAATGTAGGCTTATATTGTGAGGTTTTGCATATATTTCTTATCGCCTTTTCATACTTTTCAGCTGAGTAATTTTTTAACTCATCAAACCAAATATCTGCTTGCGTATAATTCAAATCTTTGCCATAAAAATCTTCTAACGTTTTTGTCTTAATCGTAAATTCTTCCAAGGTCATCTTTAATCACCTCATTGTTCATATTTTTTCTTAAGTTTTTCCCATTTGTCATCATGTATCTCAACTGTTGGTTGCTTGCTATGTGCTTTTTTGAATTGTTGCTCTTCCTCTTTTGCACCAGCTAATGTTTTCACTCCTGCTTTTATCCAATTGTTCAAAATGCCTGATATATAACTAATTTTTCTTTGCTTGTTATCCACAGATTTTTGCATAGCATAAATTATCACATCATCTGGTAAATCCTTACGATAACTTTCAAGTATTTCAGAGGCACGTGGTGTAAGCATGTCGATGTTGTTTTCAAAAAAATCAAACAAGCATTTGCTGCTGTATACTGTATTCGTTTCGTTTAGTTTAGTATCGTTTAGTTTATTTAATGTGCAACCATCTTGTAAACTATCTTGACAACCACCTTGTAAACTATTTTGACAACTAACTTGTAAACCAACTTGTAAACTTTTTGACATAGTGCCATTATCTTGTAAACTATCTTGACAACTTTTTAACATACTAATCATTCTATAATTAGTAGCTTTAGTGCCATTTGTTTTAAATTCTATTAAGCCATACATCTTTAACACGTTTCTAGCTTTTATAATAGCTTGACGTGAAAGCCCCGTATTTATTTCGAGCATTATGTTAGGTACTGAAAACCATTCTATCCAAGCACACTTATTGTTTATGTACATTAACGCATGCCATAAAGCAATTTGCCCTTGAGATAATTGTTTTACTTGTACCAGGTCATAGAATGCTTTAATTTCGGCTATATAATTCATACGTCACCTGCTCTCTTTAGTAATTAAAAAATAGAGTGCAGAAGTAAGCATATATGTAGTCCTGCCTTGCTCCTACACTCAATTTTAAAGAGTATTTTTATACTGCTGGAGGTATTATCCAGCAAAATTAATGTCTATTTCTTCTTCTCAATATTCCTTTTAAACATTCATTCTCACTTCTTAAAGTATGGAATATTTTTGCTAACTCTATTTCTGTTTCACTATCATCAAAAATTTCTTCGGTCATTTTTATATTTTCTTTTGTAATTTTTGTCATTTTTTCAAGTAGATATTCTTTTTCATTTTTTTGCTCTGCCTTTTCTTCCTCATTTTCTTCGAATATCTTCTTAAGAGCATTTTCAATTTCTCTTTCTATGTCTTTTTTGCTCATATTAGTTGTATCAATTTCTATTATTTTTGTTTTCATTTTTTCTCTCCTTCTTAAATTAAAATGGTAAATCGTCATCTGTAACTGGCTTAAATTCGTTGTTTGGTGTTGCAAATGGATTACTTGTTGGTTGATTACCGAATGGGCTATCTTCTTTCTTTGTATCTGCGAAATATGCCTCCTCTGCAACTACTTCTGTTACATAAACCTTCTTTCCATCTTTATCATCATAATTTCTTGTTTGTATTCTTCCGATAATTCCTACTTGTTGACCTTTTTTAAAATACTTACTACAAAACTCAGCCGTTTTATCCCAAGCAACAATGTTAATAAAGTCTGCTTGTCTTTCTTCTCCCTCTTTCGCAAATCTCCTATTCACAGCTAAAGCAAATTGCACTACCATTATGTTATTTGTTGTGGTATATCTAACATCTGGGTCTCTAGTAAGTCTCCCCATTAAAATTGCTTTATTCATTAGTATCATCTCCCCAAAATTCGTTTATTTTGTTCAAAAACTCTTCTTCTAGCTGTATAAACTCTTCTAACTTTACTGGTTCTAATTTTTCTAATTTTGTGGTTAAATCCATTCTTTTAGCATCAATCTTATGATCTAAATATAATGCTTTCATTATTGGGTCTTTATCCTTATCTTTCTCTAATACCTTCTCTAATAATTCATTCACAATTTCAAACATCTCTTCACTCATTTTTCATATCTCCTATCTTTTTTCTCAGTTTTATTAATCTTGGTTGCCAGTATTTTTTATTGTTATGCACTTTCTGATGACACTCCAAACACAACAAAATTAAGTTATTAAAATCATCTATTTTACTTCTATCTTCACTTTTATAAACTATGTGATGTATGTGTACTCCAGCTTGTCCACAAAGTCCACATTTGCCTTTAAAAAGCTTTTTTATTTCTTCACGATTTGTTTTACTAATATCTTTAAGCTTTGCTTTTAAGACTGTTTTTGAGTTCTTAGGAAATGCCATTCCTTCCCAGTCTTTCATTTCCAAGCCTCCTTTAAAGCCTTAAGTTCAACTGGTGTCATTGTTTCTATGCCCTGTGTCTTACATTCTTCTACGATATTATCTACTAACTTGGACATTTCTTTGCTGTCATAAACACTCGAACCATACCAAGCTATCACATTCGTATAGCCATTCAGCTTTGATGGTACTGTCTCACATAACCAACCTAAACCGTTATTCTGCCATACTTCTTTATATCTAGCTACTGCTTCATTTTTTACTGGTATAACTTCTCTAACTCCAATTTCATAAATAGCTTTTCTATATACTTCTATTGGCTTAAGATTTAATTTTTCGGCAAGTTTATTAATAAGAACCCAACAATATGCGTTTGCATCTAACGAACGTTTTTTGCGATATTTTTTAGCTTCCACCGATAACTTATCCAAATCCTTTATCTCATCTAATTCTGTAAGTGCTGTTTTTTCATTCATTATGAATGTTATTTTAGGCTTATTGGTCTTGAAATCTATACTTACATCTGATATTGTTCCTGTGAATTTCATTTCACACCTCACTAAGAAGCACATATTGCTTGATATATTGCCATGTAATCTTTTTCTTTTATCTCTTCTATTGCCTTATATCCCCATTGTGATATTCCTTTTTCGAATTGTTCTTTAGTTAATTGCTTGTTTTCGTAAGCTTTTTTTAAAGCTTCTATTTTTACATTGTCTATTTTATTTTCAATAGTTAATGTGTCAGGACTATGATTTTGGTCAGGATCTTCACCAGTTATTATTTTATAAGCTTTCAAAAGTGCATATTTGTCTGCATATGTCATTGCCTTACCTGGTGCTTTATCTTGAGTATCAATTCCATCTCCATATGTAGTAATCCTAACTATTTCTTCTGGTTGTTCAACATTAACAAATGTGTACTCAACTTCTATCCTCATGAATAATTGATTACCCTCTGTAACTTGTCCGTTATATTCTTTCCTTGTTTGCAATATTGAATTATCAACAATTCTTCTATTACTTGGATAAGAATATACTTTGTATTTGTATTCCAATTCTTTTACTACTTTTAGTACATCTGCTTCGCCAACTGCTTTGTATTGCGACTTTCCAACTCCAACTTCTAAATTTTTAGCTACTGTTCCAATCTCATTCGTTATTGCTAACAATTTTTCATAGATATTCATATTCTCACACTCCTTAAATAAAGTTCATAATCGTTTTCTAATTCGCTTTCTATATACTCTTGATTTCCTATTTCTTCCTTAATGTCATAATCTAATTCAAATAGTTCATCATCTATTTCTTCCAGCTTGTCTAAAAATTGTTCTTTTTTTTCTTCATCTTCTATATCATCAATTAAATTCTCATAATACTTTTTTAACTTGTTTCGCATTTTAAACACCTCTTGATTTCGTTTTAAATTTATGTTAATATTAAAATGATGTTGTTAATGTAATTGCTTTTACATCAATGTTTTTGAAGATTAGAACTTGTTGTCAGCACGGTCTAGTCTTCTTTTTTGTTCTGAATACTTCTCGATGTTTTCGTTTATTGCGTTTCGCATTAAAGTGTCTTTAGAAGCTTTTCCATAACTATCATTTTGAATTTCTTGCAATTTGAAAAGCAAATCTAAAATCTCGCTTAATTGTAACTTTCTCATTCTGCTTATTCTTATTTCTAAATCGTCAATGCAGTGATTTTTGTAGTTTAAATCTACTAACAAAATCGCTATTGCTATAATTAACAATGCTATGATTATCCACATATTACTCCCTCCTCTCTTATTTTATAATTTGTATTTCTTGCCCTGGATAAATCGTGCAATTTTCTAGGTTGTTTAATTTTCTTAGTTCATAAATGTACTCACGCACGTCTTGTCCATCTTTTTTATATTCACAAGCGATACTCCATAAAGTATCTCCTGTAGATACCGTGATATTTTCAATCTCCCTATTTTCATACATTGCAGAACAATGACTAAATAAAGTAATGATTAAAGCTATTAAAATCGTAACTGCTAAAATAAATCTTTTCTTATTCACTATCCTCATTGGTTTCTATCTCCTTATCTTTGGAATATTTAAATACGTTTCTAAAGCTTCTTTAGTTGCCTTCCAGCCATTACATACTTTTGTTGCCTTAATTCTTCGCTCTCTACAAAGCCTATTAGCCGTGAACCTTGAACACCCCAAGAAATTACTTATCTCTTCAATGTCATATAAAACAACTCCCGCTAATTCCGTCATACTCTCTCACTCCCCTTCTGATTAAATTTTCTTTTTCAATTCTTGGAACAGCAAACCATCTGCAAGTATTTCAAGTATTGGTTCATGCAATGCCTCAGATATTAACTTTATATCTTCAGTATTTGGCTGAATTTTATTTGTTTCTACAAGACTCATCCAATCTTGACTTCTCATAACTGCTTCTGCTAATTCCTCTTGGCTTATTCCATTTCCTTTTCTTAAATATTTTATAAAATCGCCTATTTGCATGGGTTTGCTCCTTTCTTACGAAATTTTTTCGTATAATTTTCTTTTTACGAATAAAAACAATATTTTCTTTTCTTGTATTATGTTAATATACTTACAACAAGGCAAGACTACTTAACTTCCGTTATGTTTCTGTATTGTCTTTTAATTTAATAGTGTGTATAATCATTCCACGAAAGGTGGTGATTACATGAATATTGAACAACGTGCTCATGATTTGACAATGCTTTATTTGAATAAAACTATTAATTCTACTGACTTTTCAAATAAAAATGATTTAGAAATTTACATTATTGAAAATTATTTAAAATATTACTCAATTATTTGTGAGCAGTTAAAATCTTCTCTAAGCGATTAATTTCGTTTAGTTCCTTGAAAGTGTCTTCTGTCGCATTGAAGATACTTTCGCCTTTAATTTCAGCAAATCTATTATCAATTATCATTTTTAACTTTTGCCATTCACTGTATGTTATTCCTTCTAATGTTTTTATTCTTTCTTCCATGTATTTCATCTCCTTTTTTAAATGTTGATATGTACTAATTGTTGCCGATACAACTTTGTGTTGTTTCGCAAGACAAAAAAATTTGTAAAGGAGAACAATTATAAAACTCTGCGAATCTTCTCTTTATTGTGTCACTTGGCTGTCTAGTTCCAGCTTCAATCATGTCTAGATAAGATAATGATATTTTTACTTGTTGTGCTGTTTCAATTCTACTTTTCTTTTTTAATAATCTTAGTTCTTTCATAGTACAATTTTTCATTTTAGGACTCCTTTCAAATTATTTCAAAACTACTTTCTGTTGTTTCGATATCCTTATCTTATACTACTTTGTGTTGTATGTCAACACAAAAACAAAAAATAATTTTACTTTGCGTTGTATATGCTGCAGTTGTAAGAAAAAACATTTACAAAAAGCAACTGTGTGTTGTATAATTAATTTACAAAGGGGTGTCATTATGAATAGATTAAGGCAAGTTAGAGAAAAGAATGAAATGTTGCAACGAGATGTCGCTAATTTTTTAGGAATATCAACTTCTGCTTATGGTTTTTATGAAACCGGAGCTCGAAGTATGTCTGCTGAAACTGCAAAAAGGCTAGCAAAATTTTTCAATGTTTCTGTTGATTACTTATTAGGAGTGGAAACAACAAATAAAAGCTTATTACCTGTTCTAGGAACAGTAAAAGCCGGCTATGATTACTTAGCTGAGGAAAATATCATTGATTATATAGATCCATCTATAAATATCACAGACCCTGAGAACTATTTTGGTCTTATCGTCAAAGGCGACAGTATGTCTCCTCTATTCGATGAGGGCGATTATTTAATAGTACATAAATTAGATGGAGAATTTAATACGAATGACATAGGTATAGTTTTAATTAACGGAGATGAAGCTACAGTAAAAAAAGTAGTAAAAACAGACACAGGTATCGAACTGCATGCTTTTAATCCTTATTATCCTGTAAAAAAATTTACTTATGAAGAAATGGATAAATTACCAGTTAAGGTTATTGGTGTAGTAGTTAGGCAAATTAGAAATTGGAAGTAAAAGGAGGATTTGTATGAAAAAATCTATTAAATATTCTTTAATAACATCTCTTATTATAGTTTTATGTTTGCCCACCTTTTATTTTTCCAAGAAAAATACAGAACTATTACAAACAAACAATTCTCTTGAAAATGAAAATAAAAATTTAGAACATATTAACAAAGAACTTTCTTCTAACTTAAGAAATCTAGAAACAGAATTGTACCAATTAAAAAATGAACCAGCAAATTTGATAATTCAGATAAGAAATGCTTATGAAAACAAGAACTATGAAAATGTAAAAATACTTTCTGATAAACTACATAACTCTTCTAACGGAACCGATTTCGACATAGAAGCTCAAAATTACATTAAAGCTATTGAAGAAATTGAAAGTAAATCTGCAATTCAGAAAGCAAAAGAAATCATGGAAATAACTAATATTTCTGTTAAACCCAATTATATTTATAAATTTTTTCAAAATATGACTGTTACATTTTCATATAAAATAAATACAACAAAAAAAATTCGCTATATTAATGTCGCTGTATCCGTCTTAAATGCCAAAAATGAGGTAATAAATTTTCGCACTGATTCATCAAAAACTAGCGAAAATTTATTGTTTTTTGCACCAACTCAAAATATAAATTGTACTAATGTTTCAGAAGAAAATTGGAACAATTTGGCGATAAAGAAAATAATTATTAAATCAATAACTATAAACTATCATGATAGTTCAGAAGATGTATTAACTTGCACAAAAGATTTTAATTTTGCTCTTACCCAACACAAAGAACCTGTAAATAACTCAAATGATTCCAAAACTGAAAAAACAGAAAAAATTGTTTATATAACCCCAACTGGAACAAAATATCATAAAAATTCTTGCTCATACTTAAATGGAAACAAAATTTCTATTGATTTAAGTGAAGCAACAAAACAAGGATATACACCTTGTTCAAGATGTAATCCGTAAGTTATTTAAAGGCATCGAAACCGATGCCTTTAAAAATATTCATAGTACGAAAACAAAAATTCGTAATTGTAAAATATATTTATTTAGTGAGGTGTTTTATATATGGCTAAGAGAAATTACAATGGCGAGGGTTCTGTTTACTACCACCAAAAACTACAAAGGTGGGTTGGACAGTTCACAGACCCTTTTACTCACAAAAGAAAAGCCATCTATGATAAAGATGAAAAGGCACTTAGAAAGAAACTTCGTATCGCTATTAGAGATGCAGAAAATGGCAAGTTCGTTGAGAAGTCTAAAGATACTATACCTGAAATTGCTGAAAAAATTATAGAACGTAAACACCAAGCCAATATTACTGGCTCTTCTGCTTATCTTAGAAGCTTAGGAACTCTTGCTATTATTAAAAAATCTGAACTAGCAGACATTTCTATTCAAAATGTTACTAAAGACGATTTGCAAGACTTTTTCTTTACCTTAAAGAACTACTCTAATTCTTACATATCTAAAATATATCAGATTATAAAAATATCTTTTGAAGAGGCTATTAAAGACGAACTAATTATTAAAAATCCTATGATATACGTTATAAAGCCAAAGTCTAATAAGCAAGATAAAAAAGTAGAGGCTCTTACACTAGAACAACATCAGCTCTTTATTAAGTCACTTGAAAACGAAAACTACAAGAATATATTTTTAATAGCAATAAATACTGGTATGCGTTGTGGCGAAATTCTAGCCTTAAAACCTAGTGATATTGACTTAGATAATAAAATCATAAAAGTGTCGAAAACTATTGCCAGAAACGATTATGACAGCTATACAATTAAAGATGGTGGTAAGACATACGCTAGTACGCGTGAAATTCCTTTTGATAACGATTTAAAACAAGTACTGATAAGTTCTACAAATGAAATGAAAAATAACGAATTTGGGCTCTTATTTGCATTAGACGGAAAAATTATTCGTCCTTCTACACTTAATATTGTTTTTAAAAGAATATGCAAGAATTTGAAGTTTGAGGGTAATTACAACTTCCATATGTTACGACACACATTCGCTACTAGATGTATCGAAAGCGGTATGCCCGCACATGTTCTACAAAAATTATTAGGTCATACAGATGTATCTATTACGATCAACACATATACTTCTATTTTTGATAAGTATAAAAAAGAAGAATTTGATAAGTTTCTAGAATATAAAAGAATAAATAATATTTAGTAGGTTTTATGCCTACTTTTTTATTGCAAATTTTATTGCAATTTACAGCAATTTATAGCAATTATCTGCAACTCGTAGCAACTATAAGCAACTAGTAAAAAAGCCTTGTAAGTACTGATATATCAGCAAAACATAACAAAATAGCCATTTTGAAGATCTACTTCAAAATGACTATCAATTGGCTGGGCTGGGAGGATTCGAACCGCCGAAATGCCAGAGTCAAAGTCTGGTGCCTTACCACTTGGCTACAGCCCA
>CAKSSR010000019.1 GCA_934489735.1 uncultured Eubacteriales bacterium | reverse complement strand
ACCAAGCTATCCCCGTAGTTCCTACGGTTCTTCCACTAACTCATGACTAAAGTCACGAGTGTGCGTGGTCGTTTCTAGTCAACTTGACCCTACATGACTACTGCAAATTATAGTTTAATATCTATATCTACGCCAGCAGGTAATTCTAAGCTCATTAAAGCTTCTACTGTTTTGTTAGATGGTCTTAAAACATCAATAAGTCTCTTATGAGTTCTCATTTCAAATTGTTCACGACTATCTTTATATTTATGCACTGCTCTTAAAATAGTTATCACTTGCTTTTCTGTTGGTAACGGAACCGGTCCAGAAACCTTTGCTCCCGTACGCTTAGCTGTTTCAACTATCTTTTCTGCTGATTGATCAACTAATTGATGATCATACCCTTTAAGCCTTATTCTAATTTTCTCTTTGACTGCCATTTTATCGCCTCCCTAAAAATTATGATGTCGGCGCGATTCATCCTTACACCGTTCCGGGTGTTCTCAATTCAGAACATAAAAAATCCGGATTCACACTCAAGTATCCGGGGCAGGACAAAAGTCAAGGTTACGTAAAATTAACATCACCTGTATTACTTGTAATCGCCCGGTTTAAAATCGGACATACTCCACGGAAAAACCGACAATAGTCGCAACCTCCCGCTTCAACGCATATCTTAAGCAGTCACGCTCTATTATACTATCACATCCCAGAAATAAAATCAAGTACTTTTATCAAATAAAATAATGGAATTCAATACTTTGTTAGAACTAGTTAAAAATTTATAAACTCAATCATCATTTTTATCAACTATTTAGTTATCAAAAAGCAAAAGCCTCTTTAAGTATTTGTATTGTATTTGCAATACATGAGCAATACATGGTATATAGAAAATTATACAAGTTTAACAAAGATGAATTAGAAATATTAAATTTATGTTAAATGTGTAAATTTTGATTTCGTTTATGTTATAATGTAATTAATGAGTTGAAAACTTGACTAATTTAAAAGAAAGGAGACTATCCTTAACCAAGGATGGTAGTGTAAAGAATATGAGAGTGAAAAAAAATAGTAAGAAATTAGTAATTTCAATCGGTCTAATCTCTATGTTGTCCTTAACTTCTTATGCGAGTACTTATAATAACAAAAATAGCTTCAATAATCAAGACTATCAATCGGCAGTCAATAACTTGGATAAGCTAATGGATAAATTCAATATAAGCAATAAGAATGATGATCAAAGTTCAGAATACAACAGTAACATCAAAAACAACCAAGAGGCAGAAAAAAATAATAAAAATAGAGAGCAGAACAGCAAAAATTATTCAACAAGCACTTCAGACGACAGTAAAAACGATATTCAACCTAAGGATATAGATGTAAAATATAAGAAGAAATTAAAACTTAAGGACTGTGGTTTCTCAGACGACATTTATATTTCAAAGAGAAATGATGAAAATAGCTTCAATTTCATTGATTTTTCAAAGGCATCTAAGAACTATGAACTAGATTTAGGCATATACGTATACAAGCTAAAGAGAGACAGCAGTAAAGTGGGCTATATAATAGTTTCCGGCAAGAAAGTAGAGTACAGAAAAGGTTTAACATTATCAAACGTAGGTCTCAATAATATGCTTTACTACGTCAAGGCCCCAGATTCTAACTTATTTAAACTAACAAGTAACGATGAACTTTTAGGATGTGGAACATATGAAATAAAGAATGTCCACTCAATGAACGGTAAATCATTCAAAATAAAGGTCCAGCCTCCGGAGATTTCAAAAGTTGAGACCAATTATAGAAGTGGTTTATCATTAAGTGATATTTCACTAGATAATGGTTGGAAATGGGAGAAGGATTTTTACTTAAGGGATGCAGGAGTATACAATTTCAAAGTAGTATATCGAGATCCTATTAATGGAGGAAGGTATTCTAAACATATTGAACTAATAGTCAATAAAGGAAGCGTACCAAGGCCGAAGATAGACAAGATAACATACAACCCTTATACGAGATTAAGAGACATTTCTCTTCCGATGGGCTTTACTTGGAGAACAAATCCAGATACAATTCCACAAAGTGGAGTAAACATTTACTATGCGGATTACAATCCAGTATTACTAAGTGAATCAAGGATGTATAAAGCTGAACATTCTATTCCAATAAAAGTCACAGTTGAAAAAGCCAATCCAACGGTTTACTCATGGGCGGTACCTGTTAACGGATTGATATATGGAAACAAGTTATCACAAGTAGCTTTAAGCGTTGGTTCAGCGAGCATACCAGGTTTCTTTGAATGGAAAGACGGGGATATAGTTCCAACAGTTCGCAATGACGGATATATTTTAAAATTCAAGCCTTGCGATCCGAATTATAGAACTTTAGAATACAAAATACCTGTAGCTGTTTATAAAGATTTAACTCCTAGATATTCCGACTCACCTGTATTAAAGAGGGTCACAAACAATTCAATCGAAGTTAAGAAAGTACCTGGTAACGAGTATTCTATGGATAACGGCAAGACATGGCAAGACAGCAATATATTTACCAACCTACAGTCTTACCATTATTATGACATTGTAACAAGAGTGAAAGACTGTGAGAATACAACTACTGGCCATAACAGTTCAGCTATAAGAGTAGTTACAAAAATGGATGGCCCAGCTGCTCCAGATGCACCTGAGTTTATAAAAAAGACAAATCATTCAATAGAAGTTAAGAAAGTTGAAAATCAAGAATATTCAGTAGACGGCGGGAAGACGTGGGACGACAGTGCAATTATAAAAAATCTAAGTGGATCAACAACATATGATGTAATAACTAGAATAAAAGAAACTGAATCGAGAATGCCAAGTGAACCAAGTAAGCCAATTACCGTCAAAACTAAATCATTTTTCAGAAATTTGTATGACAATGTATGTTTTTGGAGATAATCGATTATCCATGACTAAAAAGGCAGAGCAAATAATTAACATCTCCTTAGCACATTGGTACTAACTGAAAGGGAATTAACAACCTACCTATTTACAAAAGGAAGCACTAACTTAGTAAAAGTAATGGAAGATAAAGCAATCCACCTGTTCTAGAATTGATTAATCAACGATATATAAGCGAAATTTCACCAATAATTTATCATTCGCATAAGAAATTGATATAATTCAAAATCAAAGCATAGCAAAAAAGAGACTATGATCAACTTCAAGCATCAAAAATATAGTCTCTTTTCAATTTTACTCATTATAGTTTCCTTTTTTTTACATTAAAATTATCATATTTTGAAAACATGTTTACTTTAGATCCAATGATTGACAATATATTATTAGTATAGTATAATATAATTAAATTAAAATATGAAATTTAAGCAAAATATATAACAGAAGTATAGCAAAATACATACTAACTACTATTAGAATTTAAAAATATCAACTCAGATACTTGCAATAAGAGCAATAATATGATATTAGAGAAGGATTGATTAATTATGATTAAACCAGTTATTAAAAAAATTATATCTCCGTCAGGTCTTTTGTCTCTTTCTGCTTGCTTTGTTTTACTATATAACATCAATAACTTTAAGAATTTAGAAAAAAACATTTGCAATTCTATTGACAATATATCTCAAACGATAGACGAGAACAGTCGCACCTTAGAAAATGCTATAACTGAGAAAGATAGTGCGATAAATGAATCTTTCTTAATGAGATCTTTAAATTACGTGACGGGCAACAAATTGACTAAAAAACTTGATGACGTGGTCATAGAAGAAGATTTAAATAATGGCATCAAAGAGAAAAAAATATATTCACGTATTGACTCAGACAGCGTAAGTGCTATTGACGAAGACTTTATTACTGAATTTGGTCAGAAAGTAGGCTTACGTTATCTAAAAACAGGTCAATGTATATTGGCTCCAAGGATAGAAAATGGAAGAAAAGTATATGGACTGACATACAGAAGTTATAAAAATCGAGATTTTTATCGAAAAGAATTTAAAGAAAGTGACGCATCCTTATCAGATTTTGATATAGTTAAAGGCTCATCAATAGAGGTTGAGCGCATTATAAGCCAAAAAGAAGCAGAAGGAAATAGATCTAGCAGTAGTTCTAACTAAAGTAAAGGTCAGGTGGTGATAATATGTTAATTTTAAAAGAAACTATACAAGAATACTTAAGTCCAAAGGGAATTTTGACTACTACTATGAGCATACTAACTCTTATTATTGGAACGACTACGATACCAAAATTAATGAATAAGTCAAGCGAGTTATTAAATAGCATTGACAATTTCGTAGAAAGTACGAACAACGTAGTTAAAACTTCTGTACGTAATAACTTCATCTCTATAAAGATAAGCGACTTTTACAAAGTAACATGCGAAAGGGCTTCATTTGAAGATCTGATAACAGATTCGAAAGCAAAAGATGTTGACGATGCCAGGGCAAAGCAACTAATAAATATAACATATAAAGACAAGGACAAAGATAATGTAAGCGGCACAATTGATTTAAACAAGTTGACAAAAGGAAAATATATCTCCTTTCACAACAAGAGCGAAAGAATGTATTATGTCTATTTCAGGGATGATGCAAACTTTATACAATTGATTAAGCAACCTGAAAGAGATCCCGATGAGAATAATTAAGTTCGAGGATAAAAAGATAATCAAAATCAAAAGAGAGATTAGCCAAATTCAAGCCAATCTCTCGATTTTTTTTCAATCCAATTAATAAAGCTCAACCAATTTTCAACGTTTTCCACATAGTTTTCAACATAATCTTAATGATAATGATAATTATATCAAAAACAACATATCTCCATACGAAGGGTAAGGCCAATACTTCCTCGAAGTAGTTCTTTCTAATTTATCCACGTCAGCTCTAAGTTCGTTCATGCAGGGGATAACGCTGTTCTTATAATACATGGCAGGGATAGAAATTTCCATATCTATATAGTCTTTTGACTTTGCCAATGCTTCCTCCAACTTGCATAAATTCAAATACATATTGTTATTAAGCACAGATATCTTAGCCAATAAGTCAAGTTCTGTTGAATAATACTCTTCTGACATCAACAATCTCTTAGAATTTATTGCATCCGATATATCTTTGCTATAATTTATTATGCCAGGCAAAATGTCCTTCTTAACCATTGTAATCATAGTCTGTGCTTCCGTATGTATTACTTTACAATACTTTTCTAATTGTATTTCATATCTTGATCTAGTCTCTTTTTCATTAAAGATTCTATGATTTTTAAATAGATTTATATTTTTTTCTGCCAAATAGTATGGAGCTGCATCAGGAGTGCTTTCTAAATTTAAAAGTCCTCTATCTTTTGCTTCATTTACCCACTCTTGCGAATAGCTGTTCCCATTAAATATTATTTTTTTGTGATTTTTGATGACATCTATTATCAGATTGTGAAGGTCCTCTTGAAAATTTTCAGATTTTTCTAAAATATCTGCAAAGTATCTAAGTTCCTCTGCCATTATCGTATTTATAACTATATTTGCAGTAGCTATAGAAGCACTTGACCCAACCATTCTGAATTCAAATTTATTTCCAGTAAAGGCAATTGGTGACGTCCTGTTTCTATCTGACGTATCTCTCTTAAACGGAGGCAATGAATCTAAACCAATTTCTAAGTCTGATATAATTTTGCTACTATATTTAGACCCTGTCTCTAATGCCTCCAAAATTTCTGTCAATTCTTCTCCTAAAAACAATGAAACAATGCTAGGAGGTGCTTCATCTCCGCCAAGTCTGCAGTCATTTCCCGCAGTTGCTATAGACAGTCTGAGTAAATCCTGATATTCATCTGCACCCTTCATCATAGCGCATAGGAACAATAAGAATTGAGCATTTTCAAAAGGAGATACTCCTGGTTCAAAAAGATTTAATCCAGTATCAGTTGACAAAGACCAATTGTTATGCTTTCCACTTCCGTTTATGCCCTTGAATGGTTTTTCGTGAAGAAGGCAAACCAAGCCGTGTTTATCCGCCACTATTTTCATTATTTCCATTATCAGTTGGTTATGATCGGTAGCTATATTGACAGAAGTATATACTGGCGCTAGTTCATGTTGAGCCGGTGCCGCCTCACTGTGTTCCGTTTTAGCCATGATACCTAACTTCCATAACTCTTCATCTAATTCCTTCATAAAGTTAGATATTCTAGGCTTTATAGTTCCAAAGTAATGATCTACTAATTCTTGACCTTTTGGTACTCCTGCTCCAAATAAAGTTCTTCCGCACACTATCAAGTCTTTTCTTTTGTTATACGATTCCTTATCTATGATAAAATATTCTTGTTCTGCCCCTACATTAGCCACAACTTTCTTTACTTCGTCATGACCAAAAAGCTTTAATATCCTCATAGATTGCTTATTTATTGCTCTACAAGACTTTAGTAATGGAGTCTTAGTATCCAGCACTTCTCCTCCATAGGAGCAGAATACTGTCGGAACGCATAATGTTTTATCCTTTATGAATGCATATGAAGTGGGATCCCAAGCAGTATAACCACGTGCTTCAAATGTCGCTCTAAGTCCTCCTGATGGAAAGCTTGAAGCATCTGGCTCACCTTTTATCAAGTCCTTGCCTGAGAAATCCATTATAACGCTTCCATTTTCTGATAAAGTAATAAAGCTGTCATGTTTTTCAGCAGTTATGCCAGTCATTGGTTGGAACCAGTGAGTAAAATGTGTCGCTCCCTTTTCTATTGCCCAATCTTTCATAGCCTTTGCTACTACATCGCCTATTTTCATATCCAATATTTGTTCATTTTCGATTGTCATCTTTAATTTTTTATAAACATCACTAGGTAACATCTTTTTCATAACGTTATCATTAAATACCATACTTCCAAATATTTCTGGAACACTACTCATAAATAATCAGTTCTTGTATCAATTACAAAAACTTCCTCCCCCCTGCGTCAAATTAATATCTTATCCTCATTTATACCAATTAATTATATAGCAAAGTCTTCAATGTGTCAATGATTAGCATTATTTATTAACACTTTATGATTAATATAATATCTAAAATCACATATCTTCATCAATTTGATATCCATCATATTCATTAATGCATTCAACTAAAGTGGATTCTCCTAACTTTTTCAAGTCATTTATAATTTCTTCTGACAATAAGTCATCAACTTTTAATGGTGGCTCTCTTTTTATCGAAGGATTACTAAAATTTCTATCCACTTCTAAGTCTTCCTCTGGTTCTGAGCTAAATCCTGCTTCAGAGTCTGAACCCGATCCTTCACTTAACCTGCCCCCTTCTAAATCATTCTCTGTCTCAGAGGCACTTTCACTGTCAAAATTCAATGCCTTTTCTTTCAAGTTGTCTAAATCCTCATCCCAAAGGTGCTTCAGATAAATAGCACAATCTGCTCTCGTGTCCTCTTTGTTAATATTCCTTGAACTTTCTATCTCTGATACTATTTGTTCATACCTTTTTGCAAAATCCTCTTCTATTAACTTAAACTCTTCCTCATTCATAAGGTTCTTATCCTTGACGATATAGTCAACAATTGTATTATAGTCCTCTTTTTTCACTTTAACCACTCCTTTTAAATTCAATTATTAGTATAATTATAACATATACAACGCAATATTGTAAAGCATTTTAGTTTAAGTATAATATTTTTTTGCTTACTACAAATAAATAAAGGCTATTCAGCCCTAACCTAAATAAGTTAAAAGCTTGAATAGCCCATTATTGTTATACTCATAACATCCTAGACGCATATCCTAAACTCATATCTATAAGAACAGTTGCATAACGCTCAAACAAACTTCCTTCATTGATACAAGCAATTATATCAAACTTTCGAGTGCTACTACTCTTGCCTATTTCCGACATTAAATATCTACGTATAAGTGTAGCAAGGCTATAGTCACATACTTCCAATAATCCATCATCATCGTATCCTTTTTCATTATCCCAAACCTTTATACCGCTATATCTTACAGCTCCATCATAACCCACTTCATCTTCAATACTAAAATAATCATTATCTTTTCTTCCTTTAATTAGATACTTTAAACAAGTTTCATACTTATCAGAAGCTTTTTCAAATTCTTGCGCAAAAAATTCTTCATTTGACATTGCTTCATTCTTGCCCCCAAAAGCCAAAACATCCTTATTTTCACCACTACTAATCTCTTTAAGTAGTTTTTCCATTGTTTCTTTAAAATACTTAGTCATTTTAACCACTCCTTTTAAATTCATTATCATTATAATAACATATATTTTATATATTGTAAAATATTTTTATATCGTTAATTCAAGTTCATTTCATAAACTCAAATACCAGAAATAAGTCAATATCCAGTACAATGCTTTCAATCTTCTAATGTTTTCTTTAAATAGCAAGTAACTTTTTTGTAGAAGCCTTTGAATTTAAAATATAATAGCTAGTCTCTTCAGTTGCTTTGTCTTTATTTTTCACTATCTTTGTACAGACTCTTTTGATTTTTTTTCTCTATTTCCCTTTCACAAATCTTTTTTTGGCAATGCATTGCATTTGCTATGATAGTCTTGCCTTTTATCCCAACATCTCTTGAAATACTGGTATCTTATCGGTCTTCTCCTTTTCTAAAACAACCCTGTTCTCAGTTAAATATGTGCTGTCACTATTGGAAGTGTTGAGTGTCTTTGTTTTAGCCTTGATTGCTATCTTCTCTATCCCAAATCCCTCTAAAAAAAGCTTCTTCATTATTGGCAAACGTCATCATATTACTTAATTTATGCTTTACATATCCCTGATATCTTTGATCTTCCGTTATTGCAAATCTCCATTGCGCTTCTTTTTCTCTTTGATTTGTTTTCTTTTTATGATTCCTTTTTATTTTTTTACGAAATGAACGTGATGTATTTTTTATTTTATTAATATTCTAAATCTATTTTAGATCAAAATTTAAGCTACTTTCCCTAATTCATTAAAAAAAGTAGCTTTGGCTATTCATTTTTGTTATTGCATAACAGTTATTGACATATCTCAACCTCCGCTGCATGTAAACAATTTGGTCATAAATCTAAAAAATCTTTAATAAAGGTTAACTTTCTCTAAATAATCCCTTCTTTATCATACCTTTTACTCATTTTTAGGCTGTAGATGTAAAGTACCACAGACAAAATTATTAATAAACTAATGCTAAAAGGTAACATATTACTAGAAATGAGGTAATACATTGCAAAATAACTACCAGATAAAAGTCCCATTAAAATACATGATATTATAATACCTTTATTACTTTTCCCATTATGACATCTATAAAAGCTATAATTAGCAATAAATGTGCCAAAAAACAAAGATGATATAGAAAACAAAGATGTACAGGGCAAATTATAATCTTCTAAAATGGTCTTCTTTAGTAACAACAAGCCTATAAAATAAGACATAAAGTAAACTATTACAAACAGGACACTAAAAAAGTTTAATATAAATGTACTCGGTTGAAATTGCAATGAAGCAAATTTATTATCCTCGTTTTGCAGAAGCATAGACATTGCAAAAGCGTAAGTAAAAAGCATAACAACTACGGAAACCAATATCAAATTTATTGGTAAAGGATATTGAGCATTCGTTAAAAGATTATAATATGAGTAAAACGGAAGTAATATCATGACAAGTAAATAATGATATATTGTAGGCGGTTTACACATTCTACTTAAAAATGGAATGAATAATTGAGAATAACAATTAAAAAGCATAACTAATCCCTCCAAAAAGGTTATAGAACCTTTATCAATCTTTAAATTTATTAATTCAGATTAAAAATTCTTTCTCTTCTCGGTAACCATCTCATTTATCATTGCACAATTCTCCGTTATTTCTTAAAATTTATTCTTATCCTTTTGTTATCCGGCATAAACTCAATCTTCCCTACTTCCTGCAAACGCTTCTAATATTTCAGTCTAATTATAAATTTTATTTATCAATTCATCAATAGTTATAACAAAATCCATCTCCTTTGATTCTTATTACAACATATTTATTGTAACATATATTTTCATATTATAATATATTTAAACTAATCTTTAGACATAAAGTTAAACCACCTTTCTAAATATTTCAAAGAAAAGTGGCTTTGTTTATTCACCCTTATAATAAACATGACTCACGTCATAAGGTCCTTCAATACATTTTGATTCTCCGCTGCCTACGAAAGGAAATTTGCTCACTTTTTTTATGTATCTTGGTGAATTTGGCAAGTTATCTATTACCATTTCAAATATCCCTCCATGAGTCACTCCGCCGGCTATCCAGTATTCGTTAATCCCTGCTTCATCGCCATTAGGGAAATGCATTTTAGTATTATATTCTTTCAATAGTTCTTTGTCATTACAAATTGCATTCCCATCTATTATAACTTGATACAAAGCATTTGATGAACAATTTTCTAAGTATCCTTCGGGATAGCCAAGTAGCTTTACATAAGCTGATTGTTGTGCTTCCCATCCAGCTCTACTATTTATCAATACTTTCACAACTTCCCTTGAAGCCCATCTACTCAGTACGAATTCTGTCACTTTTTCTCTACCCGATGGTCTTCCAACAAACTCAGCTCCTGATATTTGTTTCTCATACCTATCCTGTGGTACAAAAAATGAACATTCATCAAAATGGCTCTTTATCCCCTCATAATATTTTTTAGTATAATGTGGAACATTCTTTAATTCTTCCTCAAAACTAAATATATTTGGATCTTTATAAACCGTGCACAATAACAATATTATACTTAAATTTCTATTCCTGCTGACTAAGTTTTTCCCCAACGCTTCAAATATGTTTGGATTTTTATCATATAAAGCCTGAAGTCTATCAAAAAAATTCTGAACTTTGTTATCTGGTAAAAAAGAAGTTAAATCGTGAAACGTCTTACATATGCCTAATGACAAATATTTTCTTAATGCTTCATATAGTTTTTCACTTATATCGTAGTCATTTTTAGTTCTCATTACTATTTTCACAAGTAATCACCCACCCTTTTATCAATAAATACTCTTTCATCCTACAATAATTTTACCCTCCGGTATTACAGATTTAATTTTTTTCTCTTGATTTAATGCTATTGCAAATATTAGTGAAATCGGTCCAACTCTTCCAAAGAACATTATCATCATTAATATTATTTTAGAGATCCTTGAAAACGCTGCCGTTGCTCCTGTCGACAGTCCGCATGTACTTAGGCAAGAGATGACATCAAAAATTATATCCATTATATTATGAACCTTATCATATTCCATTAGTCCTATCAAAATACAGCCTATGACAGCTACCAATATATAAGTAAGTAATATAGCAGTCGACCTATAAACAGTTTGTTTATTAATTTTTCTATTCATTATAATAGTGTCCTCATATCCTCTAAGTACGCTTGTCATAGTACATAGAATTGTAATCAATGTCGTAATTTTTATTCCACCGGCCGTCGAAGATGGTCCTGCTCCTATGAACATAAAGACGCACATCAATATCTTGGTTGATTTCATCAACCTATCTGGATAAATTGTAAAAAATCCTGCTGTTCTCGTAGACATCATATTAAAAAATGATACTAAAATCTTATCACTTATACTCATTCCTGAAAGTGTATTCTTATTTTCAAGAATATAAAATATAATAGTTCCTGTTACTAAAAGAATCGCAGTGAATACTAAAACCACTTTAGTATTTAATGATAGTTTCGGATGCCTTTCTATCCCTTTAATCTTATTGCATAAGCAAGTATATAGTTCCATCATAACCAGAAATCCTATTCCCCCTGCAATAACTAACACAGAGACAACCATATTAACCAATGGGTCATTGTAATACATATTCATGTTAGCAAATGGTTCAATAAATCCAAACAATACCTCACCTGCGTTACAAAAAGCTGATATCGACGTAAACAAAGATATCCATATTCCATAAAATCCGTATTCAGGTACAAACTTAATTGCAAGAATTACCGAACCTATTCCTTCAAAGCACGATGCAAATATAAGTATATACTTAATCAAGTTATACATATCTGTGATATTCCCACTGGTATACTGCTGGGCTATAATGATATGTCTTACTCCCATCTTCCCTTTGAATAACAAAATAAATCCTGACGTTAATACGATCAGACTTAAGCCTCCAAGTTGTATCAATAATATATTAATAAATTGACCAAATAGTGAATATTTGCAATATGTATCAACCGGTATTATCCCAGTCACACACACGCATGATACGGAAGCAAAAAATGCATCAAAAATGCTAGTCCATTCTCTATCTCTCGATGAAATTGGTAAGCTTAGGAATAAAGTTCCGAAAAATATGATGATTATAAAGCTCAACACTATCAATCTAGGTGCAGACATGTTAACTATATATCTTTTTAGCTTGTCAATAAAAGACTCTTTTATCCTGGGATACTTTATTTTCGAATTGCTTTGCATTTAGTCATTCTCCTGATATAGATATTCCTAACTCTTTAAGTTGTTTTTCATCTACTTTGGATGGAGACTGGGTCATCAATTCAGATGAGCTTGCTACTTTTGGAAATGCTATGACATCTCTAATACTATCACAATCTAACATTAACATAACTAATCTATCCAAACCGAAAGCCAATCCGCCATGAGGTGGTGCTCCATACTTAAATGCGTCTATCAAAAATCCAAATCTATTATGTGCTTCCTCATCAGAGAATCCCAATGCGTTAAAAACTTTTTCTTGAATCAAAGGATTATTTATTCTTATAGAGCCTCCCCCAACTTCATTACCATTTAATACTAAATCATACGACTTTGAGTAAACTTTTTCTGGATTTATCTCAAGATTTTCTATATCTTCATCATTAGGCGCTGTAAATGGGTGATGTTTGGATACATATCTCTTCTCTTCCTCATCAAATTCAAATAGTGGGAAGTCCGTTACCCATAGTAAATCTGGATGAGACTTATCTATTAAATCCAATTTATTTCCCATATATAGTCTTAAGAAGCCTAGACTATTAAATACTACGTCTTTTTTCTTATCAGAGATGATAAAGATCAAATCCCCGTTCTCAGCTTTTAATTCCTCTCTTATTGCTGATATCTCATTTTCAGATAAAAACTTCTCAAAGGATGAAGAAGAGGTTCCATCGTCATTAATTTTTGTCCAAGCGAGTCCTTTTGCTCCAAAATCTTTGACACCTTCTGTAATCTTATCAATTTCCTTTCTTGATACAGATGCTGTTCCATTCTTTATATTAATTCCGAATGTGCATCCTCCAAATTTAATTGCATCTGAAAAGACTTTAAATTCTGAATCCTTTACTTTCTCTGTCAAGTCAACCAATTCTAGACCAAATCTTGTATCTGGCTTGTCCGATCCAAACCTAGACATAGCCTCATCATACTTAATCCTTCTAAATGGCGTTGGTATATCGATGTTTAGTATATCTTTGTAAACTTTCTTTATAAATCCTTCTGCGATTTCCATTACATCGTCTGGATCAACAAATGACATTTCTAAATCGATCTGAGTAAATTCTGGTTGACGATCAGATCTCAAGTCTTCATCTCTAAAGCACTTTGCAATTTGCATATATCTGTCGAATCCTGCTAACATTAGTAACTGCTTGTACAACTGTGGTGACTGTGGAAGTGCAAAAAAGCTTCCTTTAAACATTCTTGATGGCACCAGATAGTCTCTCGCACCTTCAGGTGTGGATTTTATTAATACAGGCGTCTCAACTTCTATAAAGCCATTGTCATCAAAATAATCACGAGCGCTTTTAACTATCTTATGTCTGGCAATTATTTTCTCTTGAACTTCATTTCTTCTTAAATCAAGATATCTATATTTTAATCTGAGTTCCTCTTTTGCTTTCGCATTGTTAACTATTTCAAAAGGAGGCGTCTCTGATTCCGATAGTATTTCAATATCTGATACTGAAATTTCTATATCGCCTGTCTTAAGATCCTTATTTTTGTTAGATCTTTCCTTAACCATGCCTTTTACTGCGATCACATATTCTGCCCTAAGTAATAATGCTTTTTTAAATACTTCTTCCTCTGTATTTTCGTCAAATGATAATTGAACTATTCCAGTTCTATCCCTCAAGTCTATAAATAATAGACTTCCCAAATCTCTTCTTTTTTGAACCCAACCACAAACTACTACTTCTTCTTTATCATTCGACATGTCTAAGTTTCCACAATAATGAGTTCTCTTTAATTTATTCATACTTAATTCTCCCCTGCCATTTGTATAGCTACTTCTTCAAAATATTCTACAAACTCATCCACAAAATAGTTGGATAACGGAAATTCCGTCTCTGTTCCTGTCCTCATGTTCTTAACCTTTATTGATTTATTAGAAATTTCGTTATCACCTATTATCATGCTAAACCCTGCATTGATTCTGTTAGCAAATTTCATCTGTGGCTTTATCCCTTTATCCGAAATGTCAACTTCTACTCTAAAGGCATGCTCTCTTAACTTTTCTGCAATTTCTATTGCCTTAAGCCTGCCCTTCTCCCCTATTGACCCGACATAGATATCACATTCATCTTTACTTACTTTTATCTTCTTCTGGCTATCCAATAATAAAATAAGTCTTTCAATTCCCATGCCAAAGCCAACACATTGCATTTCCGGTCCACCAATTTCACTCACTAAGCCATTGTATCTTCCTCCCCCGCAAACTGTGCCTTGGGCTCCTATTGAGTTCGATACAAATTCAAATACAGTCCTTGTATAATAATCCAGGCCTCTAACAATTCTTGGATTTATCATATAATTGATCTTATATGCATGTAAATATTCCTTTAAAGTTTCAAAATGTTCCTTACAGTCATCGCATAAATAGTCCAAAATAATTGGTGCATCCTTAGATATTTCTTGACATCCTGGATCTTTACAGTCCAAAATTCTCATTGGTCTTGTCTCCAGTCTATCGATGCAAGTCGGACATAAGTTTTCTTTATGCTCCTCAAAGTATGCTAGCAATGCTTCATAATATTTTTTCCTGCACTCTGGACACCCGATGGTATTTATCTGAAGTTCTAAGTCACTTACATTCAACTTTTTGAAGATTGAACACGCTACTGCTATCATCTCAGCATCTGCTGCAGCTGACTCAGCTCCAAATATTTCTAATCCAAATTGATTAAACTCTCTATATCTTCCAGTCTGTGGCTTCTCATACCTGTAGCAATTAACAAGATAGCTTAATTTTTGAGGCAACCCTCTATTGTATATACCATTTTCTACTACAGCTCTAACCGTTCCAGCTGTTCCCTCTGGTCTTAATGTTATCGATCTTTTACCTTTGTCTTCAAAAGTATACATCTCTTTCTCCACCACGTCAGTACCTTCTCCAACTGATCTTAAAAATAGTTCAGTATGCTCAAATACCGGGGTCCTAATCTCATCAAATCCATATAGGGACGCTTGCCTAAACAAAAAATTCTCTAAGAATCTCCATTTGTAGCTGTCCTCTGGTAATATATCTTGCGTGCCTTTCGGACGTTTCGTTATCAATATCTTAATTGTTACTCATTATTATATTATGAATAACTCTCCTTTCCTCAATAATCTTCTAAATTGAAGCCCACTACAATAAAGTAGTGGGGAATCTCTTACCTTTTAATTAATCTTTAATATCTCTCGCCAACCTAAGTCTCCTCTTTCAAGACCTAATACTAACATTTCGGCAGTCGCTAGATTGGTTGCAAATGGAATATTATGCATATCGCAAAGTCTTAGTAAATTATTCTCAGCCATAGCGTTCCTGTCTGCTCCAGTATTCAACGGATCCATGAAAAATAATAACAAATCAACTTCGTCACACGCTATCCTAGCTGCTATTTGCTGACTTCCACCATGCATTCCACTTAAAAGCTTAACTATTGGTAATTGCGTAGCTTCTTCTACTATTTTACCTGTCGAACCAGTTGCGCAAATTTTATGCCTGCTCAAGATTCCTTTATAAGCTATACAAAAATCGGTCATTAACTCTTTTTTTGCATCATGTGCTATCAATGCTATATTCATTCAATAACGTTACTGAAAAACTTACAAAAGGTACTTTTTTCTTAAATTTCTTTTGTAATGTTACTCGTTTTGCAGAAACTTACTCCCTTCTCGATCTTTATACCCTATACACAACGTTGTAACATCCGCTGTAGCTACGTAGTTTTTTGACGTTCTCGGTCCATTTTTCATCTAATTTTCTAATAACAGTCAAGGCAATACTAACAAATCACAAACGAACCTTAACCACACATATATCATATCATAAAGTTTTCTAATAGTCAAAGTCTTTAAATAAAAAAATAAGAAAATAAATATATTTGGTATCGTTATAAACAAAAACTCAGATACCATTTTGTGCACTTTACCTTTTTTTGCCTTTTCATAGTCTATTCACTGTCAATTTTTAAGCCCGCATACTTAATTTATAATTAAATTTATAATTATTTTTGTTCCTCTACCTTGACTCCGTCTTCTTTTTTAAAGAAATAATAGTCCATTATGTCTCTTGCTATTCTTGTTGAAAAGCTTCCGACAGCTCCATGTTGAACCACCACTGCTATTGCTATCTCCGGCTCATCAAATGGAGCAAAACATATGAATGTTGTATGGTCAGACTTGGGAGGCACTTCCGCTGTTCCGGTTTTTGCTCCTATTTTAATTCCATAGTTTGCGAAGCTCATTGCTGTACCTGCAGTTGTTACTTCTCTCATGCCTTCTCTTACAATATTAAAATTTTCTTCCGAAATATTTACTTCTTCTGCCAGTACCGGATTGTTAGGGTCGTTCTCAAATATAACATTCTGTCCAGTATAATCTGTGACTTTCTTTATAATATGCGTCTTGTATCTCTTTCCTTTGTTTGCAATTGTAGCCGTGTAAGTGGCCAATTGAAGTGGCGTGAATAAATTAAAAGATTGCCCAATCGCTGCTTGAGATGTATTAGCATCTCTCCAAGTGATCCCGTTTTTTTCAGCATATTCTGGACTAGCCAGTATTCCTTTGCTTTCTCCTATTTCTATTCCGGTTCGATCTCCCAAGCCGAAGGAGCGAGAATGCTGATAAAGTTTATCAATTCCCAATCGTCTTCCAAGTTCTGAAAAGAACACGTTACAAGATTTCGCCAAAGCCTTTCTAACTGTCAATCCTCCGTGAACTCCCATACATGAAAGGTATTGGTTTGATCCCGGATAGTAATATCTTCCCGTACAAAGTATAGTAGATTTCTCATCAACGACTCCTTCTTGTAGTCCTGCGCATGCAACTACTGGTTTATATATAGATCCTGGTGCAAATGCTCCATCAAATGCTCTATTTAGTAAAGGCGTGTTGATGTTATCTTTCATAAGTGAGGCATAGTAATTTGGGTCCTTCATATACAAATCCAAATTATAAGTTGGATAAGTGCTTGCCGCCAGAACTGAGAAGTCTTTCACATTTAATACAACTACTGCTCCTCCGACACAGTCCTTATGCCCAGCCTTTGCTTCATTTACATGTTTCGCTAAAGATCGGTTAGCTATGTCTTGAAGTTTGTAATCCAACGTCAAATAAACGTTACTTCCCGGTGAAACTTGCTGCAATTTGTTATATTTTATAGTCCCATCTCGTCTAAGTATTACTTCTGTCTTGCCTTCTTCTCCTCTTAGGTAATCTTCCATTGCCTTTTCCACTCCGCTTTTACCTATGACGTCGTTTAATTTATAACTATCTTTCAATCTATCATACTCTTCTTTAGATAAAGCTCCCACTGTTCCAATAATATGTGAGGCTATCGTACCATTTTCATATTTTCTCTGTGTGCTTGTTCTTATTTCTACTCCTTTAAGTATGTTTGATTTCTCCGAAATGATTGAAACTGTTTCTTTATTTATATCACTTGCAAACGTATATGGTAAAGTCTTTGAATAATAGTATCCAGATTTAGTCATGTTATACTTGACGCTGCATAATATTCTTTGCTCTTCTTTGCTATATCCAGAACAAGAGAAGTCATTTATCATTTTTTCCATGCAATTCTTAGCAGTCGCATAGCTGTTTACTACTAAAACCCTTTTTAGATTTGATACTTCGGCCTGATTATCCTTTACAAATTCATATTCCCCTTGAGAATTTATTTCTATCGGCAATACATCGTTCCATTTTTCCCTCCTGCTATTTAACAGATTGACTAAATAAAGTATGACTCCGTTTTCATCTTCCTTATTTAAATTTAACCTGTTAAGTACTATTTTAAACTTAGTATCATTTAAGACAAATGGAATACCATTGGCATCTAATATTTCTCCTCTTATTGCATCCGTCTTTATTATATTTGAATAATTTTTCTCAGACTGCTCTCTAAAATTGTATCCCAGTATTATCTGCCAGTAAAACAGCCTACCGATAAATAATAAAAATACAAGCGTCACCACAGCTATTATTGCATCCAGTCTAGTTCTCTCATACAATTTCTTTTTAATCTTTTCTATTTTCATAATTTTCTTATCTCCCATGTCTATTATTATCTATCTCAAATCAAAACTCGCCTTCGTCCTCTGATATTGCAAAGTAAATAGTCCTATTGAATAAATAAAATAAAGGTGAAATCAGAAAAGTATATAATAATTTTAGTAAATAAGTATTACAAAAAGCAAACAGTCTGTCTTTATGTCCTAGTATAATGAAATTAAATAGGAAGTCAAATCCAAATATAATGATTAAACTTGCCAATGATACTACTGAAAATGTAATTATGTTCGTAAACATTTCTTCATCTATTAAAAAATCTATCACAGATCCTAAAACAGATAGTATAATCATCCAAAAGCCGAATATACTTCCTCCACATATGTCAATTAAGAAACCTATTATGCAACCAAAGACAAGTCCTGCATTTCCTCCTTCTAGCATTCCAATTGAAATAAATATTGGTATAAGAACATATGGTTTAATTCCTAAAATATCATAAATTATATTAAATGATCTCTGAATTGTAAAGAATCCTATTATTTCTGCTATATATATAATAAACCTGATGTCTTTAAATTTATCATGCCCCACAAAATTCATCTCCTACCCTGAAAGTCAACTATAACAAATGCACTCTTTATATTCTTTACGTCTTCAAATGGCTTAACAGTTGCATAATAGACTCCATCTTCTATATCATATCCTAATACATCTACTGTCCCTATTGGTATATCTCTAGGGAACATGTCACTTATTCCTGACGTAACGACAATATTTCCTGCAGTCATGCTATTATGTGCAGTCAAGTAGGTGAATTTTGTCTTACCTTCGGCAGTAAAATACGATGATCCCATTACCACTCCTATATCTGAGGTTACCACATCCTTAGCCCCTACTTTTACATCTGGAGACAAAATAGAATTTACCTTGCAAGAAGTATTGCTGACAGAATCAACGCATCCCACTAATCCATTCTCAGTTATAACTGGCATACCAATTTCTATTCCTGATGTAGACCCTATGTCTAAAACAAACCCGCCATAATCATCTGTTGGATCTCTTCCAATAACATAACCGTATGCAAATCTTAGGCTTTTATTTTGCTCCTTTATCGATAAACATTTTAAAAGCTTAACGTTTTCTTCTTTTATTTTATAATAATCTATAGTAAGCTCTCTCAAATTTCTAACTTCTTCTTCCAAAGCCTGCTTTTCGTTTTGAAGTTCTACTACTTTTCCTCCATAGAATATATTTTCTGCACTATTTGATACGTATGAGCAAAATTCTTGCACCGGTAGCAATACATAATCCAGTTTGCTGACAAAAAAAGCTGTTCCATTACCTAATTTAAATAATATGATTCCTAATATTATAAACAAAATGGCTATCAGCATCTTAACTCTGTCTTCTTTAAAAAAATTTTTCAAAAATATCACAACCCATTTCTCTCATATGAGTCAAAACATCCCACACTTTACTTTGAAAGTATGGGCATATTTCATTACTTCTTTTTCTTCTTTTTTGCTTTATAATAACTTGAAGGCATAGTATATTCTAATCTCTTACCAGTTCCATCTGCCACACAGTCCAGAGGTCTTTCTGCTACTTTTACTATCATTCCGGTCTCATTAGCTATTAAAATATCTAAGTTTCTTAATAAAGCTCCTCCGCCTGTTAACATTATGCCGTAATCAATTATGTCTGCAGATAGTTCCGGTGGTGTTGATTCTAAAGTATTTTTAATTGCTTCAACTATTGATGAAATAGGATCTGCCAATGCGTCTCTAATTTCTTTCGAATTGATTGTGATATTCTTTGGTAATCCGTCTAATAAATTTCTTCCCTTTATATCCATAGTTCCATTTTCGTTTTCTCCCTCATATGGATATGCTGAACCTATGTTTATCTTAATATTTTCAGCTGTTCTCTCGCCTATCAACAAATTATACTTGCGCTTAATATATGACACTATCGCTTCGTCAAATTTATCTCCTGCCACTCTAACTGAGCATGCTGCTACGATATCTCCTAGTGAAATAACTGCTACTTCTGACGTCCCCCCGCCAATATCTACTACCATGCTGCCAATTGGTTCTGCCACGGGGAGTCCTGCTCCTATAGCTGCGGCCATTGGTTCTTCAATTAGCTCAACTTCTCCTGCTCCGGCCTGTTGTGCTGCTTCTTCAACGGCTCTTTTTTCTACATCTGTGACGCCTGATGGTATACAAACTACCACTTTTGGTTTGTTAAATATACTAGATCTTGCTACCTTTTTAATAAAGTATTTCATCATTGCAGAAGTAATATCAAAGTCTGCAATCACTCCGTCTTTCAAAGGTCTGACTGCGATGATAGAACCAGGCGTACGTCCTATCATATTTTTAGCTTCTTCCCCAACAGCTGCAATCCTGTTAGTTGACACATTAACTGCTACAACTGATGGTTCTCTCAAAACTATTCCCTTCCCCTTCATAAATACTAATGTATTTGCAGTACCTAGATCTATTCCGATATCTTTTGAAAACATAGACATGATTAAATTTACTACTCAATTATTAAAAAATTTTCTTACTATTACTTTTAATTTTGCTATACTTTGAGTAGTTACCTCTCTTTCTTTAAAAATCTAACTCACGCCGACCATTCATATCCATTTATATAGTCGGTCTCTCCCTTTACCATATAGTGATTCAAATTATTTCAAATATTCACTACAATATTCTTCCATTGTCCTTTATTTTTTAATAAGCCAACTATTATTTTACTCTTTTTATTCATTGTCGTCAAGTATTATATATCTTTGATATCAAAAACATTTTTAAAGTTTCAAACAAATATTATTTAATATTGAAATTCTATGAAATATATTATATAATACTTCAGTGAAAGATTGATAAATTTTATCTTTATGGCATAAAAAATTACCAGCCAGCTATTCCTCCCATATCTATCCGTATTTTTTCCTTCCAATTGTCTTAAGAAAGTGAGGTTGTGCAGGTATTTTTCTTAACATATTGTAAAATCCTGCTAAATTATTTATGAAAAAAGTTAATACCAAGTTAATTTTTAATATCTTAGTCTTTGCAATGTCTATTGGTTTGATGCTATACTTCTGCCTATCGCCTAATGGACTTGCAGATTTATTAAAAAGTACTATCGGATTCAAATTCGAATGGTTCATTTTTGGATTTCTATGTCAAATTATTAATATAGCTATAGATTGTTTCTTAATACATTTGTTCCTAAAAGGTTCCAAATGCAAAATAAGCATCAAAAATTGTATCAAGGCTGGAATGGTTGGTCAATTTTTCTCAGCGATAACTCCTAGTTCTACTGGCGGGCAGCCTATGCAAATCTATTTTCTATCTAAACAAAACGTAAATGCTGGCAGCTCTGCGTCTGCTTTCATGCAAAAATTCATTGTTTATCAATCTTGCACTGTACTCTATAGCATATTTGCTATATTTGTATGCTCAGACTTCTTTAAGTCAATTCTTAATCCAGTTGTCTGGCAGATATCAATAGTCGGCTTCCTCGCTCAAGTATTGGTCATAGTTCTGTTAGCGATCTTCTCATTTAGTAAAAAGATTACTAATAAAATAATATTTTCCTCTGTCAATTTGCTAGCAAAAGTCAAAATAATCAAGCATCCTGATGACATAATTGATAAAATTCAAAAGCAGTTGTCATTATTTCATGACAGTAATCTGGATTTATATAAAAACAAGTCCCTACTTGTCAAAACTTGCTTACTCACCATAGCCCAACTGACGGCTATCTTTTCAATTCCCTATTGTATTTATAGAGGTTTTAACCTATCTGGCGACAATCTCTTGACAATGATATGCGCTCAGGCTTTCGTTACTATGACTGCCTCTTTAGTTCCTATCCCAGGCGCTTCAGGTGCTTCCGAGGGCAGCTTTTATATCTTCTTTCGGACGTTTTTTACCAACAATACTTTAAAATCTGCCACTATTATCTGGAGATCTTTCTCATATTACTTTACCATTTTAATATCTGCTCCCTTTTCTATGCTTACTAAAAATAAGGAAAATGTTTAATTTTCTCAATCAGAATAACTCTGTGATAGATACATATCATAATTATAAAAAACTTAGGAAGGAGTGAACGTACCTGATGAATAAAAAAATAAGTGTTATCATTCCATTTTATAACGTGGAGCGATATATAAGTAAATGTCTGTCATCTCTTCAATCCCAAACCTTTAGAAATTTCGAGACAATTCTAATCGATGATGGCTCTACTGATAATAGTCTTAAAATTGCTCAAGATTATGTCAATAAAAATCAAGAAAATACTATTTTAGTAAGCAGAGAGAATAAAGGTATATCCGAAACTCGAAATGAAGCTTTATCATTGAGTCAAGGTGAATACATTGCCTTTGTAGATAGCGACGATTTCCTAGATCCGTCTTACCTCCAGCATCTTTATAGCAAAGCCGTCAAGACAAATGCTGACATATGCTGCTGTAGTTATAACTTATATTATCCCAAGAATAATAAAAAAGTATTCATGCCCTTCAGGCCCTTTACCGGAACATATTCAAAAGAAAAAGCTTTAAAGAAATTGTTACTCGATATCACATTTCATTCATTTCTATGGGGAAAATTAATTAGGAGATCCTTATTTGACAATACAAAGTTCTGCAATAGGTATTTCGAAGACCTATCAACTCTTCCCAAATTGTTTTATAAAGCTAATAAAATCTCAGTCATTGATAAACCATTGTACTTTTATACAAGCCGCCGTGATAGTATCCTTGGCAAAGCGTCAGCCCAGAAGATCAATGATCTAGTTCTTTCTGCCGGAATAATAAAAGATTTCTTAATTTCTAAAAATGATATCAAAAAATATCACCTTCACATGTGGTTGTTCTGTCAGAGGATAAAACTTGTCAGTGCTTTCTTTATTTTTCAAATGCATTTGATAGAAAATAATAACTTAGACGGTCTGTTTAGGAACTTACATTCATCATTTAAGTCTCTTGATTTCTATAATAAGTCATTCCAAAGCTTAAAAAATCTTGATCATGTGCCATTTGAGGTAGTTGCTCCTCAGAAAAAATTAAAAAAGGACAGATAATGCATGGAAAATACAAATAAAAAATCTAAAAAAAAGTCAATAATTTACTTGGTTTTATTCTTAATCTCAATAGGAGTCTTAGTATACTTTTGTATTTCTGATAATAATCTATTAACTTTATTCAATGTCCTGCCCTCTCTTAACTTTAAGTGGATCTTTGTATCCATTTTAGCAATGGTTGTATATTGGTTCTTAGATAGCCGAGTAATATATCATCTGACTCTCGACACTTGCTCTAAAAAGTATTCAATTCTAGAATCCTTTAGCATTTCTATGATTGGTCAGTACTTTAATTCTATTACTCCTTACAATATTGGTGGGCAGCCTATGCAAATCATATGCATGACCAAACAAGGTATAGACGCTGGTCTTGCTTGTTCAGTCTTTATTAGAAAGTTCTTAATCTATCAAGTTTCTCTTACTTTTTGCTCAGTAGTTGTTGTCATAACAAGATTTAATTCATTCAGACAACAAATTCCTGATTTCATGAATATAACTTTAATAGGTTTTTTATCACAGGCGATAGTTGTTACTATATTGATCTTAATTTCTGTCAGCAAAACTGTTACCGATAGAATCATGGACTTAATTAAAAAGGTATTGCCTAAACTAAAGTTCATAAAAAATCCTGATCAGATAATAGATAATACTCAAAAACAATTCGATTCTTATATCGAGAACAATAAAGCTATGAATAAAAAGTTAAAGTTAACAATCTATATGTATTTGTTGACCTTACTAGAACTAATTTCTCTTTTTCTCGTACCATTATTCGTATACAAAGCCTTTAATAATGAAGGCTTTCCGATATTCGATATATTGTCTGCTCAAATATTTATAACAACAATATCTTCTTGCATGCCACTTCCGGGCGGCACAGGGATGTCAGAAGGCAGTTTCTTTATTCTATTCAGTTTATTCTTTTCTAAAGAAATCATATCTTCGGCTATGTTAATCTGGAGATTCATAACCTATTATTTAAATATTATAGTCGGATCAATATTTTCTTTAATTTTCAATAAAATAAGTTCAAAAAAAGTCAATCAAAATCAAAAAATATAATAAAATGACGTTCGATTAAAGTACCTGGTCGAACGTCTTTCTTTATCTGATATTCAAATCTATCAACAATTTGCTTACTTTTCCTTAATCATTCATACAAGTCAGTAAAAATTTCTCTTGCTATTCTCAGTCAATCCTTACTTCCGGGAACAATGGCCCTAATATTTTCCGTCTTTTCTCAGCATCTTCACTCGTATTTCCTAATAAAGCCTTCAAGTTGCTTTCACTTAGGTCAGATAGTCTTTCCGCCATCCACTTAGTATCATCCGGCGTCAGTTCTTGCAAATATCTCTCAAGCTCTGATTCATTGCCCGAGTATACGTTATCAATCTTTCTAATAATAGCTGGGGCTTCATTTCCTTCGCATATCTTTTTAAAGACTTCTATCTTCGTGAACGCTTGTTCTCCATTATTCAAAATACGATCGCTATATCTACTATCCGATAGTAAACTATTTAAAATTATTTCATTTCTCACAGTTATCTTGGCCTTTGGTTCTATTTTATCTGGACTTTCGTATCCTAATAAGTAAATTCTAGTATCACATCTGCTAAATATATTGCAAAATATTTCTTTGTTTATCAACAATTTGCCCCACAAATATGAATTTTCAGGACCTTTTATCTCAGGAGTCTCTAAATAATCTTTATATTTCTCATTTAATTCAACATATTCATCTATTGCATCAACAATATTGCCTTTATTTACGTCATCACTTACAAAATTTCCCCTCAAATTGCTAATAAGCGCATCCAGTGAATCAATAGTCGACTCACTTTCATCACCTTTCGATGCAACTTTAAATAAAATCTCAATAAAATCTTTAGTTTCTTTATCCAAATCTAAATTTCTCGCTTCATTCAAGATTTCGGCAGCAGTAAATGGAGTTCCATCTTCTTTATTTAAAGAGTAGTAAAAGTCTTCATCCGGGCAGCACCCGTCCTCTGAATGGTAGCCCCAAATATATCCCACTGGTATATTCATCGTCTTAATTTCTTCTACCCGGTCAGGGAATTCACTTTTTATTATAATTCCAAGATTCTTTTTATTGAGACTAAGTAAAATATCTCCCCACCGGAACAGCGACTTACTTCCTTTTGTAAAATCGAAATCACTTTCTCCCTCAAGCGTTCTATAGTAACGGTTTGTCTTGGCTTTTATAAGCAATTGGTTATCAAAAATCGACCCATTATCTAATAGCTTTATAGGTCTAGTGTCCTTAATAATCTCCGCAAATTCGTAGTCATTAATTGACTTTCCTAATATCTTTTCATACTTCCATTTCATAATATATAAATTAAATTCCAATGGTTCATCTATATTTTTATAATTTTCTAGTAACTTTACGATGAATCTGTCAAATTCTAATGGATTATAACTGATTTCATTATCATCATTATATATATTCTCTTTCGGGACTGCTAATTTTCTAAACAAACTTCTGAATATACCTAAATCACTTAGATTTTCCTTTATATCTTCTGGATTATCCACGTTTAATAAATCAATTAAAGATTCCTTGTCGCCCATATCAAATATTATCTTACCCCATGCAGCCAGTCTCTTTGTATTTTCCAATTTTATTACTTCTTTTCTCAAAATCTTATAAAATTTCCGTGGAGTAAATTTCCCCTTCCTATTTTTCCCTCCAGATATATCAATATTACTTAAAATTTCTAATAACTTATTTCCCTGATCGTAAAGCATTTCATATCCATTACAATCATTATCAATATTATCTTTGTCTGTTATTACAAATTTATCATTCACCTGTAAAATTTTTAAATTTTTGCATTCAGCCAGTATATCAGGGTCAACCATACATCTAACTATTGCAAAACATTTGTAATTACTTGAATCAAATGTGGTATACTTTTCTTTCAATCTTTCAAATAAACTTTCTTTATCCTCCATTGAATCTATATTTAATTCTTTCCAGATATCTGCATCTTTAAAGGCAATATAAGTATTTCTTTCTTCTTCAGTTGTATCCGGGGACTCAGTATATTCTTTATATAATTCGTGATCTTTAAAATTTTTATCCAAACAAGCTATCCTCGAATATCTTTCTATGTCCACAGGATCATTCTGAGCTATAATTTTCAATGCTTTTTCGTCCCTATAATTAAAAAATATATTCTTATAGCAAAATATATCACCCATTTCCCACTTACTCATATCATCAACACTAACATATTTAAATATTTTTCTAGACACCTTATCATCAACTTTAATATCATCAATTTTTTTGATAATAACGTCTTCCCATCTAAATTTCTCATAAACATGCTTAACTATTTCAGATTTATCTTCTTCAAAGTCCATAATAGGAATACAATGTTTATCCTTCGTTAACATCAATTTGTTTATAGCATAAAAATCACGATTATCAAAAAGATAAATTTTATCATCCTTATCTACTCTAACTATTTTTTCTGATTGTTCAGTTATACGTTCACTGACACAAATATCAATCATGTCCCCCAGTATTCCTATATCCTTACCCTCTTTTTTCCTTTTTTCTACTTCTTCTTTAAGTTCTGCTTTATTATTACAGTCTTTGATATCCTGTGCAGCTTCATAAAATTCCTTATCAATATAACGATAATTCTTAAGAATTAAATCTTTATATCGATTTGTTATTATAGCTATAAAAAACTCATCATCAAATCCAGAAAAATAAACTCCCCTATACTTGAAGCACTCCTCCACATTGTCCACTCCAGAATTTGAAATATCAATGAACCTTTTGTCTTCAAGAGTCTTAAAAAAATTTAAGACGTCCTTTGAGGTTTCCTGATTTTCAAAGCTATTACGTACAAACATATCTAAAAATTCATTTAATTCACCATTATATCCAGACTCTTTGAAAACTTTTTCAAAATATTTATCTAGGTCATCAATTTCCTTTCCATTTTTTTTAAAGATATTTCTAATAATATCTTCTGATGTCTTACAATCGTTTAAATACTTTTCTTCTTTTATCTCAACTCGTCCACCATAATATTTTAAAACTCTCAATTCGTCAATTGAACTAAAGTCATCATTCTTTCTTTCGTTCAGCCTCCTAATTAATTCTCCGTTAAATTTTAATAAAATATTGTTGCATAAATAAACATCTTCATCATCAATGTCATTAATATACTTTTTCTGAAACCTAAATACCTTTAAATGTCTCTTCTTTATCCCACCTTTTTCTATAGTCCCCATTAAAATCACCTCTCTAAAAACAATTATTATATATATATTATACATCATTCATATTATTATTTCAACTGCCAATAACTTTTATAAAGCAAAAAGACAAAGTTTCGATCAAAACCTTGTCCTTTTTTTATTATTTTGCTTTCATTTGCTTGCCATTTGCTTCTATATTACTTCCCAGTGGAACCGAAAGCATTAATTCCTCTTTCTGTAGGCGATAAAGAATCAACTTCCATCAATTGCAAGTTAGCTATTGGCATAACTATTAATTGAGCGACTCTCTCGCCTGGTTCTATTTGATAATTCTTGCTGCTAACATTTGAAAGCCCTACAAAAATTTCTCCTCTATAGTCACTATCTATTATTCCGACTCCATTTGACAAAGCTATTCCATACTTTGTTCCCAGCCCACTTCTAGCGAAGATAAAACCAGCATATTCATTGCTTGGCAATTCTATAGCAATTCCTGTTGGTACTGTAATCATATGTCCAGGCGTCAATATCAAAGGGTGATCTATGTATGCGCATAGGTCCAACCCAGCAGATCCTGGTGTCCCTTTCTTTGGAATATTAACATTTGGTCTTTTTCTTTCTATTTTTAAAATCATTTTTGCAACCTCCAATTAATTCTCATATTAAAGCCGAAGTACATATTTTAAACATTTTCTTAACAATTCAATGTTGAATACATAATAGTCTTAAAAACGGCATTCAAGTCATACTTTTTGCTTATTTTTCGTTTCAAGTTATCAACTTATTCAACATAGTTTTCAACATTTTCCACATTGTTTTCAACAATAAGATTCCCAGAGTTCTCCCGTTTCTTAAATATCTTATTAGTTTTTCAACATAAGATAAGCCATTACATAATTCCTCTGTAATACAATCCTCTCGTATATTCATCGTTGATAAAATTATGCTTGCAGATATCTTCCATTTGTTTACTTTGCTCTGTAGTAAAGTTCATCGTAACAAAGTCTATATCTTTAAAATCCTTTAACTTATCTAGTACATATATAGGAACTGAATTCAAAACCTCACTAAATCCATTGAAATGTATTATTGGGAAGCTTATATTCCTTCTATCTTTTATAAAGTTTATTCCATTTTGGCAACTTCTCGTAATCATTAAAGGAATTCTTCCATAACCCACTATACCTCTATTGATTTCTTCTCCCAAATTAGATATTTCACTTGCCTTAAGTTCAAATGATACTTCCACATCTTTAAATCCGGCTTCTTTTGCCCACTTTAAAGCTTCTCTATTCATTATATTAAGTCCAAATCCCCCGTGCATTACCATATCTAATTCTCTTACCATGCTTATTGCTCCCAGATTTGATACCAGAACATCATTTATTCCAATAGACTTTACATCTTTTAAATAATTATTAATCTTTTCATCATTACCATCAAATAAAATCCTAGGAATTCTTGGTGCAACTTTAATTCCTCTTTTCATTAGCCGTTCGATTTCATTCAAATTCAAAAACATTGGAACAAAAACAAGTTCAAAGCTTGCAAATACATCCGGGATGTCAAACGGGGCATCAAATAATTTAATAAAATTAGCACGTTTCTTTAAATTTTCTTTCTGGACATGATCAATTTCTACTTTTTTATAATTATCCCTTACAAATACTATAGGTTTTCTTAAAGCGAGCATGTCATTAAGCTTAGTTATAGCTTCTCTTCTCAGTTTATTTATCGATGATACTGAAACAGACAAGCCATCTTCTATCAAGCAAGTAACATTTCTACAATTATATTGACTATTTCCCATTTTGCTCAATTGATTTCTACATACGATGTCATTTATCGGTAACCTAATTGCTTCTTGTGGCACATCTCCGAATACTTCTACTTGATTATTTCTGCTCATAGCAGTCAGTTTAACTTCTTTATCTCTTTTTATCTCTATTATGAAGTCCACATCAAACCTTTTTATTTCTTCTTTATAAAGATTTCTTATATCACTTAAAACTTTGGAATTACTTAATAAGACATCCTCTTTAGTTCTTATTCCGAACATAGACCTATCTATATTTCCTTTATAATATCCATCAGTAAAACCGCTACGAGAGAATACTTCTTCTAACATTTTGACGTCATTTTCTTCTATCTGTTGATTATCGATGGCTTTTCTAAAGACACTTACCACAGCCCCAACATATTCTGGTCGTTTCATTCTCCCTTCAATTTTAAATGATTTCACTCCCAGTTTGCAAAGTTCTTGTACATGTGATACTAAAGACATATCTTTTAAGCTCAAGTCATATCTCAATTGATTATCATGTGAAAAAGGAAGTCTACACGGTCCCGCACATGCTCCTCTGTTTGCGCTCCTCGATCCTAAAAATGCGCTAAAGTAACATTGACCGGACATACTTACACATTGAGCCCCATGAACAAATACTTCTATTTCTGCTCTAGTTGACTTAACAATCGTATAAATTTCTTCCTTTGACAATTCTCTTGCCAAAACGACTCTTGAAAATCCCAAATTTTCTAAATACTTTGCACCCTCGCTGTTATGGATTGTCATCTGTGTCGATGCATGCAGAGGAAAGTCAGATGGTATTTTCTTAATCATGTTAGTCAATCCTATGTCTTGTATTATAATAGCATCGATGCCCATATTCGATAGGCATTCCACGAAGTCAATAACCTTATCCAGCTCTTTATTTTTCATAAGAGTGTTGACTGCAACGTAAACTTTTACATCCCTGCTGTGACAAAATTTAGTCACTTCTTTAATTTCTTCATTATCGAAGTTAGTTGCACCTTTTCTTGCACTAAAGTCTTTCCCTCCGATATAAATAGCATTTGCCCCTGAGTTAACCGCAGATATAACAGACTCATATGATCCGCAAGGCGCCAGTAATTCTACATCATTATTATTATTTAATACTTTCAAAAACAAGCTCCTTTTGTTTCTTATTCATACCAGATAATATCGAAAATGCTCTGTCTTGTTCCTTCGGATTAAATCCCTCAAACAATTTTAGTCTATATTTTGATACCATTTCATCTTTCTTTTCAATTTCTTTTTGAAGCTTTTTTATGTCTGCTCTCAATTCGCTTACAGTTTTTAAAGAAAGTTCTAATTCTTTTTTAAGCTGCGCAGATTGTTCGATATGTTCAGCATTTTCATTTTTAATCTTATCTATATTATTCTTGTAATCCTCTATTTCACGTAATAATTTTTCATTATTTGATTTAAATCTATTCAATTCCTGTGCCAATATTTCGTTGTTTATTTTGAAGCTGCTCAATTCCTTTGTCAAGTTTTCATTTCTTTGATTAAAATCATTTACCTGCACTCTCAGCGACTCTAGGTTTTTATTTTCTCCTGTCAATTCTTCATTAAGTCTACTTATTTTTTCTATGTTGCCTTTGTTTTCGCCTTGAGTTTTTTCTAATTCTTGATTCAATCTTTCATTATTAATTCTAGCTTCGTCTAGTTCTTTAGCCATTTTTTCTTTCTTTTCATTGATCTCTTTTACTTGAATGTTCAATGGCTCTATCTTCTTGTTGTCTTCTCTCAGCTTCTCTAACTCTTCGCTCAATTTGCTTATTACATTTGCTTTGTCTTTGCTTTCGTTCTGAATCTTCTGCAATTCTTGCCTTGAACTGTTCAATTCTTGCCCTAGTCTTTCATTATTAAGTCTAGCTTCATTTAATTCTTTTACTATCTTTTCTTTCTTTTCATTGATCTCTTTTACTTGAACATTCAACGGCTCTATCTTCTTGTTGTCTTCTCTTAGCTTCTCTAACTCTTCGCTCAATTTGCTTATTGCATTTGCTTTGTCTTTGCTTTCGTTCTGAATCTTCTGCAATTCTTGCCCTAATCTTTCATTATTAAGTCTAGCTTCGTTCAACTCTTCAATTATCTTTTCTTTCTTTTCATTGATTTCTTTTACTTGAACATTCAGCGGCTCTATCTTCTTGTTGTCTTCTCTCAGCTTCTCTAGTTCTTCGCTCAATTTGCTTATTACATTTGCTTTGTCTTTGCTTTCGTTCTGAATCTTTTGTAATTCTTCCTTCGAGTCACTCAACTCTTGATTTAGTATTTCATTATTAAGTCTAGCCTCGTTCAACTCTTCAATTATCTTTTCTTTCTTCTCATTGATCTCTTTTACTTGAATGTTCAATGGCTCTATCTTTTTATTGTCTTCTCTCAGCTTCTCTAACTCTTTGCTCAATTCGCTTATTGCATTTGCTTTGTCTTTGCTTTCGTTCTGAATCTTCTGCAATTCTTGCCTTGAGTCACTCAACTCTTGATTTAATATTTCATTATTAAGTCTAGCCTCGTTCAACTCTTCAATTATCTTTTCTTTATTTTCGCTGATCTCTTTTACTTGAATGTTCAACGGCTCTATCTTCTTGTTGTCTTCTCTCAGCTTCTCTAGTTCTTCGCTCAACTTGCTTATTGCATTTGCTTTATCTTTGCTTTCGTTTTGAATTTTCTGCAATTCTTGCCTTGAGTCACTCAATTCTTGATTTAATATTTCATTATTAAGTCTAGCCTCGTTCAACTCTTCAATTATCTTTTCTTTATTTTCGCTGATCTCTTTTACTTGAATGTTCAACGGCTCTATCTTCTTGTTGTCTTCTCTTAGCTGCTCTAACTCTTCGCTCAATTTGCTTATTGCATTTGCTTTGTCTTTGCTTTCGTTCTGAATCTTCTGCAATTCCTGCCTTGAGCTGTTCAATTCTTGCCCTAGTCTTTCATTATTAAGTCTAGCTTCATTCAACTCTTTTACTATCTTTTCTTTCTTTTCATTGATCTCTCGTATTTGAACCACAAATGGCTCTATTCTCACGCTATCCTCTTTTTCAAGTTCTTCATTTCTCTTTCTTAGATCAATCAACTCTTCGTTTAAGCTATATACCTTTTTTATATTTTCTCTATTGTCACTTTGAAGCCTCTCAAAATTTCGCCTGGAATTAATCAATTCCTTCTCCAATTGCTCGTTCTTCTCATTAAATTCATCTATCTGTATATTTAACGACTCTACTTTTTTATTATCCTCTTTTAATTTGTCTATTTCTTCATTCAATATACTGATTTTCTCTATGTTTTCCTTGTTCTCGCTCTGAGTTTTATCTAACTTCTGCCTGGAATTACTTAATTCTTGCATTAATCGTCCGTTGCTAATCTTAAATCTATTCAAATCCTGCGCTATTTTCTTATTTTTCTCAGTCACTTCATCCACTTGAGCTCTCAATGGTCCTAAATCTTTATTATCATTGATTAATTCTTCGTTCCTTTTTCTTAATTCATCTAACTCCGGGCCTAACTTACTCAATTTTTCTATGTAATTATTGTTATCTTTCTTAGACTTATCTAAATCTTCTTTACAACTATTAAGCTCATTCGATAAAGAATCACTCTTCTGGCTATATTTCTTTACTTCTTCTCTTAGGAATCCAATATTTTTATTTTCATTAGTTAAACGCTCGTTAGCTTCATTTAGTCCCTCTATTTTTTCATTTAACTTTGCCATTTCTTCTTTAGTTTTAGCCATACAATCTTCAAACTTGCCTATCTTAGACTTTAATCCCTCATTAATATCTTTTAGTTTCTTGGATTCGTCGCAATATGATAAAGCTGTAAAAACTGATGCCATTTGCATAGATATCCGTGCATTCTGGCTTCTAAGTTCTTCTATTTTGTCATTCACACTTTGGCCTATTGCTTTTATATATAACTCACTGTCTTCAGAATTTATTATATATTTCGTCCCACAGACATCTACTTGCACGCTGTTCTTAGACATTTCTTTAACTCTCCCATCTTTTATTTATTTTTTTTAAATTATGATAAAATACTATAATTAATTATACCTTACAATGACAAATTTATCAATGCAATTTATTACAATATCGAAATAATTGGTCTAAAATAGTTTAATTATACAATTTGTTTCTCATATATCTCAAATCCCTATACCAATCTGTTAAATAATTACTCATTTTTTCTCTCTTTTGCTTCCATTTCTTTAACATAAATTTAATAAAAAAAAGCAGATCCTATTATTTGTTTAAAAGAATCTACTTTTGTAATTATTTCAAGATGTAAATATCTAAATTTCTTCTTCCCCACTGGCAACATTGTCTATATGTAGGATAAAAAACGTCAACCAATGCAGTCCCTTTCATTAACGCTCCTCCTGTATCGCCAGCAATTGCTGTCCCGTATCCAGGAATGTATAACTTCGTCCCATATGGAATAATCTTTGGATTAACTGCCACTACTCCAAATGTTGCTTTTCTCCCCGTCGAGGTACGAGCCCCTGACTTTGCAGTGTATGCCGTCGTTGACCCTCTTAACTTCTTCTTGTACGAGTATCCATTTATCTTCTTTGAGTCAGGAGAAGATACTTTTCTCTTTTTCGGTATATCTCTTTCATCATTATTTATTGCATCATATCTATCTGTCTTAATCTTTTCATTTATATCTGTCTTATTTTTCATCTTTTTTACTTCTGCACCCTTGCCTCTAATTATATTTATCACTTTTGTACTAGATTCTATTTTAACATCATGAGCAGGTACAGTTACATCTTTATTCCCTATAACAATCCCTTCATTCTTTAGAACTTCTTTTACAGTCATTCCACAAGCTGCTTTAATAGATTTCTCTGTGAATTTCTGGCCGTTGCAATCCTTTATCTTTACATTTACTTCCTCTAGTTCTTCTTTATCTAAATTTGATTTCTCTTCCGATTTATTTAATAAGCTTATTTCATTTTTTACATCCTTTTCTTTAGCAATTCCTTCTTTGTAATCATTTGTTATCTTAGCATTTGCAATTGATATTATAGATGTGATTCCAAATATCAAAATGCATATCAATAATATTAACCGTTTGATAAATACCATCTCCTTTTAACAAAAAATATCTGTTTTGCAAAACGTAACAGAATTATAATACAAATTTTATGATTTGTCAAAAAGAAGTTTATAATATTTTTGTATAAATCCACAGTGACGACGTAAAAAAGAGCCTGTACACTATGTCTATAAACCATAAAAATTTATAAACTTTATTACAATGTCATCCTTTTTTGTAATTTTTTCCTAGCATTCTTTTGTGCATTTTTTAAGAAAATAACAAGTTACAAAAAGTAACACTGGTTACAAAAATGATAAAATTCGATCCTTTTTCTTAAAATATATCTATATTATCTAGTAAAAGTCTAATTAATTTTTAATTTATATAACCATATGACTCTTTATCTCATATTTTTGCTTATATTTCATAATATTTTTATATAAATAAAAGAATGCAAATCAATCAAATTGATCGGTTTACATTCCTATTTTCTAACATATATTAACTAATTCTTGCCAATACTGACTCGATCTTATTCATCTGCATCCTTGCTTCAGAATCTTTCATTCTCCTCAAAACCATTAGTCCAGCGTACATATAAGAATAATCCATTTTACGTCCAGATTTCATCTCTTTTTCAACTATTTCTGCCATTTTTCTAGCCCTTAGCTCATCAATCTTATCTACGACTCTAAATTTTGCATATGCATGAATGTAATTGAAACCTCTGCCGTTCTCAAACTCTGATTCTGCTATGCTGGCTTGTGCTCTTGCTTCAGGCTCTTTTAATTTTCTATATACTATGGCTTCAGCATATTTATTTGCATATACATAGTGCATGCCAGATTCCAGTTCTTTTTCTATCAAATCACATTGTCTCTTTGCATCTTCTTTACTGGCTGCATACAGTTGTATTAATTGTGCATACTTACCGTCCAAAAAAGCGTTTTTTTCAGCATCAAGTTCTCCTCCATACCACTTTGGCATTCCTGATAACGCCTTATTCAATAATGCAACAAAATCTGCAACGCCTGTATATACAAAAGCTCTTTCATTTTTATACTCTTTCTCTCTTGATTTAAATATTTCTTCATCTATGTATCTTTTTAAATTTTCTAATCTATCCCTGACCATGATTCTAGCATAATAATCTGCATATCCAAAACTTCTTCCTGATCTAATTTCCTTTTCAAACATTTCCGTCTGAAGTCTCGCCTTAGCATCATTCATATTATATACTACTTTGAGTCTCGCATAATAACCTGCATATTCGACACTTCTGCTGACATTTACTTCTTCCTCAAATATTTTTGCTTGTCTTGCTGCATTTTCATCATTATCTTTATGAATTACTTTCATTTCTGAATAATGCTTAGAATAGTTTATACTATTTCCCTTTTTCAATTCTTGCTCAAATATTTCTGCTTGCTTCCTAGCTAGTTCCTGACTTCTCTTATTTTTTATTCTCAATTCAGCATAAAGCTGCGAATATTCTTTGCTTTTACCTTTTTTTATTTCTTCTCTTTCCAATTTTTCAATTTCTTCATCTCTTTTTTTAAGTTCAGCAAAATATTTATCAGCTTTATCCACAGTCGATTCAAATCTAGGATCAATAACCGTTCCAAAATCCACTATTTCCGTAGCCAAAGATGATAGTCCAATTACCGATGCCCACAGGCACAATGCACATGTTGATATTTTTATTAATTCTTTCAGATTCATGTAGTTTATTCCTTTCAAGATATTACTTCCTCTAACTTTTTTCTTGCTTCCTCGTCCCCAAGTCCACATTGAACTCTAAGCCCGGCATAACCTCTTGCATAATCATAGTTTCCAGTTTTCAATAATTCCTCTTCATAGACTTTCGTTTGTAATCTTGCCATATGCTCGTCCAAATTAAATCTTACCTTCAGCATAGAATATTCTTCTGCATATCTAACACTTCTTCCATTTTTTATTTCTCTCTCATATATTTCCGATTGAATTCTAGCCAAAGTCTCGTCTAATTTGCGGCCACATACCAATTTAGCATATTGAATTGCATATGCCCTACTTCTGCCTGACAACATTTCCTTTTCATATAATTCCGCCTGTGCTCTTGCCTGTTCGTCATCCAAACTACATGCAACCCTTAGTCTAGCATACTCCTCTGCATAGAAAGTTCCATTCCCTGCAAATCTTTCTTTTTCAAACACACTTGCTTGTAGCCTTGCCCTAAGAACATTTGAATTCTTAAATACAGCTGTCAATCTGGCATATTCCGATGCATAAATGCTACTTCTACCCTTCTTTATTTCATCTTCATATATTGCCATACGTTTTCTTGCAAACATTTCGTTGCATTTTCCATCGCTAATCAATCTAGAATATTCGGCAGCATAGTCTTCGCTCTTCCCTTTTGCAATTTCTCGATCATATATTTCTGCCTGTTTCCTTGCCACACCTTCGTCAAGCTTAGAAAAAGCAGTTAATTGCGCATATTTTTCTGCATAAACTTGACTTTTTCCTAAAGCCACTTCCTTTTTTACAATATTTCTTATTCTTTTTTTGTTTTTAGGAGTAATTTCTGAAGTAATTCCTAACGAGTCAATGTGCTCATCAAAAGAATCGTAACTTTTCCTATTACTTTCTGAATCCATTGCAAATGATGACAATCCTGAAACAAATATTCCTAAACAACATGTTGATATAAATAATTTAAAAACTCGATTTCCGCTCATAAATTTAAACTCCCATACAATTATTAAATCTTTTCATAATATTTCTTTAAAATTTTTCTTGCCTCTTCTTCGCTATGTCTCGAATAGACTACCAATCTAGAATAATCTCTTGCATAACGACTATTTTTACATTCCCTATACTTTTCTACGTAAACACCCGCTTGACGTCTTGCTAATTCTTTGTCAAATTTACATTCAACTACTAATCTAGCGTATTCTGATGCATAAGCGACATCTTTTTTTAGCTTATATTCTTCTTCAAAAGCTTCTGCTTGTCTTCTAGCTGTTGCTTCATCTAATTTACAGCTAACCAATAACCTAGCATATTCTATTGCACAATTATGCCTCATCCCAGAACTCAT
>CAKSSR010000018.1 GCA_934489735.1 uncultured Eubacteriales bacterium | reverse complement strand
ATAATCAATATAGAGGCGCAGAACAACTACAGGCCTGGATATTGAATAGAAAAAATAGGGACATATTATTTAAGTAGACTGATTTCATCACAGTATGGCATAGAATTTTTAGGGTCAGACTTCAATAAATTGAAGAAAGTATATACAATTTGGATATGCCTAAACGTGCCAAAGAAAGAAGCAGGCACAACAACAGGCTACAGGATGATAAAAGAGGATTTAATAGGGGAATGTCCAGATAAACCAGAAGATTATGACCTACAGAGAATGGTAATAGCAAGATTGGGCAGGGGGAAAAAATATAAAAAGGACGAGAAGAAGGTGCTAAACTGAGAAAGGATTGAATATGGCAGAAAAATTGAGGGGAACAAGAAGTAAAAGCAGAAGAATCAATTGAGAAAAGTACTAAATACAGGCTTCGAACTTAGGTAAATGTGAAAGAGTGCATGAAAAATGTGACAAACTCCTACTGAGTAAAAGCAAATTTAGAAAATAGCAGAGAGTCTTATTTAAACTTTTAACAAATTTCAGGATTAAAGAAGTATGATTAATCATTTTGATATGATACTTGCAAAAATGTGTGGAACGTGATAAAATTTTTTATAGTGCATTTAAAACAATAAGTGCGAAAGGAGAGAGGTTGACTGTATTATGAATACGTTTTGGCAACCTAATTTAATTATGAATATATCTACAATAGAAATTAGAAATAAATTTTTAGAATTTTTTGAAAATAATAATCATTTAAGAATAGGGAACTCATCGATAGTACCTAAAAATGATCCTACTTTATTATTTATCAACGCAGGGATGGCACCGCTTAAAAGGTATTTTACTGGCGAAGAAAAACCGCCATGTCCGAGGCTATGTAACGTGCAACCATGTATTAGGACAATAGACTTGGATGAAGTAGGAGACAGACATCACTTAACAAGCTTTCAAATGTTAGGAAGTTGGTCAATAAATGATTACTTCAAGAAGGAAGCAATATCTTTAGCATTTAGATTTCTTACGGAATCACTAGAAATATCTAAGGAAAAATTATATGTGACCATATTTGCGGGAGACGATGAGCTAGGATTGGGCGAAGATCTAGAAGCCAAGCAATATTGGAAAGAAGCAGGGATAGACGAGTCTCATATAGTATCATGCGGGAAGGACGATAATTTTTGGGGACCGACAGCAGAGACTGGACCATGTGGACCATGTACTGAAGTCTTTTATGATACAGGGGAAGGAACTGAGTACGTACCAGGAGGGGAATTCGACACTAAGTCCAGGTACATAGAGATATGGAATGCAGGAGTATTCATGCAATTCAACAAACAGGCAGACGGGACTTACAAAAAGTTGAGTTTTACCAGCGTAGACACAGGAGCTGGGTTAGAAAGATTAGGAATGGTTTTAGGCGGATACAGTTCAGTATATGAAACTGACTTATTGAGGCCGATAAGAGACTGTATAGAAGAGCAATTGAATGGGAAAAGCATGCCTGAGAGAGACATTTTAATACTAACAGATCATTTAAGGACATTAGCTTTAATTTTATCAGAGAAAGTCAGACCTTCCAATGAAGGAAGAGGTTATATCCCGAGGAAATTAATAAGGAAATGTTTACTCATAGCTGAAAAAGCCAAAGAGAAGGAATTTAATTTTAATAAAGTATTAGAATTTATTCTAGATAAGTATAAAGATTTATTCCCGACATTCAAAGAAAACAGAGAGTTTATTATAAATGAGTTCAATAAAGAGAGCGGGCAATTTAGCAAAGTTCTATCTGAAGGATTTAAGAGACTCAGGGAAATAAAAAGCATAGGCAAGATTACTGCAGAAGAAGCATTTGAGCTTAGAACGACTTATGGCTTGCCATTTGAAATTACGAAAGATTTTGCAAGGGATAACGATCTTGATCTAGATGAAGAGGGATTTAACAAATTATTTGAGCATCACAAAGACATATCGAAACAAGTACAAGGGAACTTATCAAGTGGTGGGTCGAATATAAAAAATATGGAAATTTTGCAAGGATTACAAAGGACAGACTTTGTAGGCTATGATAAACTAACTGAAAATGCTAAGGTCAATAATATAATCGTAGAAGGAGAATTTAAAGAATCTGCAAAAGCGGGTGATGAAATCTTGCTAATACTAGACAAAACTAGCTTTTATGCAGAATCTGGTGGGCAATGTGCCGACAAAGGTGAGATATTTAATGACAACTTTAAGATGGAATTAGAGGATGTTCAAAAGACAAATGAGGGAGTCTTTGTCCATATTGGAAAGATCTCAAGCGGAGAGATTAAAGTAGGAGACGTAGTAACGACAGAAGTTGACAAAGATATTAGACAAATGATTGCAAACAACCATTCGGCAGTACATTTATTACACAGGGCACTCAAAGAGACATTTGGTAAAGAATTAAATCAAGCTGGATCAAAAGTAGACAAGGACAGATTAAGATTTGACTTCAATTGTGATAGCAAAATAGACATGCAACATATATTTGCTATAGAGAAGCTAGTAAATTCTTATATCAGGTCGAACGTAGCATTAGATGTTCAAGAAAAGTCACTAGAAGAAGCCTTAAAGGAAGATGTAATGGCCTTATTTGAGAATAAGTATTCAGATGTAGTAAGAGTAGTGAATTTTGGTGACATTTCTCACGAATTGTGTGGCGGAACTCACACTTCTTATACTGGGAATATAGGATTATTTATAATTTTGAATGCAGAAGGCATTGGTAAAGGAATAAAAAGAATTACAGCGGTTACGGGGGAAGAAGCTTTAAATTATATAAATAATGAAAGAGCTATAATAAATGACACCTCAGCTATATTAAAGGTTAAACCAGACGGCATAATAAAGAAACTAGAAGGCATAAATTTATCTAAAAAGCATGAAGAGAGCGGTAAAATAAGAGAAGCAGACATAAGATATATCCAAAGTGACAAAGGGATTAAATATGCCATTGTAATATCAGATTCATTTGAAAAAGTTCCTAGAGAAGAAATAATGGAATTGACAGATAGAGTGGATGGATTGACAATATTTGTATTAAATAAAGAAATAAAGAATTTATGCATCTGTACATCATGCAATAGAGAAAAGGAATATAATTCTCAAAGTATATTAAAGAAAGTAATTGCAAACATTGGAGGAAAAGGTGGTGGAAATGCTAGATTTGCTAGTGCTGGAGGGATAAAAGGAATAGAAGCGGATGAGATAGTAAACGAAGTAATTAAAAATATTTGAAAAAAATAAAGTGAACTTACAAAAGGCTGCTGCAAAGTATAGTGATGAACGATTATTTTGCTAAAGCCTTTGTTTGTATATTGATAAAAAAATCTAATAGAAAGGAAAACAAGGGAGAATTTTATTGAGCTGTGAAGTAAAATTCACGCTTCCTAAACATATTATGATATATGATAAAAAAAATAATAATAATAGGATAAATGTTTTAAGTAGAGACATAGCTGAACTTATAGCAGCAGGAGAAGTAATAGAGCGACCTGCATCAGTAATAAAAGAGTTGGTTGAGAATTCTATTGATTCGGGGGCGACTTTTATAGATGTTGAGATAAAAAATGGCGGGACTACATATATGAAAGTATCAGACAATGGGTGCGGGATACGAAAAGAAGATGTTCCAAAAGCATTTTTAAGGCATGCGACTAGCAAGATAAGCAAAGTGACAGATCTTGATAGAATAGGGACGTTAGGTTTTAGAGGAGAAGCACTTGCATCGATTTCAGCGGTTTCTAAAGTAGAACTAACAACAAGGGCAGAAGATGAAATAGTTGGAACAAAATGCAATATAAGTGGACCAGATGAACCAATTTTAAGCGATATTGGATGCGAAATAGGGACTACGTTTGTAATAAAAGATTTGTTTTACAATATACCAGCGCGCAAGAAGTTTTTGAAGAAAGAAATAACAGAATCAAATGCAATTGCATCTATAATGGATAGGGTCTCGTTATCACATCCTGAGATATCATTCGGATTTGTAAAAGACGGGAAGAAAATGTTAAAGACATTGGGAAATAAGGATTTAAAATCTTGCATATTTTCTATCTATGGAAAAGAATTTTGTGACTCGCTGCTACCAGTAGGCTATGATTATCAAGGAATTAATATATCTGGGTTTACTTCGAAGAAGGAATATGTAAGGCCAAATAGAAATATGCAACACTTTTTTGTAAACGGTAGGTATGTCAAGACAAAAACAGGTTATGCTGCTTTAGAGGAAGCATACAGTGGATTTATAATGTCAGGCAAGCATCCTTCATGTGTTTTATTTATAGACATAGATGCAAGTCTTGTTGATGTCAATGTACATCCAGCAAAAGTGGAAATAAAATTTGCAAATGAGAAGCCGATATTTGATATAGTCTATAGATCTGTTAGAAATGCGATAATAAATAACAGATCGAATGTAAGATATGACTTCAACGAGCTTGATAAAGAAATAGAAAGAAATAATTTTGTAAGACCAGTAGAAAAGAGTATATATAATAAAAATTTGGACGAGATTAAGCCAAGCTATGATGGATTTAATCGGACAGATATATCAAATAAGGATAAAGAGCCAAAAGTGAAAGCATCGTTTCAGATTTCTTCAAGTAAGCGTGACAATAGTGATACGGTTTTAGACGAAGTGATGAACAGAATTAATAATTTTCAAAAACAAAGAGAGCAAGAAGAAAATAGAATAGAAAAGATGAAAATGGAAGAGAAAAAGATAGAGGAGAAAAGAGCGGAAGAGAAAAAAATAGAGGAAAAGAAGAAAGAAATTAAAGAGTTCATTAGAAATTACGAAGAAAAGTATCAAGACTGCAGGGAAATATCACCGTGTGCCCCGGATACTGGAGACGACGAAATAGAAAATTCTAAGCTTAAAGAAGAAAATGATGAGCCAGAAATATTTGTCCCTAAGAAATTAACTGTTAATATGATAAAAAAAGAGAAAATTGGTTTGCCTAAGCAAGAAAAAATTGATAATGACTGTAATATTAAAGAAGAAAAGGAATTGGCAACAGCAAAAAGTCAAGAAAAGTTTGTTGATGATAAGGATAAGCCAGGAAGACTTTTAGGAGAAATATTCGATACGTATGTTTTATTACAAAAAAATGAAGATTTAATAATAATAGATAAGCATGCATTTCATGAAAGATATATATATGATCAACTGAAAGCAAAAAATAATAAGATTTTGTCTCAGATTATATTGACTCCTATTCGTGTCACGTTGGAAAAGAAAGAGTATTCGACAATAATAGAAAACATTGACATAATGAGTGAAATGGGATTTGGAATAGAAGATTCTAAGGCGGGATATATAATAGTTAAGAGCATTCCTACTTTTGTTAGTATAGATGACGTAAGTAATTTGATAATTGAAATAGCAGGATACATAGACGACAATAAGAATAATATAAATGCAGATAAAATTGAATGGCTTTATAAGAACATAGCATGTAGGGCAGCTATAAAGGCAGGAAAACGCAGCAGAGATGTTGAACTTCAAGACATAATTAAGAAATGGAATGATAATCCGAATATTACGAATTGCCCACATGGTAGACCGGTTTGCATCGTTTTATCTAAGAAAAATATAGAAAAGCAATTCAAAAGGACGTAAATGACAAATGAAAGGGGAAAATTTGATTTGGACAAGGTAATAGTGATAGTTGGTCCAACAGCGTCAGGTAAAACTAAGTTAAGTATAGATATTGCTGAAAAATTTAATGGAGAAGTGGTCTCGGCTGACTCAATGCAGATATATAGAGAAGTAGAGATAGCTACTGCTAAGCCAAGTGAAGAAGAAATGAAAAATGTGAGGCATCATTTAATCAATATTAGAGGAATAGAAGAAGAATTTAGCGTTTTTGATTATGTAAGCCTGGCAAAGAAATCGATAAGCGAGATAATAAATAAAGATAAAATACCGATTATATGTGGAGGAACAGGATTATATATTGATTCTTTACTAAATAATATTGAATTTCAAAAGAATGATAGAGATGAAGAGTTAAGAAAATCACTTCTGGATAAAGCTAAATCAGAGGGAACAGAAGTTCTGATAGAAGAGTTAAGAAAATTTGACCCAGAGTCTGCAGAGAGGATACATCCAAACAATTTGAATAGAATAATTAGAGCGATAGAGATTTATAAGACAAGTGGAATGACAATGACAGAACAGATAGAGAACTCAAGAAAGAATGGATTTATTTATGATTACTTGATGATAGGTTTAGGCTTTAGAGACAGAGAGAAGTTATATGATAGAATAAATTTAAGAGTCGATAAGATGATGGAAAGTGGTCTAGTGGAGGAAGCAAGATATGTAAATGAGCATGATGCAAGCAAGACGCTTTTGAATGCAATAGGATATAAAGAAGTCTTTCCATATATATTGGGAAATGCCAAAATTGAAGATTGTATAGAAAAGATTAAAATGGAAACGAGAAGATATGCTAAAAGGCAATTGACTTGGTTTAGAAGAGAGAAGAATATACATTGGATTTTTATAGATGACTATGAGAATTTTGATCAAATCAATGACGTTGCATCGAGAATGATAGATAATTTTTACGTTGGGGGAGAATAAATGAAGAAAGGAATAATAATCTTCACCATTTTATTGATAGCATCTTATATAATATTACAAATAGTCGTAGTAAACAGCCAGGGAGTTAAAACAGAGCCGGTTAGAGATATGACAATTGAAGATACGATAGACGCAAGATGTATAATTTTAAGAGATGAGGAAGTATTGAATTACGATGGCGAAGGAGTCTTATCATATTTGATAGACGATGGATGTAAAGTATCAAACAATGGAATAATAGCTAACATATATAAGAGCGAAGACGATAAAAAGTTGAACAGCAGTATAAATAAAATAAATAAGGAAATCTCGAGATTGGATGAGCTCAGTAAGAAACTTGACAGCTCTTCAATTACTTTTAATATTCTGAATAAAAGGATATATAGTAATTTAAATAGACTATCGAAAGAAATGTTGAACGATAATTATTCGGATATTGACAGTATAAAGAATGATATGCTATGCCTTATAAATACAAAGCAAATGATGGTCGGAGAAGAAATAGACTGTCGGGCTAGCATAAATGGTTTGATCTCAAAGAGAGACGAGCTTATGTCACGCTCATGTACGAATATAGGAGAAGTAAGAGCTCCAAAATCAGGATATTTTACGACATTTGTTGACGGATATGAAAAATTGTTTGATTATAATAATGCTAAGTCATTGAATTTACATGACGTATGTGATATGATTAATAGAAAAATAAGTAAAAGTGATAAAAGTAATAGTGTGATAGGAAAGATAATAAATGATCCAACTTGGTATATCGTTGGCATAATTCCAGTAGAGAAAGTTAAAAAGTTATATATGGGACAAGTCGTAGAAGTAAATTTACCATTTGCTTTCCCGGACAGCGTGCCATGTACAGTATCAGCTATCAATATGACAAAGGGTAATAATGAATGTGTAGTATCATTCTCATGTAATATGATGAGCAAAGAAATACTTTTTTTAAGAAATGAGAAAATTTTAATAAATATAGATAAGCATAGTGGAATAGGTATTAAGAAAAGTGCTTTGCATGAAGACGTACTTAAGAAAGAATTTAAGGACGAGTCAGGAAATGTTACCGTCGAAGAGAAAAAAGTTAAGGGAGTTTACGTTTCATATGGCGGGATATTAACCTTTAAAGAAGTAAAGATTATATATTCATCAGATGATTATATGATATGTGACCCGGCACCAAGAGAAGGAGAACTATTTATGAATGAGACTATAAGACCATTTGATGAAGTAGTTATATCTGGGACAGAATTGTATAATGGCAAGACTATAAGAACTTGAGAATGGAGATGATTTCTAAATGGATAGACAGGAATATGAATATAAAAGTGATAGAATAAGAGAGAATTATAACTTCATAATCGATAGGATATCTGAAGCAGCAACTAAATCGGGGAGAAGCATAAATGATATAACGTTCGTAGCAGCAACCAAAACAGTACCAGCTGAGTTTATAAATTTTGCAATTTCGTTAGGATTGAGTGACATAGGTGAGAACAGAGTTCAAGAACTTATGGGAAAGTATGAAGATCTTGACTTGACCGGGAAAGAAGTAACGACACATTTTATAGGACATCTTCAAAAAAATAAAGTAAAATATATAATTGACAAAGTAGATTTAATACAATCTGTGGATTCAGTTGAACTTCTTAAAGTTATTTCTAATCAGGCGAAAAAGATAAATAAGGTTCAAGACGTTTTAATAGAAATAAATATAGGACGAGAGGAAAACAAATCTGGAATATATTTAGAGGAAATTGAACAAACATTGTATGAAATGAGCAATATAAATAATGTAAATGTACGTGGATTTATGGCTATTCCACCTAAAAATGATCATGAAAATCAATATCTTAGAGAATTTTTAAAACTTGGCAATCTATTTATTGACAAATGGAATAAAAAAATGGATAATATTAATATGAAGTATTTATCTGTAGGCATGTCATCTGATTTTTATGAAGCTATTTTAAACGGGGCTAATATGGTTAGAATAGGATCATTGCTTTTTGGAGAAAGAAAATGATCAAAGAAACAGAAAGTGTAATATTTATTAAAGATGAGTTAAGCAATATTAAAGCTTTGTATGATAAGTATATGCAGGAATGAGAAAAAGCTTTAAATAAAGATATCAATTAAAATTGAAATGTTTTGCAGAAAAAGAAAGGAGGGTCATTAACTTGTCGGGATTGGTGCAAAAATTTAAAGATATATGGTCTATACCTGAAGACGATGAAGATCAGGACATTGATTCCAAGGATGATAATGGATTTGTTGGCGGCAAGGCAGCAAGTTCTAGAGATAACGATACGTCAAACGCTACTAAATTAGGTGCGAATAAAGTAGTAAATATTAATGCCACAGCTAAATTACAAGTGATTCTTTTTAAGCCGGAGAGATTTGGTGAGGATATTAGAGAAATAGCCGACGAACTTTTGAAAATGCATACGATAGTACTAAATTTGGAAGAGACAAGCAAAGAAAGTGCAAGAAGAATAATGGATTTTTTAAGCGGTGCTGCATATGCTAATGGCGGAGAAATAAGAAAGGTAGCAGTAGACACATATTTGATTACTCCCTATAACGTTAATCTTGTAGGAGATGTAGTCGATGAATTAGAAAACAATGGTTTTTGCTTATAATTTTAAAATTAAAATAAAGACTAAATTAGGAGGAAGTACATAATGTTAACAGTTCAAGATATAAAAAATATAAAATTTAAGAGATCTAAACTAGGTGGGTATAGCACAGATAATGTGGATGACTTTATTGACGAAGTGGAAGCTTCGTTTGAGGAATTAGTAAACAAATGCAATAGACAAAATGAAAAGATAGCAGAATTGACAAGCAAGGTTGCCGATTATACCGACAAGCAAGATTCTATAAGAGAATTGATTGAAGGGGCTCAGAAGTTTTCAAGTGGAGCAATCAAAGAGAGCAGAGCTAAAGCAGAGAACTTAATCAAAGAAGCAGAGACAAAATCTGAAGAGATGGTTAAAGATGCAGAAACGAAATCTGAAGAGATGGTCAAAGATGCGGAAACAAAGTCAGAAGAAATGGTCAAAGATGCAGAAACAAAGTCAGAAGAAATGATCAAAGAAGCACAAGCAAGGGCAGAGGGAATGATCAAAGAGGCAGAGATGAGAGCTAAGAACTTAATGGAAGAGGCTCAGAGTAAGGTATCGAAAGCTAACAAAGAAACAGATAAGAAGATAAAGGCAAAAATAGAGCTTTTAGATGACTTAAATAGAAAGGTATCCAATTTTAGATCTGAATTGTTGGATGCATATAAAAGTCATTTAAAATTGGTTGACATATTTCCAAAAGTAAATATAGAATCAGAGAGAGAAAGATTTAAAGATTTAAATAAACCAAGCGAAATGGAAGAAAAATATAAGTATGGAAATAGATTTATCGACAGAGAGTATGATACCAATGACGATATGCCAGAGCTTGATGACGTATCAGCAGAAATTTTAGAGAAAAAAGCAGGTAAATTTGAAAAAAATGAACCAAAAGAAGTAAAAGAAGAAGCAAAGGATATATATTCGGGAACGTCTGACTTTACATTTGAAATGGGCAGCCAAGAGGAAGATGTCAAAAATGATAAAAAAGATGTAGAAAATGATTATAAAAAACCAACCGAAAGCAAAATTGATAGCTTTATGATTCCTGGAATTGATTTCGAAAGCGCTTTTAAAGCTTTAAGTGATAAAGAAAATAATGATATTGATGAAATAAGTAAGTCAATAGCAGAAGATAATAGCAGCAAGTATGCTAAAGGAATGTCTCCACTGGATTTATTTAATCTTAAGTAGAGAAAATTAAGAAATGTTTTAAGATTTGATCAGAGTTTGTGGGGTATCGATAAGGTGCATCACAAGCTTTGCTTATTTAAAATGAGATTAGCATGAGTTACTATGCTTTATTGGAAGGACATGTTATCAAAAATGAGTAACTTTATAAAATAATGATCGGTTATGGAAGGATTGATCGACAGTTTTATGCCTTTTGATAACAATTTTTTAATATATGTCAAGTTTATTTATTTTTATGCTTTCACTTGTATTGATAATTATTGATCAAGTGATAAAATTTATTGCGTCTAATAATCTTAATGGTGAGATATCTGCTGTTGGGGGATTGATATCTTTTACTTATGTTAGGAATTTTGGAGCAGCATTTGGAATTTTGCAAGATAAAAGGTATATATTTATTATAGCTACTGTTATAATATTGTCTGCTTTTATATGCATTATAGCAAAAAGAAGAAAAGTGGATAAATTATTAGGATTATCATCTGTATTTATAATAGGTGGAGGATTGAGCAATATGATCGATAGAATGTTTAGAGGATATGTCATCGATTATATTAAAGTTTTGTTTTTCCCAGCAGTCTGTAACTTCGCAGATTATTGCATCACCGTAGGAGTTGTAATTTTTTGCATTAGGATGATAATATCTGACAGAAAGGAAATCTTGAATTGAATGAAGTAAAATTTTTAAAGGTTGATGATGAATACGTTGGAATGAGATTGGATAAGTTTATATCTGCTTATGATAATATAAACAGGACTATGGCGCAGAAAATAATAGATAGCCAAAAGGCAACAAAAGGTGATAGAATTTTGCAAAAAAGTTATAAAGTAAAGGCAGGAGATATAATAAAAGTGGAATTGTTACCCGTTCAGACGCTGGAAGTCACCCCCGAGAACATCCCGATTGAAATATTTTACGAGGATGAGGATTTGTTAATCATAAATAAGCAACAGGGCATGGTTGTTCACCCGGCTAACGGGAATTTTAGTGGGACATTAGTAAATGCTTTACTTTATCATAGAATAAACAATCTATCGACAATTAACGGAGTAGTACGACCAGGAATAGTTCATAGAATAGATAAGAATACAAGTGGATTACTTATTGTTGCAAAGAATGATTACTCTCACCAACGTTTAGCAGAACAAATAAAAGAACATAGTTTTTCTAGAGAATATGAAGCAGTGGTATGGGGAAGACTAAAAGAAAGTAAGGGGATTATAGATGAACCTATTGGACGTCATCCGATTGATAGAAAAAGGATGGCAGTAGTATATAAAAACTCAAAAAATGCTAAGACTGAATATAAAGTTTTGAAAGAATATAATAAATTTAGTCATTTGCGGCTTAAATTATTTACGGGAAGGACTCATCAAATAAGAGTACATATGTCATATATCCATCATCCGATTGTGGGAGATGACGTATATGCACCCAATAAGGAAACATTTGGACTGAAAGGTCAGTGCCTTCATGCAAAATATATAGGATTTGTTCATCCGCGAACTAACAAGTATATGGAGTTCGAAAGCGATTTGCCTGAATATTTTAAGGAGTTTTTATCATATTTAGAAGAATTGGAGGGTTAATGAAATGGAAGATAATATACCATATAATAATAGAGAACTGAGTTGGTTGGATTTTAATTCGAGAGTATTGGATGAGGCATCAAGAGATGATAATCCAATTTTGGATAGAGTGAAATTTTTAGCAATTACTGCATCAAATTTAGATGAATTCTTTATGGTAAGAGTTTCAGGACTGATGGAACAAGTTAAATCTAAATATATAAAGAAAGATCACTCGGGAATGACCCCACTTGAACAATTAGAAGCTGTTACCGATAGAATACATAAATTCATCGACGAGCAGTATAAATGTTTAAGTAAACAATTGATACCAGAACTTAATAAGAACGGAATTTCATTCTTGAAGATTTCAGAACTCAGCGAAAGGCAAAAGAAAAAAGTAGATAATTACTTCGATAAAGTGATATTCCCTATACTGACACCTCTGGCAGTTGACCAAAGTAGACCGTTCCCGGCTTTGAGTAACAAGAGTTTGAATATAGCAGTTAGGCTACTGGAAATAGATAGCGATGAATCACATTTCGCATTGGTTCAAGTGCCATCAATTTTGCCAAGATTTTTTGAATTGACAGACGATAATAAGACCTATTTGGTAGCATTAGAAGATATAATAATTGATAGACTTTCAGTACTATTTGAACTTCATCCGATAAAAGCAAGCTGTCTATTTAGAATAACTCGTGACGGGGATTTGGATATCGATGAGGAAGCAGAAGATTTGCTTGTAGAAATCCAAGAGTCTATAAAGAAAAGGAAGAAATCAAGTCCGGTTCGTTTGGAAATAAGTAAGGAATGTGATAAACATACTAAGAAATTTCTTACAAATATGATAGGAGTAGAAGAACGAGAAGTATATGAGATAAATGGATTTATAGATTTGACTTGCCTATTTAAAGTGGCTTCACTAAATGGATATGATAATCTAAGATTCCATATATATAAACCAGTTGACCCACCATCAGATTTCTGTGGATGCGCAGATATATTTAGAGCTATAAGAGAGAAAGATAAGTTAGTTCATCATCCATACGAAAGTTTTGATTCAGTAATAAGATTCGCAGAAAAGGCGGCATCAGACCCAAATGTGCTAGCTATTAAACAGACGTTGTACAGAGTGAGTGGAAATTCACCTATAATAGCTGCATTGATTAAGGCAGCAGAGAATGGCAAGCAAGTGACTGTCTTAGTTGAGCTCAAGGCAAGATTTGATGAGGAAAATAATATAATTTGGGCAAAAAAATTAGAAAACGCTGGCTGTCATGTGATATATGGCATCTTTGGATTGAAAACTCATTGCAAAATATTACTGGTTGTTAGAAAAGAAGATAATAAAATAAGAAGATATCTTCACCTGGGGACTGGAAACTATAATGACTCTACAGCAAATATATATACAGATTTAGGACTATTTACTTGTACCGAAAGCCTTGGAAGAGATGGGTCATTGCTATTTAATTCGTTGACAGGATACTCAAGACCACCTCAATATGAAAAATTTGTAGTGGCCCCACTTGGAATGAGAAACTTTTTTGAGGAAAAGATAGAAAAAGAAATAGATTTCGCAAGGCATGGTAAACCGTCGGGAATCGCTATGAAGATGAATTCATTGGTGGATTATAAACTTATTAAGTTATTATATAAAGCGTCTAGCGCAGGGGTTAAAATAAATTTGATAGTTAGAGGAATATGTTGCTTAGTACCAGGCGTGGCAGGAATAAGTGAGAATATTAATGTGATAAGTATAGTGGGACGATATCTGGAACACAGCAGGTTATTTAAATTTGAAAACGGAGGAGACCCATTGTTATATATGGGAAGCGCAGACTTAATGCCACGTAATCTAGATAAAAGAGTGGAATTACTATTTCCAATAGAAGATAACGATTTGAAGCAAAGATGTATGGAAATATTTGATTTAATATTGAGCGACAATACAAATGCAAGAAAAAAACAGCCAGATAATAGCTACGTATATGTACAACAGAATGGAGAAGAAAAGATTAATTCCCAGAAAGAATTCATGAAGCTATCTAGAAAAGCACAATCAGATAAACTTTCAATATCCAACTTAGAACAGTTTAATAAGAATTAAAAAAAGGCTGCCATAAGGGAATACGTTCCTTTATGACAGCTTAAATTATGTTATTTTTTATTATTCTTTTCAGCAAAGGCGTACCTGCCCATAAATAAAATCTCGCCTGACTTATTGTCTCTTATAAAGTAATAAAATGGTCTGTTTGCGCTAAAGTCTACTTCAGGAGGTTGTTCCAAGCAGCAATTGTCTAGTGCTATTGCCGTGACAGCTGACGCCTCTGTGCCTAATTCTGTCACATCTATGCTAGTTTTTTGAATAGCTTTGTCAACTTTTATCTCTTCATTATTATTAAATATATTAGAAAAGTCTGAATTTTCTGAAAAAGCCTTATTAATCCCTATCTTTTTCAATAGTTCTAGTAGTTCTAGCTCAAATTCTGAGTGGAATTTTGGTATTGCTATGTCAGTTCTCCTATATTCCATCTTCGGGATGATATTATTAAACTTGTTTATATCAAACGATTTGCTAGTAGGTATTGCTATATACATGCCTATATCTTTATCTTTGTAAGGAAGGTTTATAGCAGTTACATCCTTGTCTTCATAATACAATACGTCGTCCAATTTATGCATAAAGTCTACTAAACATTTCCTACCGAATGCATCTGTAAACACATCTACAGTTGTAGAATAGTTTTTAAATTGGCTTGCCCAGTCTCCCTTAAAGTATATTGCGTTAATCAAGCATGCTGCAAACAAAGGATTATCAATTAAGTTACTTATTTGCCCATTTGTTTTATTATATGCCCAGTTGTTAATAGTTTCAACTGCGTTCTTATCATTTACCTTACCGAATGTACCATTAAATGACTTTGATATAACATCCTTAAATGAGTCTAGTACTTTAGTAGAATTATTTTTAAGTCTGTCTTTATTTATCCAAAATGAGTTAGAAATATTCAGCTTTATATTTTTATTTTCGCTATATCTCTTGATCATAGATGTCATCAGCTTATTATATTCTTCGATATCCTTTGTCTCCAATAGATCAAGTATTTCTTTTCTTGTCTCGCCGTTAGCGCCATTAGCCAACATTGTTAATGCGAACTTAATGCTGGTAGGTGAAATCAAATAATTTTTATCCTCAGGCATAGACTTATATATTTTAGAATCAAACGATGCAAAAGCTGATATAGAGCAAGTAGCACAAACTAAAAGTGAGCTTACAAACTTTTTAATTAATCTTTTCATAAATTAAAATCCTTTCAAATTTACTATAGTTATATTATATCATATTCAGATTCAGAATTAATAATTTTAACAGAAATTTAACATTCTAAATCTTTCTATTAGATAATTATCATTTTTCTTTTATATTCTGTGCCACATTGAGTAGGTTTTGGTATAGCCAAGTTAAACATATCTGATGCCAGTGATTCCAATTTAAATACTTCTTTTGACAATTCGTCAAGAAATTCAATATCAGAGACTCTATTTACTAAAGGAATTGTAGATTTTTCTTTAATAAGTCTTAATATTTTCTTTCCGTTGCTATTAAATCCAAGTATTCTTATATATGGGACGTTTCTTTTTTGCAAGTTTTCATATATATCTAGGAATGCATATATTGCTATGCGTCTGATTCTTGACATTGAATATCTCTTACTCTTTATAAAATTATATATCTGATCAATAGAAGTGGCCTTTTGAAATGATTCATATATTCTATTTTCTAGTCCTTCACTGATTTCCGGTAGCCTCTTTATTTCTTCCTTACTCATTCTTCTAAATTTTGCAAGCATAGCTCTTTCTATGTTATATATTGATGCAGGGGCGCAACCGTTTGATATTTCTTCTCTGATTATGTCGTACGATGACGTCGGCATGTAACTTTTTATATCCGATTCATTTCCTTCTATCATTTTTCTCAATAGAGAAGCAGAGGAGAAGTGCTCGTCAGTTACAATATTGCTGTCATGTGCTGACCCTACTCTGTTTATCGGTATAATATTTATATCCAATTCTAATTTTTTTATCGCTTTTATATATTCTAATGCAAGTATGTTATTCGGTTTGTTTAATATTTCAGAATAATCTGAGTCTAGTATCTCATTTATTACATTTTTTCTTATATTTGCAAAGCTGATATTATTTTTTAGTTGAGACTTTATTTTCTCATTATATTCATCCGATAATAAAATACTTGCTATTTCATTAAATGTCTCTATATTATTGTCCTCGCATCCAAAGCTTATATTGTCTACGCATCCCAATGCTTTAGTCAGATATATCCCAGAGTAAGCAAATCTTTCAGCACATGAACAAGAGTAAACTGTTGGTAACTCTATTACAACATCTACACCACCTTCGCTTAAGGCAGATCTCACCTTTGCATACTTATTTATTATAGATATAGATCCTCTTTGAACAAAGTTACCGCTCATTATTGCTATGACGTGAGTTGTGCCGCCTTTTTTCAACTTTTCTATTTGATACTTGTGCCCGTTGTGAAAAGGATTATACTCGCATATTATTGTCGTAATATTCATGATTAATTAAAAGTCCATTTTGTCTGACTGCCAATATACTACTCCTCTTGCTGCATTTAAAGTTACAGTCGTGCCACTCTTTAAGATGTCTGTTGCATGTCTTGCCCCTACTATTGTTGGCTTATTCAAGGTGAGTCCTGTTATTGCAGCATGAGAATTGATGTCAGGTGCTTCGCATACTATCCCGCCAGCATTTTTCAGTATAGGAAGTATATCAGGAGATACATCTGGTAAGACAACTATGTCTCCTATTTCAAATTTGTTTACCAATTCTTCTTCTGTCTTGCACACGCACAGGTTTGCGCAGACGCTGTTCTGAGTAATACTAGTTCCTGAAACCAAAATGTCACCAACTATATGAACTTTTAATAAATTTGTAGTCCCTGATAGTCCCACAGGTATTCCTGCCGTTATAACTACTAGGTCGCCGTCTTTCAATAGATTATGCTTTTTTGATTCGTTTATAATATTTTCGAACAAGTCGTCTACACTTTCACTATTTCCTATTAGTAATGGAGTTACTCCCCATTCCAAGTTCATTTGTCTCATTATATTTTTGCTAGTCGTTCCAGCTATTATAGGTGAATTTGGTCTGTATTTAGATATTGAAGTACATGTCTTGCCCGACTTTGATACTGTTATTATCGCCGTCGCCTCTATATCATGGGCAGTAGTACATGTCGCATGAGATATTGCTGATGTTACATTTTTATCCTTCAAGTTGATTCTTTCAAACTTTTTTATATAATTTATATCTTCTTCAGTTCTTACTGCTATTTTTGACATAGTCCTTACTGCTTCAACCGGATATGCCCCTATTGCAGTTTCCCCTGATAACATTATTGCTGTTGTTCCATCATATACTGAATTCGCTACATCTGTTGCCTCAGCTCTCGTCGGACGTGGATTTTTTATCATAGAGTCAAGCATTTGCGTAGCAGTTACTACTATTTTCCCTGCTTTGCAGCACTTTTTTATTAATTCTTTCTGGATGATCGGTATGTCTTCTAATGGTATTTCAACTCCCAGGTCACCTCTTGCTACCATTATTCCGTCTGCTACCTTTATTATTTCATCGATATTCTTAACTCCGTCAAAATTTTCTATCTTTGCGATGATTTTTATCACTTTGTTCCCATTCGCAGCTAATTCTTTCTTAAGTAACATTATATCATCTGCAGATCGAGTAAAAGATGCTGCTATAAAGTCAAAATCTTCTTCCACAGCAAATTTTATATCTTCTTTATCCTTGTCGCTTAAAAAGGGAAGAGACACGTGTACCTTCGGTATATTAATTCCTTTATGGGATGAAACTTCTCCACCATTTATTACCGTACATATTATGTTTTTTTCTTCCTTTATATTATCTACTCTTAATTCTATTAAGCCATCGTCAATCAAAACTGTGTCTCCGATACTTAAATCCTTCGGGAGATCTTTGAAGCTTACATTTACTATCTTGTTGTTGCCAGTTATGTCATCAGTGGTTAATGTGAACTTCTGGTTCTCTACCAAAATTACTTTGTCGTCTCCAAATTTTCCTGTCCTGATCTCAGGTCCTTTCGTATCGAGGAGTAGCCCTATGGGTAAACCTATTTCCTCACGTACTTTCTTAAACATTGCTATTCTTTCTCTTTGGGTCTCTATGTCTTGATGGGACATGTTGACCCTTCCTACATCCATTCCACTTAACATTATTTGTTTTAATACATTTTCGTTATCAGTCGCAGGTCCTAGTGTACAAACTATTTTAGTCTTTCTTTTGTTCATAATTTTCTACTCCCTCGATAATAAATTTTTTATTACTTCGCTTGATATTATAAATCCAGCCACCGGCGGCACAAAAGGAGTACTGCCAGGTACTTTATTATTATTCCCCCTGTAATGGTCTTTTATTGGTTCTTCTTTAGAATATACTACTTTTAGCTTGTTTATTCCAATCTTTCTTAATTCATGCCTCATTACCTTGCATAAAGGGCATACTGAAGTATTAAAAATGTCATCTATTTTAAACTGTGTCGGGTCTAACTTGTTTCCTGTCCCCATGCAGCTTATAATTGGTATATTGAGCTCATCTGCCTTCTTTACTAAGTATAACTTTGATGACACTGTGTCAATCGCATCTATTATGTAGTCACATCTTGATAAGTCAATGTCTCCATCTTGTGGATAAAAGCGTTTGTACTTAATTATGTTTACATATGGATTAATAGATCTTGCTCTTTTTTCAGCAATGTCCACCTTTGGTAGTCCAATATTGGTAAAGTCGGCAATCAGTTGGCGATTTATATTAGACATGTCGATAGTATCTTTATCTATAATTATAATTGTCCCTATACCAGACCTAACTAGTGCTTCAAGACAGTATGATCCGACTCCCCCTATGCCAAATAAAGCTACAGTTTTGCTTCTTAATACTTCTGTGCTGTCAACGCCCAGTATTCTTTCGCTTCTTGAATGTGAATTTTTGCATTGGTTATATAAAATTTGCTTGAAAACTGTTATAAGTTTTGATATCATTTATTATCATCACCTAGGCTTGTTGTTTTATTCTATTGGATATATAGTTTAACATAGATTAGTAGAATATTCAAGAATCTTATTAATTAAGTAACTAAATTTTAAATATAATAGTAAATGGGAGGAATTTTTATGAATAGAATAGGCATAGACATAGGCGGGTCGAAAATTTCTTTGGGATTGGTTGATAATGACTACAACATAATATCAAAAATCAAGATTGAAACGAGAAAAGACAGCATAAATGAAGATATAATTGAAAATATATTTGAAATTTTAAACGAAAATCAGTTGAGTACGAACGATATAGAGCTTATTGGTATAGGCGCCCCAGGATCAGTTGATTTAGATAAAGAAATAGTTAAGTTTTGTCCTAATTTATCAATAAGGGATTGGAATTTGTCAGAAAAAGTTAGCCAAGCTACAGGAATTAGGACGATAGTTGATAATGATGCTAATTGCGCAACATATGGAGAGTATTTGTCGGGATGTGCTAAAGGTTATAAAAATGTAATCGGACTTACCATCGGGACAGGAATCGGAGCGGGAATATTGATAAATGGTAAGATATATAGAGGCTCAAATTACTCAGCTGGTGAAATTGGTCACATGGTAATAAGCTTCGACGGGAATCTATGTAACTGCGGGAAGAAAGGTTGCTTCGAAACTTACGCTTCTGCAAGCGCTTTGATAGAACAAACTAAGAAAGCAATAGAAGACAATAACGAGACCTTATTGAATAAGTTTGATATAATAAATGGAAAGACTCCATTTGATGCAATGAAACATGGAGACAAAATAGCAGCTTCAGTAGTTAATACGTATATTTCTTATCTATCAATAGGAATATTAAATATAATTGACATTTTTTCGCCTGACCTTATATTTATTGGAGGAGGTATAAGCAATGAAGGAGATTTTTTGATAAAAAGAATAAATTTGAACATAGATAAGTATAACAATGATACTTTGATTTGTACCGCAGCATTAAAAAATAACGCAGGGATAATAGGGGCAGCCTATATAAATGAATCACTTTGATAAAAAGAACGAGTTTATTATCAAGAAAAGAGATTGATTAGCATTTGGTATGAAAATGTTACCCGTCGAGATAGCAATATTAAGAAAAAAATAAGTATCATTTGACAGACTTCAATAAAAAGTAATCATAAATTAGAAAAAGACTATCACAGCTATGTAAATGGTGGTAGTCTTTTTGAATATTTAATAATCCATATAAGAATAATCTAAGTCTACTGAGCCTTTGATACCAGGTACTACGCCTGTTTCAGAATATTGCCACATGCCATAGTCTCTTTTATATGTACATTTATTTGACCATTGAGCTGCCCAGACATCAAATTCTTTTAATTCGTTCATGTCGAATTTAGTATTTAGCCAAGAAACGAAAGAATATAGTGACACTTTGTAACCCGCACTTCTAACTGTCTGTAAAAAAGTCTTAGCTATTTGAGTAAGTTCCCCAGAGGATAGGTGCCCCTGCCACTTTCTATCTTCTACATCGTAACAAACTGGATAGTCCAGCTTATATCCCTTTAATTGTTCTAATACAAATCTTGCTTCTGCCTGAGCTTGAGCTGTATTTTGCGCATAACTGTACAAATATACTCCCACTTTTAACCCTGCTGCTTTTGCACCCTCGATATTTTTCTTAAAACATTTATCGACATCACTGCTGCCAAAACCTATTCTTATTATTGCAAACTCTATCCCGGATGCTTTTACTTTTTTCCAGTCTATGTTGCCCTGGTATACAGAAACGTCAATGCCCTTTTTGGGGATCTTTAATCTTTGAGTGCTTTGAGTTATAGCAGGCTGAGTTTTGATAGGCTCCGGTAATGGCGCACTTGGACTTTCCGATACAGTTGCTGTTGCTGGTTGTGTTGTTGCTGGTGCCTCCTTCTCTGGAGCTGTTTGTTCTTCTGTTTGATTTACCTTTATTTCTTCTACTTGTTTAGTCTCTGCTTCTTCAACTGTTGCTTTAGACTCCTCTGAGGTTGCCTCTTGATTGGAAGACGTTGCCCCTGTACTGTTATTTTCTTCTGCATTGTCATTTTCAATTGACTTTTCTAATGGAGCTGGGTTGGTTATAGCTGGCGCTATTACAGATTCTATTGTCCCTTCTTTCTTTTGTTCAATTACTATGTTGGTTGGGTTGTTTGTAATAGCATTTTCTTGAATTGTACTTGGTAGTAGGGACATAATTGACATTCCGATTGTTAAAATTGGATTTACTCCGCCTGCTACATTGCTTAAGTCTTCAAGATTTAATTCTTGCCTACCATATATCGACTCTAGATTCTTTATATCCTTTTCAGTTACTTCAAAGCCTTCATCTGATACTATAGGTACGATAAATTCTTTTATGATCTTATTTGTTGACAGTTTGTTTCTTTTTATATTCTTCGATAAGTATATAGATTTTATTTTTGTTTCGATTTTGTTTCTGAAATCATCAGAATTGTTAAAATCATTAATAAATTTTTTAAAATCAGACATTTTATATCATCTCCTTATATTTATACATAAGTATATTGTAACTTTTTTCATACCTAATGTCAAATAAAACTTATGCAAAATTTAAAAATATTATAATAATCTTTAAAAATTGTTGCCTTTTACAGAAGAAAAGCAATCAATAATATACAAACCAGAGATCTGTTGATGACTTTTTTATGGGACTTGATGTCGAAATTTAAATTTTAGTTGTTATAGCTTTAAATTTGATAAAAATGTGAAGATATAATTGTTGTAAGTAGCTCTATAATGTGATACAATTTAAATGTTAGTTCCTATATCTGTTATGTGAATTATGATTGTTTAGTTTTGACCGAGTTTAATTATTACCATGTGTTGGACATATTATTGATTTCGAAAACATAATATTGATTAATGATATTTACTTGGCAATTAGTTAAAATAATTAGAAGTTTAAAAGGAAAGTAGGAAAAATTGTTTGTTTGAATGTAAAACAAAGAAGAAAGGTGGTGAAATCCGTTGTCATTTTGTTGTACTGGTTAATAAATTTTTGACAACGGAATCATAAGATGGCAAAAGGTGCCACGGTTAGAATGTGGAGGAGAACTTTATTTGTACTATGTTTTTTATTTATGTCTGGATTTATTATAGTTGCAGTGAGATTATTTAAGCTTCAGATAATAGATGGAGCGAAATTGCAGAAAATGGCTATCGATCAACAGCTAAAGGATACGAAAATATCAGCGCAAAGGGGCACTATATATGACAGAAATATGAAACCATTAGCGCAAAGTGCTACGGTATGGACAGTAGTTTTAGAGCCGGCATATCTAAAAGACGATAGTGAGAGAAAAGTTGTCGCAAGTGGGCTATCAAAGATACTCGATATGGATGAAGAAGACCTTTTAGAAAAAGCCCAAAAGAAGTCATATTATATGGTAGTAAAAAGAAAAGTGGACAGTGAGACTAAAGACAAAATAGTGGAATTTAAGAAAAATAATAAGATTTCAAGTGGAATCAGACTAATAGAAGATCATAAGAGATATTATTTGTATAAGAATTTCTTAGCATCGGTATTAGGATTTACAGGAACAGATGGTCAGGGACTTGCTGGATTAGAAGAATATTATAATGATTATTTAACAGGTGAAGCAGGAAGAGTAGTCACGGCTAAGAATGCACTTGGTACAGATATGCCATTTGACTATGAACAGATGATTCCAGCGAAGAATGGATGTTCATTAATACTATCTATAGACGAGTCGATTCAACATTTTATGGAAAAGAACTTAGAGCAAGGGATATTGGATAACAAAGTTAAGAATAGAGCAGCCGCTGTTATGATGAATGTAAAAACAGGGGAAATCTTAGGACTCGCAGTCAAGGGAGACTTTGATCCGAACGAACCGTTTAAAATATATGATCAAGAGGAAGCTCAAAGGATAGATGCTTTATCATCGGAAGAGAAAACGAAAGAAAGAGCTATCGCTTGGGAGAAACAATGGAGGAATAAAGCAGTAAGTGATACTTATTATCCGGGATCGGTTTGGAAGATAATAACGTCGTCCATGGCAATAGAAGAAAATATAGTCAGTGAGAATACAATGTTTACGTGTTCGGGAGGAATTCATCCGTATCCGGGAGCGCCACTTGTTAGATGTTGGAAGAAAAGTGGCCATGGAAGTGAAACTTTTGTTCAAAGTGTTTGCAATTCTTGTAATCCAGTCTTCATGATGTTAGGGCAAAGCTTAGGGGCAGAGAAATTTTATAGATATTATAAAGCTTTTGGATTTGCCGAAAAAACAGGAATAGACCTCCCGGGAGAGGCCAAGGACATATTCTTTAGCAAAGATGGCAGTATGGCACCGATGGACTTAGTAGTGGCATCGTTTGGTCAGAATTTTAGTATCACTCCTATACAAATGTTAACAGCCGTTTGCGCAGTTGCTAATGGAGGGAACCTGGTTAAACCGCATATAGTTGATAGAATTATAGACGACAATGGAAATATAGTTAAGTCATTTGATACGGTTGTCAAGAGGAAGGTTATATCTGAAAATACGGCTAAAAGAGTGTGCGCTATTCTCCATACGAATGCAACAATTGGAACAGCTAAAAACGGCTACGTGGCTGGATATAGAATAGCTGGAAAGACAGGAACATCTGAAAAGGTTGGACTTAGCAGAAGTGGAGGAATGGATTATATTTCATCATATTGTGGCTTTGCTCCTGCTGACGATCCTCAAGTGGCACTAATAGTTTACTTTGACACGCCGACGGGTGACAGCCACTACGGAGGAGCAGTAGCAGGTCCTGCATTTGCAAATATAATGAAAGAAGTATTGCCTTATCTAGGAATAGAAAAGAAATATACAGAGGAGGAAGCAAAAAATTTAGAAGTATCTATGCCAAATTTAATCGGGATGGAAGTATATAAAGCAAAAGAAGAAGCTCAAAGGTTATCTCTTAGAGCTATAGTCAAAGGAAATGGTAAGAGTGTTATAAAACAAATACCAGAAGGGTCAAAAATGGTACCAAAAGGTGGCACGGTAGTACTATATACTGATGAGGACAGTACCAATTCAACAGTCATAGTTCCGAATTTTGTAGGGCTTTCGATATCAGAAGTAAACAAATTGGCGGGAGATTCAGATATAAATGTCGTAATTAGAGGAGCATCTGAAGGACAGGACGGCATAATTGCTAAATCACAGAGCATAAAAGAAGGAACTAGAGTAACATCAGGTAGTATTGTTGTAGTCGACTTTATTCAAGTGGATGAAGTAACTTGAAATATGTGAAATAATAATATATGTTTAATATGTAGGAAGGAATGATTAATAAATTATGTTCGGAATATGGACGATAGCAGCAGCTATAATTTCATTTAGTATAACCGCAGTTTTAGGGAAATGGCTTATACCAGTACTAAAAAGGTTAAAATATGGTCAAACTATTAGAGAAGAAGGACCATCTTGGCATAAAAGTAAAGAGGGCACTCCAACAATGGGCGGAATTATGTTTATATTGGGCATATTGGTTTCAGTTATGATATGCGTGCCATTGTATTATGTGATATCGGGCAACTTAGGGATAAATGTTAGAGAGACTCAATTGATATCTGTAAAGATTGTAGCAGGAATGTCTATGGCATTTTTATTCGGCATGGTAGGATTTTTAGACGATTATATAAAAGTAACTAAGAAACATAACCTAGGACTTACTGCAATCCAAAAACTTATATTGCAATTTATAATAGCAATAGGATATTTATGTAGCATATACATGGCAAAAGTATCAATGAATAGCAAGTTTATAACATCTGTCGTAATACCTTTTGTAGGCAGCATCGATTTAGGGATATTCTATTTCATAATCTCAGCTTTACTTATAGTTGGCATGGTAAATGCAGTAAATTTGACGGACGGAATAGACGGGATATGCGCTTCGTCAGTGTTTTTCACCGCAATATCACTGATGGTTATATCCGGAATACTATCAATGCATGGATTTAGTATAATTTCTTCAGCTTTGGCTGGCGGATGTTTAGGATTTTTACTCTGGAACTTTAATCCGGCAAAGGTATTTATGGGAGACACTGGATCATTGTTCTTGGGAGGTATGATCTGCGCAATATTGTTTGGTTTGGATATGCCAATATTACTGATACCTATCGGAATTGTTTATATAGTTGAAATGGCATCAGTTATTTTACAAGTGGTTTACTTTAAGATTACAAAAGGTAAGCGCTTGTTTAAGATGAGCCCAATTCATCATCACTTTGAATTAATGGGAATGAGTGAGTCGTCACTTTGCTTTTGGTTCAGTATAGCATCACTTATAGGTGGAGTGATATCTTTTATGCTTGTCTTTGCCACCTGATAATATTTTAGAAAGGGAGACTTTAATATTGTATATTGGGAAGAAAAAAACTCATATAAGAAAAGGATATAGAAAGACTACGGATGAAAAACCTAAGACAGCTATTAAAAAATTAAAGACTTTTTCAATCCGCTCAGGTCTGGATCTTCCATTGTTATTCATTACTTTGACTTTGTTAGTAATTGGCCTTGTTATGATGTTCTCGGCTAGCTATCCTAATGCATATTACTTCCATCATGACAGCCACTGCTTTATTAAGAATCAGGCACTGTTTGCAACAATAGGAGTTATAGCTATGCTGGCTATCTCTTATTTTGATTATCATTACTTGCATAAGTTTGCTTTTATATTTCTTATAATATCATTTGTATTGTTGATATTGGTCTTGCTTATGCCACCTATAAATCACGTTCATAGATGGGTTCAGTTTGGATCATTTAGCTTTCAGGCATCAGAAGTTACGAAGTTTGCAATCGTTTTATCATTTGCTCACTTGATTTCAGGAAATTTTAATAGAATGAATACTTTTAGATACGGAGTGTTACCATATGTCATCATAGTGGCACCAACCCTATTGCTTTTGGCACTAGAACCTCACATTTCTTGCACAGTTTTGATAGTTTTGCTTTCTCTTGGCATGTTATTTATAGGAGGAACTAAGCTCAGATGGTTTGGAATACTATTCGGGGTAGTGGCTGCAGGGTTATTATATATAGTTTTATTTACTAATAAACTAACGTATGCCAATGACAGAATAATGGGCTGGCTTGACCCTTTCTCTGCTACGTCAGGGGTAGACACTTGGCAGACAAAGCAAGGCTTATTTGCAATAGGTTCAGGCGGACTTTTAGGACTTGGCTTGGGGAATTCAAGACAGAAGTATCTGTTTTTACCTGAACCTCACAATGACTTTATCTTTTCAGTGGTATGTGAAGAGTTAGGATTTATAGGAGCAATGGTTATTTTAGTTTTATTTGCTATGCTGATATGGCGAGGGATAGTTGTTTCAATGAGGGCTAAGGATAAATTTGGAGCGCTCTTAGGGATAGGACTAACGGCTCAAATAGGAATACAAGTTATATTGAATATAGCAGTAGTAACTAATACAATACCAAATACAGGCATAAGTTTGCCATTCTTTAGTTACGGGGGGACATCATTACTTATGCTACTTGCTCAAGTTGGGGTGGTTCTGTCAATATCACGTACTGCAAATCTAGAAAAAACTTGATAAAATTTTTATAATAATTAAGGGGGAATTAGAGATGAAGGTGCTACTTGCAGGCGGAGGGACAGCTGGACATATAAATCCGGCTATAGCGATAGCAAAAATAGTACAAAAGAATGAGCCAGACTCTGAAATCTTATTCGTAGGGAATATCGGCGGAATGGAAGAGACGTTAATAAAGAAGGCGGGATATAAATTTAAAGGGATAGTGATATCAGGATTTAGCAGGAAGTTATCATTGGAAGCCATTAAGAAGAATTTGATTACGATTAAAAGAGCTATAATATCATCTATAAAGGCGAGGGAGATAATAAAGGAATTTGATCCAGACATATGTATAGGAACTGGAGGGTATGTCAGCGGACCGGTGGTGAGAGAGGCGATAAAACTTAAAGTGCCATCGATAATTTTAGAGCAAAATGCATACCCAGGAATGACAACTAAAATGCTGGCTAAGAAAGTTCAAGCTGTTATGCTAGGAGTTGAGGACGCTAAGAAAAATATAAGTAAGAAAGCAATTACAGTCTTGACAGGTAATCCAGTAAGATCGGATGTCGCATCAAGTAAAAGTAAAGCAAGGGCTGCCCTTAAGCTGGATAGTAGACCAGTGATACTATCATTTGGCGGCAGTTTAGGAGCAAGGAAAGTAAATGAAGCAATAATTGAATTGATTGCTCATACGTCTAAGAAAGCAGAATTCCAGCACATTCATGCATATGGTAAGTATGGAAGATGGTTTATCCCGGCATTGTATGAGAAAGGAATTGATGTAAAAAGTAATCCTCAATTGGATTTGAGAGAATATATATATAATATGCCAACGTGCATTGCAGCAGCTGACTTAGTAATATGTAGGGCGGGGGCTATCACGATAAGCGAAATGGAATCGGCAGGTAAGGCCTCTATATTGATACCATCGCCAAATGTTGCAGAAAATCACCAATATCATAACGCAATGGCATTGGTTAATAAGAATGCCGCATGCATCATAGAAGAAAAAGACTTAACAGGAGAGAAATTGATTAAGACAGTTTATGAAATGCTTAAGAATAAAGAGACAATTGCTAAGTATGAGGAAAATGCAAAAAGGTTGGCTATAAGAGATACCGACAAAATAATATATAATTTAATAAAAGATACAAGAAAAAAGTGAGTTTTGGTAATCTGAAACTCACTAATTTTATAGTAAAATTAATCATTTTAATTTGCAATGTATTTGATAAAATGTCGAAAATTAAGAAAATGATAAATTCTCTTGACATATAAAAGAATAAGTGATAACATATAAACATGCATTTGCGAGTGTGCTGGAACAGGCAGACAGGCACGTTTGAGGGGCGTGTGTCTTTGACGTACGGGTTCAAGTCCCGTCACTCGCACCAAGTAAAGCAAGTCCGAACTTTGAACTTTTGAAGATCGGACTTGCTTTTTAATTAATATTTACATGGAGGGTATATGAATAGTGAAAAAACAAAAGCCTTTTCTTCAGCTAACCTTGTGATGTGTCTATCTGGATTTACTCTTTTTATTACATATTTCTTTCTGACGATAGATACTCTAAGAGTTTTGCCTTACTTAACGTTTCCCATCTTTATTTTGTCTATATTCTTATTCTCAACGCTTTTTTTAATTAAATTCCCTGTTTTCGTTAAGGATAATGAAACCTATACTAATGAGGCCTATTGCGATAACAAATACGTAGAGAATGTAAACTTTTTTAAACGCTTATATTTTTCTTTATTCTCGTCTGAACCAAGTCAAATTATGAGTTTTTTCTCTGGTTTGAAGTTGATTTTGTTTAATAAAGACAGAGTTTGCAAATTTGCATGGGAAAACGAACCGGTAAAGCCTGTACACAGAATACTGGACCTATTGATGGCAATTCCACTAATTACGATTGCTTTTCTTTTAGGCTTAGGACTTTCAACAGGCAACTTCTATTTTAGTTTAGCCTTATGTATTATATTTGTTATCGTTATGTTCAGAAATAAAATAATTTCATATTCACTGAGTATCAAAGTGGGCAATATTGATGGCTGTAATTTAAAGGTAATTTATCCTTATAGAAAGAAACCATTAACTTTCATAAAACATTATGGGATGTCATTTCCTTTTTCTAAAACTATCTTAGTTAGTGATGAGGTTTTCAATTCTAGTTCGACTTCTTTAAAGGACTATGTAATTAGTCATGAACTAGGACATATAAATGATAAGAGACGAATTGCATTTATTATAAGTATTGCTATGTTTTTTATAATCTATCTTACAGTGGGACCCTATGTCATTTTTAAACTTGGCTTTAAGCATCTTATAGTTTTACCTATTTTGACTTTTCTATTGTATTGGTCTGCATTTGGATTTAATTTAAAAGAAAAGGCTGAGCTTTTTGCGGACGAATATGCCGTTAAAAGAATAGGTAAAGAAAGATGTCTGGCTGCGTTAGAAATTATAAAGAATGAATCAAGTGGGGATACTTCAGGTTATGCTAAATTCTTTAAGCCTATACCAATTAGTACTAGAATTCGTTTTATAAATGAATATAGTGAAAAAAGATAAAGTTTTTAATAAGAATATCAATTTACGACTGAATATCATTAAAAAAGCAAAGGGACACGACTAAAGTGACTATTTTAGCTGTGTCCTTTCGTTTTATATTTATTAATGGATCTTAAGTTTTTTTATAAATTTAGCAATTCGTTTACACGTCGCTTAATTTGAGTCTCAATAGCTTTTAACCTTTCCTGAGGTAAGTTTATCGTTGGATGAAGGCTGAATGTAAAATTCAATAATTTCATCAATTGCTTTCTCTGGGTGCTGCCGATTACTTCTTTACATATCATTTTGTATGGGATGTCGTAAGGATTCCCTTTTGTTTTAGCAATCTCTTCAAGGTTTTTGAAGTCATTTGGCATTGCATTGCTAAAGAGCGAAATACCATTGTCAAAAATCGGTGCAGGCCTCATAATTCTACCAGTTTTATTGTCCCTAAGCAAACCAAAGTTATTATAATGTCGATCTTCGTTATAAATTACCGCATCAAATACTAGCATGCTCTTAAATTCTTCACCAGCCTCTTTAGAAATTGTATCGTTGTAATAGTCAAGGCATGTCTTTAGTCCACCTTTTTTAATTATTTTTGATGCCGGGACAAATGAAGTGTCAATATTGGTAAACAATCTACACTTGGACGCTAAGATTCCTTTCCATCTTTCAAGATCATACTCCACTGCATCTAATTCCATTGCTTTAGCTATTTGATATGCATAGTATTCGCTATATGGTTCTTTGCCGGTATTAGCGCCACCTGAGCTTCCGCCTTTGTAAAGATAAATTCCTTCACCTTTTATATTCCTCCACGCCTTTGGGAGTGCACCGTTGGTAGTCAGTTCTGGAGATATAGAAAAAGCTTTATCTTTACTTTCAATGCCTGTATATGCTACCGATGATAAAATTTCAGAGAAATCGTTCTCGTACAGATTAAATTGCTTAAACTTTCCGTCAAAATCGATTGGAACTACCCAGTAGCTATCATTTAACGACAGCTCTTTGCATATATCAATGATGCCTTTGGTATCGTTGTGGCTAAGCCCAAAAGTCTTTAGTATTTCGTCAGCAAATGTACGGTTTTTGGGAATCACTCGGTTCTTTAACCATGCTACAATGTTGCTTCCGTCTGTCTCCAAGTCTATTGGAAATAAATAAGTTAATTCATTATTGATTGATAAAATCTTTGACTGTAGCCCAGCAAGACCTTCGTAATATAAAGCAAAAGTTAAAAGTTCGTTATCATATATTCGAAGACTATAACAATTTGCTAAAATATCTTGCCTTTCTCCTTCTATGTCGTTACTTGCTGACATTTTCTTTCACCACCTTTGTAATAATTATAATGATTTGTCTTGCCTCCGTCAATGAAATTTAAATATTTCTTTAACTTTCTTAAAGTCAGCCTTCAAAAGTTGACTTTATTTTGTTATTTTTGTTTTAGTATACAGAAAAAAATAGAATAATGATATAACTTGTCAATCTAATTGTATATTTTAATTTATTTGACTTTGCAAAACTATTAATGTGTACAATTACTAAAAAATATATTGACGGAATCTATACATATGTATATAATTTATATATTAGACATGCGTTGTAATGAAATCTATTGAAAAAATATTATATTTCATTACATAATAGTGATATAAATTGAAATTTATTTGGAAAGGAAATGTAATATGAAGAAATATTTATTGATTTTTTTAATGCTTTTCTTGTCAGTCAGTACGTTTGTGCCAGCAAATGCGGAAGAAGAGGTAGTGAGGGAGTTGTCTATGTTAAACATAGACGAGACTTGGAGGGAGAGTTGTGATAAATTGACAGTTACTTTTACTCCTTTCAACAGATCAGTGACTTTAACAATAGACACAGGAGTTACCGTGGGAAGTTTAAATATTATCGTTGGTAAGAGTAGTATCTTGAAATACAAAATTAACATTCATAATCGTGGTACAATTACGTCAATAAGTGTTTCTGTGAAAAAAAATAAAATAGTAACAGAAAATGAAGGGACAATGGGGATATTGTATAATGGTGGGCAAGTGACAGTAAGCGGAGGAAAAGTAACAACGCTTAATAATTACTCAAGTGGAACAGCAACAGTAGCTGGGGGAACGATAACAGGACTTAATAATAACGGGGAAGTGACAGTAAGCGGAGGAAAAGTAACAACGCTTAATAATTACTCAAGTGGAACAGCAACAGTAAGCGAAAAAGGAGAAGTAAAAACTTTAGAAAATAGCACTGAAACTCTTGGAGGTACAGGGGGAACAGTAACAGTAACCGGAGGGGAAATAACAACATTAAATAATGGATCTAACAGCAAAGGAACTATAGGAGGGGCAGTGACAATAAGTGGCGGGACAGTAACAACGGTTAATAATAATACGGAAAATAATAACGGAGGGGGAAAAACAATTTATGCAAGTGTAACAGTAAATGGTGGGACGGTAACAAAAGTTAATAATAGCAATAGTACCTTGATACTAAATGGTAAAGGGGTAGTAACAACTGTTGCAGGTGCAAGTTCGGGAACAGTCAATATATATAGTGGAACAGTAACGAATAAAATTGATGGATTTACTGGAAAAATTAACATAGATGGAGGGTCATTAAATGGAGGAATTGATAATATCTGTGGACAAGTAACAGTAAGAGGAGGAACAGTAGAGAGTCTTGGCGTTAACGGCGAAAAAGGAACAATTAATATAGGAGGAGGGACGGTTAAAAATTTACATAACGAAGCTTATATAATAGGTGGATGCATAAAGTCTTTAAATATAGGTGATAAGGATAGTAATAATAAGGGAAAAGTGGTAGTCAAAAAGGGAATAATGGTTGAATTAAATAGTATTACAATTAATAATAAGAAATTGAATGATACCTCATTAACATCGGAAATAACATCTCGCATATCATTCCAGTCTGGAGCAACTGCGGCAAATACAATTGTGACTTGTAAAGGTGAAGACAAGACCTTGTTTGACGTTCTTTCATCGAAATTTAAAAACAATGCAACAATATTATATACTGGTAAAGGTCAAACTACGATGCAGTCTATCACTGACAGTGTGTTTGAAACTTCAGATACTACAATTACAATACCAGACGGAGTTAATATAAAAAAAATGAAGCTTAGTGATAGATCTGGAAAAACCAGAGAAAAGGTAACGATTTTTAATCATGGACAAATAGAAAATTATTTAGAGATTAATGGAAGAACTGATGCGGTTATAAATAATATGCTAGATGAAGGAGGCGTAACTGAAAAGGCATTGAAAGATGTAAATAGAATAGGTGCAATAAATATAAAGAGTGGTTACAGTGGAAATAATACTAGTGCTACGGTATACTGTGAGTCGGGTTCGGGATATAATTCAATTGGAAGTATAAATAGTAATTCAGGAGCGGGAACATTTAGATTTTGTAATGGTACTTCTGTTAAAGGCACTATTTCAGGACATTCAGCTTCCACCGTTTTTGAAGGTTCATCGAGTTTTGATGGAAATGCTAGTATAGGTACTATAAATTTTAATAGTAGTGGAACATTTAATATGACTAGTGGTACATTAAGTGATTTAGTTAGTAGCGGAGAGGGAACGGCTATAGTAGATGGGGGAAGCATAACAGGGACTCTAAGTAATGCCAAAGGAACAGTTGAAATAAAGAAAGGAACAGTAACAACTCTCAACAACAATTCTAGTGGAAAGTTGACGATAGGCAATGGAACAGTAACGGCACTTAATAATAATGTTAATGGTGAGGTAATAATAAGTAATGGAACAATAACAACATTTAATAATAATAGTGGGAAGGTAACGATAAGTAATGGAACAATAACGACGTTTAATAATGATAGTGGAGAGGTAGCAACAAGTGCTGGGGAAATAATAACTTTTAATAATTCTAGTAAAACTAAAACAGTGACAATAGGTGGAGGAACGGTGACAACGTTTAATGGTAATTCTGGAAGTAAAATATCTTTTACAGGAGGAACAATAACAGATTTGACATTAAAAAGCGGATCAACAGCAGAGATTAGTAACGAAGATACAATTATAAACAAATTAATTGGTGAGTCCGGATCAGAAGTTATAGTTAATAAACCATTTGCCGTAAATGAAGGGGATATAGATAAATTAAAATTCAATACAGGCGGGAAAATAATTATTAATGCAGGAATTATGATTGTTTTAAATGAAGTGCAATATACTAATAATGGTAAAGGAGAAAGTATCACTGTAGACAAAGTAAATACCTATGTAAATATAAAAAATCCCGAGGGAGGACAGGTTAATGCAATGATATGCTGCAAAAAGTCAGATATATATGAAGTTTTAAAAAAATATAATATCGGTAAGGCTGATGAGAAAAAAGTTAAATTTACATTACTAGGTTTTTGTACAGATTCTGCTACAGCTGGAGGTCTTAAAGATATAGAAGAAAAAGATAAAGAAGATGACTGTATTTCAATAGGCATATACGTACCTTCAGGGACAATAGTTTCTTTAAATGAAAAGGTATTCCCTGCTGCTGTTGTAGCAAAAGGAGGCGTACTTCAAATTGTAGATGACTTGACTAGCTTTAAAGAAGTGGTAAGCGAAGGAAATACTATTATCTCAGCGGGTGTAGTTGGTAATTTGACAGTTAAAAGTGGAGGAAGCGTTAAAGTTTCTGGAGGAAAAGTTACTAATATAGTAGTAGAAAAGAATGGGAATTTAAATATTAGTAGTAGAAATTCAAATGTTCTTGGGGATATGGATGTAAGAGGCAATGTAGACTTTAATGGCGGTAGAGTAAAATTAAATGAAAAGCATAGAGATAGATGTACATGTAGTCATGTAGGCAAATGCAAGTGCTGTTGTGATTCGTGCAAAGGGACAGGGGAATGTGCAGATTGTCAAGGAACAGGAAAATGCAAAGATTGCAATGGACAAGGAGGCGGATGTACAACTTGCACTGCTAACCCAGGAAAGTGTACAACTTGCAACGGAGATGGAGTATGTAAGAAATGTGGTGATTGTGAATGCAGCGTGCTAGGAGAATGCCGCAATAATACCATTAAAATTAGCCTGGGTGGAACCATGAATGTAAATAGTGGAAACATAGAGGTACCAATTAAAATATATGGAGGAAATTTGACGATAAATGGAGGACGGATTGGTAATCATATACTTATAGATAACGAAGATGCAACCGACGACCCTACAGGTTTAAAGAAAAAAGGTGAGTTAACAATAAGCAGCTGCCAGCTTAGTATGAGTACAAGTTCTCTAGACATTAGAAATGGAGAAGTGACTATAGAAAACAGCACGATAGACTTGAAAAAAGATAATAGTTTAATACTAAGTAAAGCAAATAGTAAATTGAACTTAAAGAATGTCAACATAAATAGTGAGGGAACTGCAGTAATAGTTGAAAATGGTGACTTATCTGTAGATGGTAGTACCAATGAGATTAAAGCGAGAAATATAGGAATCTCTGTAAATGGAGGAAGAGCAGAAATTAACGGAGGGACTATTAACGGAGCTAGAACTGGAATGGAATATCGTGCCGGGTTATTGGATGTTAAGGGAGGAACAATGAAAAATTGTACAACTGGAATTTATCAAATGGAAGGTACTCCAGTACTTGAAGGAAATGAATATAAGGCTGGCTTAATCATTGAAAATGTAGAAATATGCGACTGTGGAGCTGGAATAGATGTTTACAAAGGTGAATGCATTATATACAGAGGAAATATAAAAAGATGCAGCGCAGGTGTAGTTAGTCGAAAGGAATCGAAAATTAATTTTAAAGATCCGAAAGAGCTTAACAAGAATCAAAATAGTAATAATACAGAGGGAGAAAAGAGTGTTAAGGCTACTTTCAATATAAATTCCTGTTGCATCGGTATAATTATAGAGGAAAGGACACAGGCAGAATATAAAGATACGGCGGCTAAAAGACCAGGAACAGCAGGAAGTCATATTATACAGATAGATGAAGGTGCAAATGTTTCTATGAAAAACTATATGAGTGGAGTAGAAATATATTATCTAAATGGTGAAAAGTTTAACCCGGGCTCAACCGGAGGAAGAATAACTTTTAATAGGTATTTAGATATAAATGGTCAACAAAAAGGCTGCGATTACATTATTATATTGAAAAATGATGAAAAGGATTTAGAAACTAATATTACTGGTCATTACGGAGTAAAAGAAGCAAATGTTTATTTTAGATATATGAAAGCGTAAGGATAAAGTCCGGAGATGTAATTGGTCTCCGGATTTGAACATTTATTAATCGGTTGGCAAACGTATTGAAAAATAATATATAATAGAACGTAAATGTGACAGCTGAATAAGCATTAGACTATGATCTCAAACTAAAATCTATGGCTCGCTTTTGATTGGGGAAGCTGTCTGATAATAAATGTGAGGGAAATGTCACCTGAACTTAAGGACCCACTATTGTAAAAATTGAAAAAGTATTCGAAATTTTTATGGCGCATAAAACAGAGAAAGAGGGACTTGACAATGTGGGGACAAAAAGTATATACTATTTTAGTATGGTATTGATGTGTTGGTAGAACTGATCACAAAAAGCGTAGAGAGGGTAAGAGCATGTTATGATAGATTTAAAAAATGTATTCACGGGTGAGTGTGACAATGTTACTTTTAAGCTACAGCTAGACTTTTCTGATGTAAATGTTAACGGAAGTTACATTGAGGATCCTCTAGATGTTGATTTGTTAATAGAAAATCATGCTGGATTAGTATCTATGAGTGCAAATGTTGTAGTGGGCATAAATACTACTTGCGATAGGTGCGCAACGGATATGTATAAGAAGTATAATTATTCGTTCTCGCACGTAATAGTACCGTCGCTTTCGGAAAATATGCCATGTGATTATGTGGAGGCAAAGGATTTTAATCTAGATATATATGATGTAATAATGTCTGATGTCTTGCTTGAACTGCCGACAAAATTTTTGTGCAAGGATACTTGCAAAGGTATATGTCCTAATTGTGGAAAGAATCTTAATGAGGGAAATTGTAAGTGCTATAAGGGCATGGTTGATCCTAGATTTGAAATTCTTAGACAGTTAATAGATTAAATCATGAATCGGTAAGCATCGTTTATGATTTGTCGAACATATCTTAAAACATTTGTAGAAAAAAATATAAAAAAACAAGGAGGTGCCATAAATGGCAATAGTACCAAAGAGAAAACATTCTAAGGCTAGAAGAAATAAACGTCGTTCTAATGTATTTAAAGTAAAAGCTCCAACACTTGTAAGGTGCCCACGTTGTAATATGTATAAGTCTGCTCATAGAGTTTGTCATAATTGCGGATATTATAACGGTAGGTTAGTCGTTGCTAAGGAAGACTAAGAAAATACTACCGAATACTTTGAGAATTTGATCTTTTTGATAAGAAATTCTATTTGTATCGGTAGTAAAATGAATTATTTTAATGTGAGCCTGTAAATAATGAGAAAGAAATTGTATATAATTGATTAGAAACGACCACGCACACTCGTGACTTTAGTCATGAGTTAGTGGAAGAACCGTAGGAACTACGGGGATAGCTTGGTAAATATCTTTCCGTTAGGAGAGAGTTCCCAAGAACCCTGCGACTTTAGTTGTGGGAGGTTCAGTATGAAATGTATCGGGAGCTTTTGGCTTCCCTTTAAGAAACTAATTGCGATGATTAAGTGTTTTTAATCACACTGCATAAATGTTATTATAAAATTCTATGACTAGCCTGCCCTCTGGAATGCTCACAGTAAAAGATTGTTAAAAAAAGCTTCAGATTTATCAATTCTCTGAAGCCTTTTCTTTTAATTTTATTATTCAATTTTAAATTAAGTCTATTTAGTCTGTACTGGTTCGTACTTCCTCTTTGTACTTTTCTTGCTATTACCATTCTCTGTAGGTCATAATCTTCTGGCCTGTCTGGATATTCCCCTATTAAATCCTCTTTTATCATCCTGTAGCCTGTTGCTGTGCCTGCTTTTTCCTCTGGCACGTTTAGGCATATCCAAATTGTATATACTTTTTTCAATTTATTGAAGTCTGACCCTAAAAATTCTATCCCATACTGTGATGAAATCAACCTACTTAAGTAATATGTTCCTCTTTTTTCTATTCGATATCCAGGATTGTAGCTGTTCTGCGCCTCTATGTTTATTATAATCTCTACATTTTCATTACTATTTGGCAACCTCACTTTGAATTTTACGTCAAAACTTCGAGTCCCTTCTTTTTCTGATACCGATTCTGACCCTGCATTATCCAATCTCAAACGAATTTTATCATCCACCTGTTGTCCTTTTGATACTTTAGCATCAGATGTCAAGCACGAGATAATCTCTTTTATAGTACAATCCTTAAATTCCTTTGTAAAGTACTTTAAAATATTAGCCAAAACTCTTTTATTTGACAACAACTTCTTTGCTGCTGCATCGTATGCTCTTCTAATTTTCCTTTCATATTGTTTGGCTTTACTTTTTTTGCCTTCAAAACTCTTTTGGACATTCAAATCCACCTTTCTCTTTCTTTATTATATCAAAAATTTTGATACATTTCAATTTAAAATACATTTTATTTGAGCAATTTTTCTTTCCAATTCCTGCCCACTACATTTTCATTATAACATAGCTTTGCATTATTTAATTTATATTTTTACCTATTTATACATAAATTCATTATCATTTAACAAATCTCTTACTTTTCAATACATATATTATGACAAATATATTATGACAAATTCATAGCCGAGTCTATCTTGAGGGAGTGTTACCGTAAAAGATTGTTAAAAAAAGCTTCAGATTTATCAATTCTCTGAAGCCTTTTCTTTTAATTTTATTATTCAATTTTAAATTAAGTCTATTTAGTCTGTACTGGTTCGTACTTCCTCTTTGTACTTTTCTTGCTATTACCATTCTCTGTAGGTCATAATCTTCTGGCCTGTCTGGATATTCCCCTATTAAATCCTCTTTTATCATCCTGTAGCCTGTTGCTGTGCCTGCTTTTTCCTCTGGCACGTTTAGGCATATCCAAATTGTATATACTTTTTTCAATTTATTGAAGTCTGACCCTAAAAATTCTATCCCATACTGTGATGAAATCAACCTACTTAAGTAATATGTTCCTCTTTTTTCTATTCGATATCC
>CAKSSR010000017.1 GCA_934489735.1 uncultured Eubacteriales bacterium | reverse complement strand
TCTCGTGCTTGACATCTGATGCTAAAGTATCAAAAGGACAACAGGTGGATGACAAAATTCGCTTGAGATTGGATAACGCAGGGTCAGAGTCGGTATCAGAAAAAGAGGGGACTCGAAGTTTTGATGTAAAATTCAAAGTGAGGTTGCCAAATAGTAATGAAAATGTAGAAATTATAATCAATATAGAGGCGCAGAACAGCTACAATCCTGGATATCCAATAGAAAAAAGAGGGACATATTATTTAAGTAGGTTGATTTCATCACAATACGGAGTAGAATTTTTAGGGTCAGACTTCAATAAATTGAAGGAAGTATATACAATTTGGATATGCCTAAACGTGCCAAAGGAAGAAGCAGGCACAGCAACGGGCTACAGGATGATAAAAGAGGATTTAATAGGGAAGTATCCAGATAGGCCAGAAGATTATGACCTACAGAGAATGTTAATAGTAAGAAGAGTACAAAAAAAAGTAATGAAAAGGCATTAAAAGCTGCAAAGATGGACAAAAGAATGTTTTTAAAATTAAAGGAGAAGTACGAACCAGTACAGACTAAATAGACTTAATTTAAAATTTAATAATAAAATTAAAAGGAAAGGCTTCGGAGAATTGACAAATCTGAAGCTTTTTTTGACAACCTTTTACGGCGACCATTTTATAGAATAAAGAGTCTGTCTCCAATTTGTACATACTTGTTTCAATTATCCTTTTTATTATCTTCTCGTTCTTTTTATTTCTCTTTTATATTTCTATTCAAACAATTTGCTAAACTCTTTTGAATAATAATAAAAAGCAAAGCAGATAACATATAATAATCTACATGCTATCTACTTTTTTTAGTCTTAATTCTACAAACCATTAGGCACGTTTATATTAAGTCTCATCAATGCTGCCTCAACGGCCCTATATCGCTTATAACCTGGATCAGATTCGTCAAAATTAATCCCTTGCATCTTCCATTTTTTCAGTTGACTCAATGCTCTTTTTGGATTTTCTTTTACCCATTCGTAAATTCCTGCACCAGCAACGTCTTTTAATATATCTTCATTATATTCTTCTTTAGACATAATATCAACCTCTTATTCAACGCTATATCCAAGACTTTTTAATGCCTTCTTCAATTGTTGATAATATTTATATTGGCTGCTATTTTGATCAAATGGGACGCCATCTGATCTCAATTTATTTAATTTTTTTAATGCTCTTTCTGGATCTTCTTGTACCCATGCATATACACTTCTACCAGAACCTCCGGCTCCTGTTACTTTATCAAGATCATGTGTCTTCTTTTCTTCCATGTTATCACTCCTTCTTTATTATTATATACGTATTTGTATGATAATATTCAAAAGGTTCCTTCCGATTGATGGAAGAAACCTTTTTTAGTCTTTTTTAGTCTTCAAATAATTTCTTTATCTTATCAAAAAAGCCGTTTCTTTTCTGATAATTCTTATCCGTTTGCGTCTTGTCAAACTCTTTTAGCATATCTTTCTGCTTTTTACTTAAATTTTTCGGAACTTCCAAGCAAACTCTAACATATTGGTCACCCATGCCCTTGCCTGATAGATGTTGAATGCCTTTTCCTTTAAGCTTAAATACATCCCCTGGTTGAGTTCCCTCATGAATATTGTAAGATACTTTACCATAAAGCGTTGGAACTGTAACTTCACAGCCGAGTGCTGCTTGTGTGAAGGTGATTGGTATATCACATCTTACATCGTCGCCATCCCTTTCGAATATAGGATGCTTAGCAACTTTTATATAAACATGTAAATCTCCATTTGGTCCTCCATTAACTCCACAATTTCCATGATTTCTTACATTTAATGCTTGCCCTTCATCTATTCCTGCTGGCACATTGACTTCAACTGATCGACTTTCTTTAACCATTCCTTTTCCAGAACATTTATGGCATGGCTTATCTATTATAGTCCCTTTTCCTCCACACTTATCGCATGGTCTAGTTGTTTCCATCGTGCCAAATGCAGTTCTCTGACGTATTGTTACTCTTCCTTTACCAGAACATGCCGGACATTTCTTAGGAGAAGTACCCTTTTCTGCTCCACTTCCTGAGCATTCCTTACAAGTATCCTGGACATAGTAATTTACATTCTTTACGCATCCTTTAGCAGCTTCCTCAAATGATATATTCAAAGTCACTTCTATATCCGAGCCTCTTCTCGGTGCATTAGGGTTACTTCTTCTTCCCGAAGAGCCAAATCCCCCGAAGAAACTGTTAAATATGTCTCCCAGATCTATGTCATCAAAGTCTCCAAATCCTCCAAATCCGTTAAATCCTCCTGCACCCGAGTCAGTTGCGCTATGTCCAAATTGATCATAATTAGCTCTCTTTGACCCATCGGACAATGTTTCATAGGCTTCGTTTACTTCTTTAAATTTAGCTTCTGCTTCTTTGTCTCCCGGATTTAAATCTGGATGATATTTTTTTGCCAATTTTCTATAAGCTTTCTTTATTTCATCTTCTGATGCACCTTTATCCACTCCCAGTACATCGTAAAAATCTCTTTTATCAGCCAAAGTATCGCTGCTACTCAAAATATGGACAATCTTTCTATATTATGTAGTCAATAATATTAATCTACGTAAATCATAACTTGGAAAATTTGTCGAGTAGCTCTCCTTTCTTTAGTATTTTTTTAAAATTCTCTCGTATTTCCTCGAAAGTCTTTTTCAAATCCTTACCTAAAGATAAGCGGAGACCAAGCCCCCGCTTAAATCTAATTATTGTTTATTACTATCATCATTATTTACATCTTTAAAGTCTGCATCATATACATTTTGACCTTGAGCATTTGTGCCCTGCTGTTGATCACCTGCTTGACCATTTGCAGCATTTGCTTGATTTTCTGCAGCAGCTTTCTGATATAGCTTAGTAGAAACTTCATACATTTCTTTTTGTAGCTCTTCTTTTTTAGCTTTTATTTCTTCCATGTTCTGAGATGATAATTTTTCTTTTAACTCTGTTACCTTTTTATTTAAGTTTTCCTTATCAGTTGCTTCTATCTTATCTCCATTATCCTTTATTAACTTTTCAACTGAGTAGCATAAGTTTTCTGCCTCGTTCTTAGCATCAACTTCTTCTCTACGTTTCTTATCTTCTGCTGCAAACTGTTCAGCATTTTTAACTGCTGCTTCAATGTCTTCCTTCGACATGTTACTTCCCGATGTAATAGTGATTCTTTGCTCTTTGCCAGTTCCTAAGTCTTTGGCATGAACGTTAACTATACCATTCGCATCTATATCAAAAGTTACTTCTATTTGAGGAACTCCTCTTGGTGCTGCCGGGATACCATCTAGTCTAAACAAGCCTAATTGTTTATTGTCCCTTGCAAATTCTCTCTCACCTTGTAATACATTTATTTCAACTGAAGTCTGGCCATCTGCTGCTGTTGAGAAAACTTGGCTTTTCTTTGTTGGAATAGTTGTATTTCTGTCTATTATCTTAGTCATAACTCCACCCATTGTCTCTATTCCTAATGATAATGGAGTAACGTCAAGTAATAATAATCCTTCTACTTCTCCACCTAGCACGCCTGCTTGTAAAGCTGCTCCAATCGCAACACATTCGTCTGGATTGATTCCTTTAAATGGTTCCTTCCCTATGAGTCCCTTAACTGCCTCTTGAACTGCTGGAATTCTTGAAGATCCTCCAACCATCAATACTTTGTCTATTTCTGATATTGATAAACCTGAGTCTTTCAATGCCTGTCTTACTGGTCCCATAGTGCTTTCTACTAAATCTGAAGTCAATTCATTAAATTTTGCTCTTGTTAAAGTTAAATCTAAATGTTTTGGTCCTGTTGCGTCAGCAGTAATAAATGGTAAGTTAATCGATGCAGATGTAACTCCTGATAATTCTATCTTTGCCTTTTCTGCTGCTTCTTTTAATCTTTGCATTGCCATTTTATCGCCTGATAAATCTACTCCTGTCTCTGATTTGAAGCTAGAGACCATCCAATCTATTACTCTCTTATCAAAATCATCTCCTCCAAGACGATTGTTTCCTGCTGTTGCTAAAACCTCTTGAACTCCGTCGCCCATTTCTATTATAGAAACGTCAAAAGTTCCTCCTCCTAAGTCGTAAACCATTACCTTTTGATCATTTTCTTTATCTATTCCATAAGACAATGCTGCTGCAGTTGGTTCGTTTATTATTCTTTTTACTTCAAGGCCTGCGATCTTTCCTGCGTCTTTAGTAGCTTGACGTTGAGCGTCTGTAAAATAAGCTGGAACAGTTATAACTGCACTATTAATAGTCTCCCCTAGATATGCTTCTGCATCCAATTTTAACTTTTGTAATATCATCGCTGAAATTTCTTGAGGAGTATATGTTTTATCCTCTATTCTTACTTTGTACTCTGTACCCATTTCTCTCTTGATAGAAGAAATTGTATTGTCTGGGTTAGTAATTGCTTGACGTTTAGCTACTTGACCTACTAGTCTTTCACCTGTCTTTGAAAATGCTACTACTGATGGAGTAGTTCTTGCTCCCTCTGCATTAGATATAACTACAGGTTCTCCTCCCTCAATAACTGCCACACATGAATTTGTTGTTCCTAAATCTATTCCAATAGTCTTTGCCATAAATATGACCTCCTAAATTTTTTTAATTTATTTTAATTATTTTAATTTTTTTCACTTTTTAGTTTGCAACTTGAACCATTGCATATCTTATTACTTTATCTTTTGTTTTATAACCTTTTTGAAATACTGATGCAATTTCATTCTCGCCTAAGCTTTCATCATCAATATGTAGTACTGCGCTGTGAAGTTCTGGATCAAACTTGTCTCCGACCTCTCCAAATGACTCTATACCTAGTTTTTCTAATACTTTGTTAAATTGATCGCTGATCATACTTAAACCTTTTTTGTATTCGTTGTCTTCATCTTTCGGTAAAGAATCAATCGCTCTACATATACTGTCAGCTACAGGTAAAATTTCTTTAAAAGTTGAACATATGGCATCAGCATATATATTTGCTTTCTCTTTTTCTGTTCTTTTTCTGTAATTATCATACTCAGCTGCTACTCTTAAAAACTTGTCTTTCTGAGCTTCCATCTCTTTTTTAATTTTTTCAATCTCTTCGTTGGCTTTATCATCATTTTCCTTATTATTTTCTTCATTTTCTAAATTCTCATCTTCTTTGACTATCTTATGTTTGTTCTTCTTCAAGTCAAAACCTCCTCATAATTATTCTAATATCTGTTCAAGTAAGTCCTCAACCGTGTCAGTGATAAATTCTAAGTCTGCTATTACCTTCGAATAATCCATCCTCGTTGGTCCTACTATTGCTATCGCTCCAAATGCCTCGTCTGAAATATTGTACCTAGAAACAACTACGCTTGAATCTTTTAATTCAGGATTCTCATTTTCATCACCTATAAGTATATTTATTGAATTTGATTGATTATCCATTAATAAACTTAGTATATCATCCCTCCTGTTGAGAAATTCCATTATGCTTTTTGCTTCCTCAGTCTCAAACTCTGGAACCAATAATAAATTCGTTTGCCCTTCCATGGTTACATATGCCCTTTGTGCATCATTAGAAGCACTTAGCAAAGCTGAGAACGCACTTGACATAAGCATACCTACTTCGCCCATCATTGCAGCCACTCTTTGTACAAATGGAACGGTTATATGAGAAAGTGGAATGTCTGAAAACTTTTCATTAAGGATATTATAAAATAAAGATAATACTTCCGAATTCAACTTAAAGTCACACCTGAATAACTTATTCTTTATCAATCCAGCAGAAGTTATAAGGACTAACATTGCACTATAAGCTCCGGTCTTAACCAGTTGAATGCTTTTAACTTTGGACAAAGAGCTTGCAGGAGTTGTTGAAATAGCTGCAAATCCTGTAAATGAAGCAAGCAAAGAAGGTACTTTTTCAAGCAAATGCTCTGGTTCATCAGAGAATTCTAATAGCGAATCAAATATTTTCTTTCTTTCCTCTTTACTTATAGTCTTCTTATCCATAAGTTTATCAACATAAAGTCTATATCCCGAATCCGTTGGAATTCTTCCTGAAGAGGTATGAGGTTGTTCAAGAAAACCAAGTCCTGTCAATTCCGCCATATCGTTACGAATAGTAGCAGATGATACAGATATACCGATGTTATCACATATATTCTTAGAACTTACTGGATCGCCATCCCTAGCATAAATTTCTATAACAGTTGCTAAAACTTTTAGTTTCCTTTCTTCTGGACTCATTATATCACACCTTCAACATTACATCTGTTTCAATACAAAAGCTTAACAAATCATAAAAATTCATTATAAGCCATGTGTTATTCAGATATTTTTTACCACTTTTTCCTACAAAAATATGATTTTTTCAAACCGACGCCAATTTTTCTCAATCAAGTCTCAGTCTGCCGCACCCAATTCTGATGCCGTACTAAAGTTTGAAAGGGAAGTCAGATCAGTTTCAAAACACATTCTTAATTAGCACTCTCACTCATCGACTGCTAACATAATATATATTAGCACGCATTTTCTATTTTGTCAAGAGGTTTTTAAAAATTTTTTAACATTTTTTTAATTCATCAACAAATTACTATTCCATCGGTGACTAATTGCAGCTTTATAGTGAGCATTTATTTCAATTTCTACTCACTTTTCATTTATTTCTTCTTCTTTTTCAGCCCGCGTCAAGTTATTTTCTTTCGTTTTCATTATTTGTCCTTATATCCTCTTTATTTTTTTCTATTTATATTCTCCCTTCCATATATTAATTATAATTGTGTCGATACATAGTCTAAATATTATTGCTACTTCGTTTAGCCTTTTTCTTTGATGACATTGTCATTTAAAATATACTATCCTATGTTTTGTTTCCCTGGATTATGCATTTCAAAATTTTTTTAAAAAAGTACTTGACATATTAATATAAATATGATATCCTATTGTCATAGTCATTGGAGGGGTGTCCGAGTGGTTTAAGGAGCTAGTCTTGAAAACTAGTGATCTCGCAAGGGACCAAGGGTTCGAATCCCTTCTCCTCCGCCATTATTAATTGGAGAAGTACTCAAGTGGTGAAGAGGCTCCCCTGCTAAGGGAGTAGGTTGGGTGAAACTGGCGCAAGGGTTCAAATCCCTTCTTCTCCGCCATCAAGTGGTTATCTTTTTAGATAGCCACTTTTTTTATAATCTTTCTTAAGTTATAACTAATTGCTTAAACTTCAGGCATTTAAATCCCACATCAAATCTTCTACGCTGTCATACTTATGCATATTGCGGTTGTTTTCTGCGTCTTCAATTGCAGCCATTGTCACTTCGTTTGGTTCTTTATTAGCTTGAATGACAAAAGGGAACTTTCTACTCCGTGACAACTGACGGAAAAAAATCTCCACAGCCGTTGATGCTGACATGCCCATTTCTTCTAAAACAATCTCGGCATTTTTTTTCACTGTATCATCAATCCGAATAACTCCAGTTTTAGACATTTGTAACACTCCTCTTTTCTTTTATTATTTTAATCCTATAATTATATTATACACAAATAGTAACAATATGTCAACTAATAGTTACTATTTGAGGGCAACCGCATAAAAATTAGTTAAGAGAGCATTTGACTTCATTATTTAATTACTACCTTCTACCAAATTATATTTTACTTTTCATTATCAAAATTCATCTGTACGTCTTAACTTTTGTTATTCAAACGTACAGATTTTTTATTATTTACATATTTATAGATAAAGTTTCAAATCTTCAACCAATGCTTCCTCAATATTAATCAATCTTTTTGCTATATCTTTTGCTTTTTCTTCTGCTGCTTCGTATTGATTTAAATATCTACGCAATGATTTTATTCCCATATTGCAGCCATCTGTAATCAAATCGGCAACAGTTTTATCCGTCCCGTTAACTGCAAGTTGAACATTTGTCTTCAACCATGACATTCCCTTAGCCATTGCACTTGGTTCCTTACCTGTGTCGTTATATTTTTCTAAAAGTTCCTTAGTATCGTTTAGCAATATCTCATGTTTCTCTTTGCTTGATGACAAAATCTCTTTCAATTTATTATCTTTGACATGTTTTATCACTTCATCTAAAGAATCTGTTCCCATTTTTATTCCTGCATTACATTCTCTCAAGATTTTAATAGTATCATCGTTAATCATAAACTCACCTCTTTCTACTTGTTACAAATATATTCTTTCTAAAAATCAATAAATTATTATAAAAAAGTAGATTATCGATCAAAATTTGAAAGACAATCTACCTTTTCTCTATTATTTTGCATTTATAACTGGAGGTTTCCAGTTCGATATCTCATTCATATCAGGATAATATATTCTTATATATAGATGGAACTCCCCTTCGCCAACTGGTAGCCAATTTTCCATATTACTATCTTGACTTTCCTTTGATACGATTATATCGAGTGATCCATCCTCGTTATATTTACATTTAGATCTGTCATTAATGCAATATCTATTTATAGGATTTTTTATCAAAAAGTCATCCTGTCCGTAAGCAGTTATAGACCAAAATCCATCTTTTAGTACTGGCGGTGCTGATTCCATATGAATTACATATTCCTTTGCTCCATTCAGCGCTTCGCCGTTGTGATCATTGTCGACCTTAGGATAAATAGCCACATCAATTGTATTTGCTCCCAAGCCCCCTAAGGCTATTGCAGCCCTATACAGATATGCATTACCGAAGTCTCCTATTGGTTTTCCGAAGTATCGCCAGTCCCCCAAGGGAATAGTATACTTGCTGGCTTCTGCAAACAACTTCTCTTTAAGATTCTTTAACATATCGCTCCATTTCGTTGCAAAGTTCTCTGGCAGGAATGAATTATCAAATGTCAATCCTGGGCCTATTCCAACCGATGCAAGTTTTACAACCATTTCTGCATCTTCTGTTGATGGAGGGTTAAAAAGCATAAGATTATTTGCCGAATCGAAGAATTCTTTTGGAGTCATTGATAAAACTTTCTGAACTGGGACAAAATCATTCACTTTATCATACTTCCCTCTCGGCGGATTGTAATCATTTATCGAATTATAGCTAGACAATGGTACTAATCTCATATTACTTTGTATTCCTTTTACTCGATTTATATCCTTCTCATCATCGACTACCATCCGACATATCATCCAAGCCGTATTTGTTGGAACATCAACCCTAGTCACGTTAGCAGGTAGTTCTCCATTCCAGCCTGTTTTTACTAAAGCGTAGTCACCTGGTTCTTTAAGAACATCAGACGTATTCGTCCATGCGTCTAAAACTTGGACATTGAAGAATCTATCTGACTTAGGCATTCTATATATCATTGGTTCTTCAGACAAGTCAACCCATGCCTGCGTATATAAAGTATCTACATTAGGGGTCACGACCATCTTAAATTCATCATTAGCAAGGCTTTGAGAATGAATCAATTGGTTAACCGGTGCATGACCTGCGCCATCAGGTTCTTCCACATTTGTTGCAGATGTCTTAGTGGCGTCCATCAATACTAACGGGAACAAATAAACATAAGCCTCCTCGATCACTTCCCAGTTTTTATTCTCAACTTTCACAGGGGCTTTGCAGGAGCACAGCATCAATGTCAAAAAAATTAATATAGAAATCAATCTCTTCATAAAAAAAGCTTTCCTTTCTTTTCTTTTATGGTTCTACGATATTAAAGTATAGTTTATAATTGGCCATACTTTCGCATAAAGCCTTATACAATTCTTGATTTCCGTCAACAGATTTAACAAGCGAGTTAATTGCTTCTTGATTTCCGCTTGAAATAGCTAATATTCCCTTACGCTGGGTATGAATAGTCACATCAGCCTTATCCGATTGCTTACCTTTGTAATACAATAGTACCCCGTGATGAACTTTTAGTAGATATTTCTCTCCATCGCTCAAGTCCAGGTTAATAGTAAACGATTTATCTGCTAACTTTTGAGCATCAATTGATATTCCCATATAATCCAACATCGTTTGGGTGTCCATATTTTCTGCCGTAGATCCAATTGAAGTCTTACTATTTTCAGGATATAGTCCGGTCCCGTGTCTCAATTCAAATGCTCCTACTAAATAAGCATTTCTCCATGCTCCTGATTCAGCCTGATAGCCTAGTTGTTCAAGTGCATCTGCACAAAGACTTCTTGCTTCTTTATTATTCGGGTCTGCAAATACTAATGCATTTGTTATCTGTGCTACCCATTGGTATTGTCCTTTATCATAATCAGCTTGAGCCATCTTTAAAACTTTATTAGAATCGCCTAAATATTCTACTAATTTCTTAGCATACTCACTCGGTTCAAGTTCATTTAAATGAATTGGATTTGCATCGTACCAGCCCATATACTTCTGGTAGACAGCCTTGACGTTATGTTTCAAAGTCCCGTAGTATTGTCTCGTATACCAAATCTTATTGAGTGCTTCTGGTAATTCAATCATAGATGCAATTTCCGTCGAAGTGTGTCCTTGGTTTATATATAATAAAGTCTGATCGTGAATGAACTTATAGACTGCTGCTGTATTTGTCATATATTCTTTAATAACGTCGTTCCCCCAGTGTGGCCAGTTGTGAGATTGGAAAACAACTTCCACATCATCTCCAAATAAAGCTTGTGCTTCCGTAATATATTTCGCCCATGCGTTAGCATCTCTCACTTCTGCGCCTCTGAGCGTATACAAATTGTGCAAAGTTCCTGTACAATTCTCTGCCATCCATAAAGCTTTCATATCAGGGAAGTAAGTATTCATTTCTGCTGGTGCCTCTGTTCCAGGCGTTAGTTGGAAAGTCGCTCTAATTCCATCAATGTTTGTTTCAAATATTGAATCTTTTACTTCAAATGTCGGATTAATGTAACCCACTCCGTCCTGCGGCACTGATAATCCTATTCCAACTGATAAGCTTCCTTTCTCACCCTTCTTTAATACTGTCCCATATTGGTACATTGACCTACGTTTCATAGCAGTTCCTACAAAAACGTTCTCTTTCATAACTGCGTCTTCAAATCCCTGAGGTACTATTATAGCAGTCTTACCGGAAGCTATCTGTTTGTCTAATGGTAGCTTAGGGTCTGCTACATTTTCTCTAGAAATCAATCCTTCTATTCCCCCGTAATGGTCTACATGAGAATGGCTAATTATAACTGCAACTATATTGGCTTTTCCCATCTGTGATTCAAATAATTCTAAAGCCGCTTTAGCTGTTACTGCACTACTCATACAATCCATTATAATCCAACCGTTTTTACTTCTTACAAATGTCAAGTTAGATACATCATATCCCCTTACTTGATATATATCTTCTGTTACTTTAAATAATCCGTACTTAGCATTATATTTAGTATTCCTCCATAAACTTGGATTTGCAGTCGATGGTGCCTCTGCATTCCTTACAAAATTATAATCATTCTGACTCCATATCACTTTATTCTCATCATTTGTAATCACTAACGCTTCCGGTGCCGTTATAAATCCTCTTTCTGCGAACTCTCCCTCTTGTTCGTCAGAGAAATTTAACATTTTATACACTTCTGCATTAGCCTGTTCTGTAGCAGAAGTAGCTGGTTTCGACTCATTGCCTATTGAATTTGCATTATTTGCTCCCGAATTGTTATTATTATTAGAAGAACACGAAGCCAATAATACAAGTTGTACGGTAGCCAAAGCTAAAGATATAAACTTTTTCATAAAAATCCTCCTTATATAATAAAAATCATTAAATTTAGATAAAGATTTCTAATTTATTAACTCATAGATGGTACTCAATGCTAATAAAAATCATATCTATTATAGCCTCTAAGCAAATATTATATGCGGCAGGCTAAAAAAAGTTAATAAGTTGTTGCAATCGATCTAAATTCTCAATACAAAAGTAAATTACAATTAATAATTATCCTCCTTTCTCTAAAATATTTTTATCTATTATATCACAAATTTAACTTAATATACAATAGTATATGCGTTCTGCTTCGTATTTTTATTGTTATTAAGATAAAATTTATCAATTTTCGTTATTATAAATTGAAGTAAAACGTTCCCTAAATTAATTAGTTTTTATCATATAATTAGTATGCTAAAATAATTTATTCTTAATCATTTTGTAAAGACTGTAAAACTTTTAAAAATATTTAAAAAAGCCTTCTCAAATTCTGAGAAAGCTTTACTATTTATAATCAAAGACTACCAAACTGGTATGCCATTGCAATTATGATTAAAGTTTTTCTTCAACGGTTCAATACGAAGTCAATCTATTCTTTCTTTTGCCTTAACAAATCTCAATATTTTTAAGTTTTTGTCAATCATATGTCTAAATTTATTGACTGTTGTCTTCCATTTTCCTGCTGTTGCCCAATGTACATCTTGTTAATACATATCTTTTCTGACTCTTTTTCTAAGCGCTCTTTACATTTTTTCTGCTTCTGCTGAATAATTCAAACTTTTTTTAAAATCCTATAATATAGGAGATGATTTTTACTATGTACAACCCATACTTAATAACATGCTCAAGCAATTGTCTATATCAAGAAAATGGATATTGCACTCTGCAAGATTCTTCAACCGTTACCAAAGACAATCCTGAATGTGCTTATTTCACTCTAAAACAAATATAGCCTGCTTTACGCTTTTGACTGGTATTATCTCGATAGACTCATTGATGTCAAGTCCTTTAGCATTATGATAAGGAATTATACATTTGTTAAATCCGAGTCTCGCTGCCTCTATCACTCTTTCCTTGACATTAGAAACCGATCTTATTTCTCCTGACAATCCTATTTCTCCGAAAGCCAAGACATTCTCATTTATCACTTTATCCTTCAAGCCGGAAACCAATGACAATGCAACCGCTAAATCTGCCGATGGTTCGTCTAATTTTAATCCCCCTACTACATTGACATAGCAGTCCATATTCGAAAAAAAGTAACCGGCTCTCTTTTCAAGCACTGCCAAAATCAAAGTCATTCTATTATAATCAAAGCCTGTGCTCATCCTTCTCGGGTTTCCAAAGCCAGAAGATGTAACCAGGCCTTGAACTTCTGCCAATATAGGTCTAGTTCCTTCCATCACGCATGCTACGCAGCTTCCAGGCACATTATTTGGTCGTCCTGACAGTAACATTGCTGATGGATTTTGTACTTCTTTTAGACCTTTATCATGCATTTCAAAAACTCCTATTTCGTTTGTTGATCCATATCTATTTTTTATTGCTCTCAGCACTCTATATGATAAATGTCTGTCCCCTTCGAAATACAATACGCAGTCAACTATATGTTCCAGCACCTTTGGTCCTGCTATTGCTCCATCTTTATTTACATGTCCTATTATGATTACTGGAATTTCTAAAAACTTTGCCACTCTAAGCAAAGCGTTGGTACATTCCTTTACTTGAGACACACTTCCCGGTGAGGATGATAAGTCATCCAAAGACATTGTTTGAATCGAGTCTATAACAACTAAGTCAGGCTTTTCTGATTTAATAGTTTCGATAATATATTCTATATCGGTCTCAGCCATAATAAATAAATTGTCACTGTCGACGTTAAGTCTCTTTGCTCTCAGCTTAATTTGTCTTGCCGATTCCTCACCAGATACATATAATATCTGCAATGTCCTACCAATGTATTGACATATTTGTAATAGCATCGTTGACTTTCCTATTCCTGGATCTCCTCCGAGTAAAATTAATGATCCCTTTACAATTCCTCCGCCTAGTACTCTGTCCAATTCAGATACTCCTGTAGAATATCTCTGTTGATCCTCTATGCTTATTTCAGATACTTTAACTGGACTTGAATATCTGACCTTTTTCAAATCTAAACTCGACTTAGCTTTTTCATTAGATTTTATTTCCTCTATAAAGGTATTCCATTGACCACACTCTGGACATCTTCCGTTCCACTTCGCCGATTCATATCCACATTCAGAACAAACGTAAACATTCTTTATTTTACTTGCCATCTGTCTCTTTTCCTTCCATCTTTTTTAGCTTTTTATTTACAACTTGGCCACATAATGTATAAATAACTGCAAAAATTGGCACCCCTGCTACCATTCCAAGCACTCCAAATAAACCTCCTCCTAGCATGACGCTAAACATAATCCACAATCCACTTACTCCTACTGAACTTCCAAGTATCTTTGGTCCAATAATATTGCCATCGACTTGTTGCAATAGGAAGATAAATAGTGCAAAATATAAAGCTTTTACTGGATCTATGATAAATAATATAAAAATGCTGGGGATAGCTCCTATAAACGGGCCAAAAAAAGGTATTATATTCGTAATGCCTACTACCACGCTGATTAAAATTGCATAGGGAATGTTGAATATTGACATCCCAATGAAACATAGTAGTCCAATTATAGCAGAGTCTATAAACTTTCCGATAATAAATTTCCAAAAAGTATTATGTGTCAGGTTCAATATTTCTTTAATTTTGTTAGAAACTTTAGATGGGATGGTGACTTTTATAATCTTATTCAATTGATTTATCAATCTGTCCTTACTTCCCAGTAAATACATCGAGACGACTATTCCCAGTATCCAATTATACGTCTTCACTGCAAACATTTTCGTGAAGTTTATCAACTTGGGCAACATCCTGCTCTTAAAAGAGTCTGCATAACTTGTCAGATCGTCCATCATTTTCTGATCATTCTCAACGCAGAGCAGGTTGATATTAAGTTTCTTTTGCACTTCTATAACAAAAAGCCTAAATGACTCTATGTACGAAGACAAATTATCAACCAGTTGTCTAAAACTTACAATAATCTGAGGCACTATTATTATTATTAAAAATGCAGCGACTCCCAAGACGCAACAATATGCCAAAATTAAAGATAAAGGGTTAACCATTTTGTTCTTATCTATAAAAGAATTGCTTTTTAAGTCTACATTACTTAAATTTCTTCTAAAAAAAGTATATGGCCAATTAACTATGTATGCAATTATCAGTCCATATATAAACGGCGTCATTATTGATACTATATTAAATAACAAATTTATAAACCACTTTATATTAGAACATAAAAAAAACAAAGCTATACCGTAAGTAACTACCAGCAATCCACTTATTAAATTCTTATTCATTTCACACCTACTGTCTTTTTTCTTAAAAAATCATTAATTCTATTAAAAATTCAAGTATTCTTCATAAATTTTCACCACCTTAATTGATGATTATAACATATTGATCGTCGAAAAACAAGCCGGATGCAAATAAGATTCTTAAATTTATCGTCTCCGCTTAAGATTTTATCCATTTTTTATTAAATATTCATGGTAATTTTTTCAATGAGTCATTAAGCTGTTGACATTTTTAACATATTAATATACAATATTTTAGTGGGAGGTGATTAAATTGATCAAATATATTAAGCTAATTGTAACTTTTATCATATATTTATCAATTTTTAGTATGGGACAGGCAGGCGATTTTAATTTTCTTCAAAAATCTATATACGATCAAAGAGTTGCCGCAGGGGATTCTCATGAAAGGGCAATGGCATACTCAAATTATCTTATACTTTCTAAAGATTCTAGTAATGTTGATGAGTATTCTAATCTATTTATGACTAGATTACAGTCTGGAGACTCCGTGGAGAAGGCTCATGCTTATGCAAGCTATGTTTCTGGCGGCGGAGATCAAACTTTGGCTGAAACTTATTCAAAATCGTATACCGAAAGTCGTTCTTTAGGTTATTCGAGGAAGTTTTCTCATGCATATGCTTGTCGTATGGCAATCGAACATAAAAATGACTGTGCAAAAACTCGTCATCCGCTTAAAACATATAAGCACTGTCACAAATTATTACATAATCAAAGTAAAACATGTAAACTTTCTAATCAAAAAAAGTAAATTTTTAAGTCCGGGACATTCTTTTTACAGAATATTTCCGGACTTTTTCAATACTATTCAAGCCATCTGTTTATATCACCTTTTATATATTTAAAGCCATCTTTAGTCATAGTAAATACATCTCTGCTTCTCGCTGAACCATTCAGGCCAGTCAAAATATTATGGATATATGCTTCTCTATCATATTCATCCTTTGCCCTGGCTATGGCTGCACAAATCGCTGAGACCGATACTATTCCTGCTGAAACGGCTACTCCTTTAGCTATATTTTCAATTACTTTCCTCTTTTTCACAAATATCATCCTCCTGTTCTTTTACTTTGTTAAAGTTTCCAACCTGTTTATTAAACTTGCATTTCTAGTTGCTGACATATTATTAATAAATATTATATCTTTGCAATTATTTTTCTTTACAAACTCTTGAAGATTGCTTTCTTTATAATATCTATAATCCAAAACATATACTTTTTTATAATGAGGAATTAAAAATGGAACAAATGCGTTGCCGAAAGATTCCTTTATCACAACACAGCTGTTGTCATTTTCTATATCATGATTAGTTATTTCAGTATATGGGTTGTCACCTCCTATAAAAGTATTATATTTTATACCCGTTGACCATTCGCTTACATCTTTTATTATATCCCACTTTATATTTTGACCATTTTTATCTTTAAAAAACATCTCTGCATTATTATAAGTCTTATATGCAATTACTTGATCTGGATTATTCCCAAGCTCTGGTTTCTTGCCTGTCTGAGAATAGAATGATCCTAAATAATTATTAAAAATTATCTTCTCAAAGTCATCAACTGGTATTGGATTCTCTCTCTTATAGTTCATTAAGTTAGCATAAGCGTAGTAGGCTCCTAATGCAGTCCAATGATGATCTGTCCTAAAATATAAATATTCATCTTTATGTGACTTGAGCGTGTCAAAAATCTCTATTTTATTTACATTTTGATCCATCGCACTGAACATATATGATATTGCTTTCTTTTGATCTGAAGTATTTATAGTACTTCTGAAGTTGTTTGGCAACATTATGTCAATGCTTGTTGGTACTAATATATCATAAACATTGTAGTCTGCTCCTACTTTGTTAGTGAATTTGTTCAAGACTGTTATATATCTGTCAGCCAATGACTTGACAAACGAATAATATTCGTATGCGCTGTTTCCAACCACTAAGACTCCATTTAAAGATTTCGTCTCTAAGTTATCGGTTTCTACTTCTTTCTCGTCTTTTTCATTACTTTCATTATTCTCATACACCCCTGAACTGCTTTCGTTATTAAATCTATCTGCATTATCAGGAATTTCCTCACCTTGGTCTGGACTTCCATATATAGTCGTACGTGAAATCCCATATAATTCTTTAATAAATCCATTCAATGTTATCAGGTTGTCTCTAAATGGAAATGTGTCCGAAAACCATAGTGATATCCCATTAAAATATTCTTTATTTAATAAACTTTCGATCGAAAACTCTGGGAATTTGCTAAGTTCTCTCTTCTCTACCTCTGAATAACTTGGCCTCAGGAATGGTATCCAAGATATAATTGATATAATTCCAAATATAGAAAAGTATATTGTTATCTTCTCTCTTAACATTTTATTTCTTCGAAGTCTTTTATGCTTCATTTTCCTCACCTCCTACTAAAATAATTCAATCAAAATTGAAAATATAGAAACGGATTATAACTATTTCCTATCAATGATATAGTAGATATTATCATTAGAAATACCGGTACTAATATTTCTGACCATTTTATATACGTCGCATTGTTGTTGGTGAATGATATTATGCTTTTATTAACTTTTGATATAAGTGGCGTTACAGATATCAATGCTATTATTAAAAAGAAAATATTATTCGTAAATATCGTATAATTTTCAAAGTTATACAATGGATTTCCGTTCAATCCGAATAGCCCTTTAAAGACTATGAATCCTAATTCTAAGTTTCTGAACTTAAATAGAATCCATCCAGTGAAAACTACAAACAAAAGGTATACATGTGATACAAAACTCGGACATAAATCCAAAAGTTTTCTTAAGAAAAACCTCTCTAAGACTATAAATATAAAGAAATATAGTCCCCAGAGCACAAAATTCCAACTTGCTCCATGCCATAACCCTGTCAAAAACCATACTGCTAATAAATTTAGTACACATCTCACTTTACTACATCTATTTCCTCCTAATGGAATGTATACATAGTCTCTAAAAAATGTTCCCAGTGATATATGCCATCTTCTCCAAAACTCAACTACGTTACGAGAGATATAAGGATAGTCAAAATTTTCTTTATAATGGAAGCCAATCATCTGACCCATCCCTATTGCCATGTCAGAATAAGCTGAAAAATCTAAATATATCTGAAGCATGTAAGCCAAAACTCCTATCCACGCTCCCAATACCGACAGATTGCTTAATGAAGACACATTTTCTAAAATTAATGCTGAATTTGATAACGTTGCATCAGATAAAATCAATGAATCGGCAATAGAACCGCAAGAATTTGCTAAAACTGCTTTCTTAGCTAAGCCAATTGAAAACCTGTTGATACCTTTGTTTAAATCTTCTCTCGATATCACTCTTTCAAACAACTCATCGTTAATATCTTTATACCTAACTATGGGCCCCGCTACACATTGGTGAAATAATCCAGCATATAGCAACAGGCTGGCATAACTTCTTTGAGCTGGCACTTCTTTTCTATATACATCGACAACATATGATAAAAGCTGGAATGTGTAAAACGATATTCCTATAGGCAATTCTATCAGAGGGATGTTTCCTCCTGTAAAACCTGTGATAGAATAAACATTTTCTAAAATAAAGCTTCCATATTTAAATACTCCCAAGAGTCCTAGGTTAATTATGCAAACAAATATCAATCCGACTTTAGCTTTTGTTGTCTCTATGTGTCTCTCGATGTACATTGCCAATAACCAATCAAAAAAAACCATTATCAACAATAGAATTATATACTTAGGCTCTCCCCAAGCGTAAAAAATGACAGAAAAAATCAGCATTATGTTATTCTTTGTCGATAATTTCTTTGCACATGCATACAATATTAAATTGATTGGTAAAAATACATATACAAAAAATAAACTTGAAAAAACCATCTTCAATTCCCCTTTATCAAATAAAAAGATATCTTAAATTGTTATATATTAATATAGTTTTACCTTTTAAGCTCCTTTTAATCTTGATACCATATGTAATAAAAATGGTAAAGACAAGTTGAATCGTCTTTACCTAATGATAGATTATGTTAACAATTAGAAGTCTGTAGCAAAAAATTTATCATGTATCGCTAAAACTGCTTTATCTACGTCGCTTCTATTTATTAAAACAGATACCTTTATCTCACTTGTTGATATCATTTGAATATTTATTTGTTTTTCATACAGCGCTTCAAACATATTTGCTGCAATTCCTATATGTGTCTCCATTCCTGCTCCTATTATCGAGACTTTTGCTACATTTTCGTCATACAATACTTCTACGTCGTTGATATTCTTAGTAAATTCGTCCAGTATCTGTATCGCATCGTTAAGACATCCTTTGTTGATTGTAAATGTAATGTCTTTTGTAGGTTCTCTCCCTATAGATTGGAGTATTACATCCACATTTATATTATTAGCGGCTAAATTTGAAAACAATCTGAATGCCCATCCTGGCTCGTCTGGTATGTTTATTATTGATATTCTAGCAACATCTAGATCCTTTGCAACACCGCTAATTAGCATTTTCTCCATTTTCACTGCCTCCTTCACTATAGTACCTGGTACCTTCGTAATACTTGATAGTACCTCTAATTGTATATTATATTTTCTAGCCAGTTCTACTGATCTATTATTTAAAACTTGCGCCCCCAACGTTGCAAATTCTAACATTTCGTCGTATGAAATTTCTTTTATTTTCTTGGCATTTGGTACTATTTTAGGATCTGCTGTATATACTCCATCTACATCTGTATAAATCTGACATAAATCTGCGTTCATAGCGGCTGCTATTGCTACTGCACTTGTATCGGATCCGCCTCTCCCAAATGTGGTTATGTCTGAATATTTATCTATTCCTTGAAATCCTGCTATGACAACTATATTTTTCTTATCTAAAGCTTCTCTAATTCTTTCTGGATTTATCTTACTTATTCTAGCCGAACCATGATTTGAATTTGTATTAAATCCTGCTTGCCAACCTTGAAGAGATATTACTGGATATCCCATCCTTTCTATTGCCATAGAAAGTAATGCGGTAGATATTTGTTCTCCTGAGGCGAGTAATACGTCCATTTCTCTTTTGGAAGCGTTCTCATTTATCTCTATAGCTTTATTTATCAATAGGTCTGTAGTGTCTCCTTGAGCAGATACTACTACAACCACATCATTTCCCTTGTCATATGCTTGAGTTATTATACCCGCGACATTAAAAATATGCTCAGCATCTTCAACAGAAGTTCCACCAAATTTCTGCACTATAAGTGCCACTGCTTTCCCGTTGCCAATACATATAAGTCTTTAAATATCATAATATTAACAACGGTTTTCACCACCTTTCTTTATAATTAATAATCAATCATTCCTTTTAACTTCCGAAATCCAATAATTAAAATATATATAATATTATATTCCGAAAACTAAATCATGTTATTAAAATTTATTCTTCCTGAATGATTTCCTCTTCCTTTTTCTGTTTTTTCTTTTTATGCTTCTTCTTTTTCTTTTTTGGTTTCTCTTGTTTTTCATTATTACTTGATGAAGCACTTTCTAAAACATTGCTATGTCTGTTTGAACTGCTAGAATTACTTGACGAACTGTGACTAGTTGTAAAGCTATTGCTACTGCTGCTATTACTATTGCTACTACTATTGCTGCTACTGCTTTGGAATGCGTCAACAAATCCTCCAAAATGTGCACCGTTGCAAACCTCTGGCAAGTTATTTTTATCATAATATCCTATTTGTGCGCCACAGCCTGCTGATGATAGCTTACCTGTAGCTGGGCAATAGTTAGCTGCTACTACATTTGGATCAAATGCAAAGTCTTTTTTCTCTTTACTACTCAAATATTTTGACATTATGCTTCTCCAAATCCTTATAGCCGATCCAGTTTCGTAAATTCTTCTAGGGGTGTTATATCCAATCCAAATACCTGATGACGTATACGGAGTAACTCCTATAAACCAGCTGTCAAAGTCATCATTTGTAGTTCCTGTCTTACCGATTACATCCCAATCAGGTATATTTGCTCCTCTACCTGTTCCCCTTGATCCTGTTACAACATTTCTCAACAATCTGTTCATAATTGTTGCAGTTTCAGACTTTATTGCTTGAACAGGTTTATTATGTCTGTTGTCCAATATAATATTACCATTTCTGTCTGTCACATAGAAGTAAGTATATGGCTTATTATACTTCCCTCCATTTCCAAAAATCTGGAAAGCTGCTGTCATATCTCTAACAGTTACTCCTATATGCGTACCTCCTGCTGACAATGGGGCTAACGATTGTGAATCTTTTATATCCAAGCTTGTAAATCCTAATTTCTTAGTTAAAAATTCATAACTTCTTTCAGGAGTATATATTGCTAGTAGTTGTGCCACTGGAGCGTTTGCTGATATTTCTATTGCCTTTGGTAAAGATATAGTGCCATAATACTTTCCATACCAGTTTACTGGCCAATTATCCAATACAGGTCTATCTGGGATGATTGATGAATAGTTATACATGCCACAGTCTATCATCGGAGCATAAACCGCAAGTGGTTTTATAGTTGATCCTGGTTGTCTTCTGGCTACATTTGCTCTATCAAACCAAAGATTTCCCTGCTTCGGCTTCCTACTTCCAATCGATGCTAAAATTCTGCCATCCAAGTCCATCATTACGTAACCAAGTTCTATACTTTTGTCTCTTGGCATAACCGCATTGTCTTTCAAAGACTCTTCTGCTATCATCTGAGCGTTCTCATCCATTGCCGAATATATCTTAAGTCCTTGAGTATATAATATTCTTTCTGCTGCGCTGTCTCCTACTCCCATCTTTTGACTTAAATCTCGTTTAAGGTCGCTCAACAATGCTTCAACATACCAGTTCCTAAGTGAGTTAGATGCTGTTACTTCTTCCTCTTCGTCTGATGATGACTTAATAGAGAACTTCAAATTTTCTGACTCTTCCATTGCGCTGTTATATTCGTCATGAGATATCATTCCCTGGCCATACATTTCTTGAATTATATTATTTCTTCTCTTCTTATTATTGTTAGGATAAAAGAATGGGTTGTATGCTGAAGGGTTCTTTGTGATTCCCGCTATAGCTGCGCACTCTGCTATTGTGCAATCCTGAATTGGTTTATTAAAATAAGTATCTGCTGCAGCCTGAACGCCTCTTGTACCATTCCCAAAGTTAACCACGTTCAAATAAGTCTCAAGTATTTCATCTTTCGAATATTCTTTTTCAAAGTTCAATGCCCTAAATATTTCTCTACACTTTCTGTTGATACTTACTTCGTTATCCTCAGTCAAATTCTTAATCAATTGTTGAGTAAGCGTTGATCCGCCGTAAGAATCGTTACCAGAAGTCAAATTTAATGCAGCCCCACATGTTCTTATAAAGTCTACTCCTTTATGTTCATAAAATCTTTTGTCTTCTATTGCTATAACTGCATTCTTCATGATATTCGGAATATCCTTAAAGTCTACCCAAATCCTATTCTCTGTATCATAGATCTTTTGATATTCTCTTGGATTCCCATTTTCGTCATTGACATAGATAAAGCTTGTCAATCGAAGTTTAGATGCCATCAAGTCGAAGTCAACCTTGTCTCCAAATAGACTTGTTATATAGATCCCTACGACTACTCCGGTTGATACTACTGCTATTCCCATCATTATAAAGAAAGTAATTAACAATTTTAAAATTATAATAAAGAAGAACTTAATTTTAAATACTTTTTTCTTTGAACCGTTACCGTTTGATAAATTATTTACGTTTGAGTCTTTCATAACTTAGAAATGTCTTAATACTACTTGAAATATGGACAAATATAATTAAATTTCTTTAAATTCAATTATCTGCCTAGTAGTTTCTCCTTCCCCAAATTTTAAACTTTCATAATTTCTTCGTATTTCCTCGAAAGAAAAAGCCAAATTTTTTTAACCCCCTTATGAACTCAATTTGCGATGGATTTTACTATTCTTATTTTTTTCTTATAATCTTTAATTATTGTCTTGCTAATGGTTGTAAATAATTGAATTTTCCAATTGAAATATTAAAATATCTATAATTATATATCCTTTTTACATACATTTCAAGTACAAAACTCCCTCAAACTAAATTAATAGCTCAAAGGAGTTGAAATTACTTACTGCTGTAGTACTTATTCTTATTCATCATATGCTTTTTTTTTGCATATTTCCTCTTAAATTGAGTCTCTTTATTGTACATTCTATTTCTTATTAATACAAATGAGAATAAAATTATGCCAAATAATATGAAACCTATAGATAATACAGACATTATTCCATTTCCTGAATTTCTTTCATCTTTTTGTTGAGCCACAGATGAGATTCCGTTAGTCATTTCAGGCAATTTTATATCATCTGGCAATTTAGACTCATCTTCTACATCAGGTGATGGTGGTTGTTGTTCCTCTTCTTTATGTATTTCCTTAGATTTTTCTTCTTTTTTATTCTCTTTATCAATCTCATCATTAAAGTTGCTATACTCTCGATTATTATTTTCGTCATTTGCCTCTGCCTGTCTTATAATATTGCTATTAGCTCTAATAGCCTTGTTACTTCTACCGTTATTGTTGTCTATATTTTCAGTTCTATCTCGTTTCATCACCCTTTCCTCTACTACATCTTCATTATATTCTCTGTTCTTCTTCACTTGAGAATTTTCTTTTTTAATAACTTTTTTCTTTTTCTTTTTTTCCTGCTTTTTTGTAGGTTTACTAATATTATCCTTTTTATTGCTTTCAGCCAGTTTAGTTTCCTGAACTGCAGATGTACTATTAGCAATATCAACCTCATTATTTTCAACAGCAAATGTATTCAACGTTGAAAAAGCAGCAAAAACACTTACTAAAATACTAACCCACTTCAAAAATATCTTAAATGCTACCAAAAATATGGATAAATTATCTTAACAAAACGAACCTAAGATAAGTTTATCTAGTAGCCCTCCTTTCAAATTTTTAATAAAGTTCAAATAAATCCTTCGTATTTTCTCGAAAGATCATGACATATTCAACTAGTTTCTTAAATTCAAATGACAAAAATATAATCTATTTATATTTTATGCTATTTCAATTTATTTTTCAACAAAAATATATCGATCGAGATTTACATCTCGAATCTTTGGTCAATCTAATATAATAGCAATTCAATGTTAGTATCATATTGTTCAATATGGTCTCTTTTCTATTTTCATTCTTTTAAAATCTATTATATAATTGTTGCCCATAAATTTAATCCATAATTGACATGCCTCACTCGAATTGACTAAAAATATTAAATTATCATAATCATTGAATGCCACTCTTCTTACATTTCTCTCCACTATGATGAATCCGAATAACAAATTTAATAACAATATCATACTCATCGATATCAATATCACTTTTTTTATAATTCTGTTCACATTTTATCATTCCAATTCTTTTATGAGTGATGCCAAAGCGTTGCCTAAAAGCTCTCCCGTATAAGAAACTTCATCCATACTATTGGCATCGGTTCCAACTTCTATCAATAAAGATCCTTTTGTCAAATGCATGTTATACTTGACGTTCCCAAAATACATAGGTCTTGTCATCCCAGGGTACATTTCTTCAACTTTTCTTTGAAGCTTTAAGCCCAATGACAAATTATGCTCCCAGTTCGGAAAATTAAGCGACTTATCTGAATCACAACCGGTCATTATCATAATCTGTGCTGCTTTTCTTCCATTTATATTGAAGACGGGCTTAATTTTTCCTGTCTCATTGTTTCCCATTGAATCTCTGTGGATATCCAAAACGATCTGAATCGATGGATAATTATTTATATTTTCTTTTATTGTCCCAGCAGATCTCAAATAAGATCCATTATAACTTGGATAGTCATGATAATTCTTACTGTGGATAACATTTATCTTATTCTCTTTTAACTTATTTTCAATCGAATTGCCTACTTTTATCACATTTTCTTCCTCATTTTGAGACCTGGGATAGAAATTTTCATCATAATACTCTTTATCCTCTTTCATAAACGATTCACTCGTATGGGTGTGCACTATTAGTACCTTTGGAAGATCATTTTTATCAAATTTCAAACTCAATTGCCTATTTAAATATTTTCCTACATCTAGTTCTATATCGCTTTTATTATTGACATAAAAATTTTCATAATGAATGCCTCTCCCTGTAAGATGTCTTTCAATTATTCTATACTTGCCATTAATATTTCTTGGTTTTTCTTCTTCATTCTTATCATTTTCTTCCTTTATGTCGTTCTCCTGCATGTCTATGTCGTTTCTTTCTTTAAACCAGTAATCCATTTTCTTATCATAAGCATTTCTAATCTTAATTAATGACGCCTCAGGTATTATAAATCCAACCAATATCTTTTGAATTCCATCAACTGACTTAATCATTTTGATCTTATTATATAAAGATGTTGTTACTAATAGACAAGAGCAAATAAATAATATTAAAAATATTGCTTTATTAGTCTTTCGTACGTTTACCAATTTCAAAATGATTTCCCCCTATTAAACTTCTATATTTAATACATAAGTATGTCATTTCAAAATATATTATTACTACGTTGTCAATGAAAACAAATCTTCTGGGGTGAGCTTGTCCTGTAATGCGCAATTTATAGACATTCCTATCAAAAGTGATGTCCTATCGATCAATACATCTATTTCCCTGGGAGTGACTATCATGTCTTTGCTATTGTCAATATCTACATTTTTCTCATCTATTCCTTTTATCATTGAAAAAGCTAATGTCTTAGCATTGACTACCGTTGGAACTCCTATACTTATGACTGGTATTCCTAAAGTCTTCTTGTTCAATACTGGTCTATAATTACCGACTCCTGATCCCGGTGCAATCCCTGCATCAGAAATTTGAATCGTCCTGCCAAGTCTCTCTGGGCTTAATGATGCCAAAGCATCTACTATGATTAGACTTGAGCATTTCAAATTTTGTATTAAAGATAATATTATCTCTCCAGATTCTATTCCTGTCTGTCCAAGTACTCCCGGCGCAATTACAGAAACCGGTCTTAATCCAGTCAGTCCTGTAATTTTTTTTAATTCTCCTTTAATATGTCTTGTCGCAAATACTCTTCTGCTTGTTTTTGGTCCCAGTGCGTCAGGAGTTATTTCTAAATTCCCTAATCCTATCACTAAAACCAGTCCATCGTCCTTAGGGGGAATCAATTTTTTTATCTCTTTTGATATTATTTTGATCTTTTCATCAGCTGGATTAAAATTGTCGGTCAACGGCGGTGTCTCAATAGTAATATATACTCCTATCTCTTTGTTCAATTTGTCTTTAGCTTCCTTCGTTTCTACATATAATTCATATACATTAATACCATTTCCCATTTGTTTAGAACAAAATCTTGTTCCCTCTATTTCTTCTTCCCCATTCATATATTTAGCTTCTAAAGCCAAGTCAGTTCTAATATTCATTTTATCACCTGTAATTACTTTTACCATTTGTTTCAAAAGTATACTATCGTATTATTAAAACTTTCTCGTTTGCGCTAACAATATTTTACAATTATATGCCAAATTTAAGAATTTCTTATTTGTTTAAGTTTTCTCTTGATTAACACGTACTTTTTTGATATACTTTCCATCGACTTGTGTTGAATAAGTCTGAGTTCTTATAGTATTGTTGCAACATCTCTAAGTACATTCTGTAATTTATTTTTAAAATAAGGAGAAGAAATCCAAATGAAAAGAAACAAAGTGATAAATGCTATTTTATTAATCTTTACCATCGCTGTCATATCCTTAAATGCGTTTGACATACTTTCTAGTGATAGCTTAAAAACGTTATCAAATTTCAATAATATATCTGTTGAAGCCATCGATTCCAACCATGCCAAAATACATTCTAAATCCATTAAGACAACTGCCAGTGATTTTTTATTCAGTAAGTCAAAAATAGATGACAAATATCAATATAGCTTAACTGACTTACATAATAATGATTATTATAAGTTTTCATCTGACGTGGATATCCAATTTGATGATGGATTGTCTAATAATCCTGCCATGTGTGTGGCTGTCTGGGGCGCTGTTGCCGCTCCTTCTGCTGTTGGGATCGCAGGCGCTGCAGTCACTACGGCTACCGCAGCATTCCAGGCCGCTCCGATTGCAGGTACTATAATAGCTTCTGGTACCACTGCGGCAGCAAATGGCATTGGTTTTCTTACAGGTGCTGCATTTGCTTCTGGTGCCTTGGTCGCTGCTGCACCTGTTGCAATAATTGGCGGTGGATTATTGGGACTCGCCAGCGTAGGCTGATCATTTACTACATTATTGAAAGGGAACTTTTCAGCTCCCTTTTCTTTTTAAATTAATTCTGAAATTTTAGAAAGGAATTCCCTATGGAAAGTAAAAAACCTAACAATGAGAAGACTTTTTCTTCTGCAAATCTGTTCTTCTTATGCACAATATCTATAATTCTTTTCGGATACTACTATTATGGTTGGAAAAGAATAAAATTAGTTAACCCTGGGACGGCTAATGCAATCTTTATCATAATGATTCTAGCAATTTCCTTCTGGCTGCTTGTTAAATTCCCCCTTTTTGTAAAAAAACACTCCGATACCTTGACTTATGATGAAGTCCACTCAAAAAAAATTAACCTTCTGTCAAAAATTTATTCCGGCTTGGTGAACTGGACTGCCCCTTGCCAATACGTTTCATTCTTTACTGATATGACTTTAAGTGCCGGCATAAAAAATAGAGATTGCTCCCTTGCCCTCAATGAGGATCCCGTAAAGCCTCGTCATAGAGTTTGTGACTTTATCCTTACAATTTTCTCCTGCCTCTTAATGCTTTTCATCACCCCTGAATTCAGTAAGGTTGGAATTCTCTTCGGATTTATATCATTTGCCTTCTCTATGCTATTTTTCTTCAGGAATCTGATATTAAGTAGAATTTTTAGCGTCAATATAGGGCTTTATAAAAGTTATAACCTCAGTATAATGTACCCATATGGATTTGTAAATAACTTTACTCCCTCTCAATATGGTTTCGCCAATTGCTTGAAAAATGATATACTTATTAGTCAAAAAGTCTTTTCCGGTGGAGAAACCCTTAAACAATACATATTAGCTCATGAGGAAGGTCACTTGAAGACTGTTAATCGTAAAAAAAGTATCGCTATATTGTCAGTCTTTCTGTCATTCACTTTCCTATTCTTTCTAAGCGAAGGTATCCTCGTGCAATTAGGTATCGAAAATTTTATGATTATATTGACTCCTCTAGCTTTATACTTAATCTTCCTTATCATAATAAGCCTAATATCATTGAGTTATTGCAAACGTAACGAAATATTGGCCGATGTCTATGCTATTAAAAAAATCGGTAAAGAAGCTGTATTCGATGGCTTGAGCGCTATCGTAAATGATAATAAATTCAATAAAAATCTTAATATAAGTGGTATTTCTGCAAATAGGAGGCTAGAATTTGTTAAAACTTTTGAAAAATAATATTAGCCTGCATAAAGTAATTAATTTCTTAATGCTGTCGTCCGCTATCGTAGGCTTTATAATCCCTTTGATGCTATTTAAGTCCACCTCAACAACCTCTTTGACTAGCTTAGCTGGGACATTGAGATTCTTAATCGGAGATAGAAAACATATGATGCTTGACTTGACAATCCATAATTTAGCTATAGCTCTGCTTGGATTTACTTTGAGCTTCCTGACAAATGGAATACTCGGCTGCTGCTTCTTGTTCCTCAATTTCTTTTTTGTCGGAGCATCTTTGCTCGGAATACTTAACCTCGAGATAATTGTTTTCGTAACATTGGAATCAGTTGGATTATTTATCTCTACATTTTATGGCACTAGGCTGGCCAGAATGAAAAAATCTAAAGAAATCTCTGCTATCGATATAGTAAAAAAGACCGCTATAATGTCAATTGTATTATTTTTTATATACTTTCTTGCATCTGTAATAGAAAGTAATTTGATCTTGAATAAGTTGAGGTGATCCGTATTATGTCAAAATGTCTTAAAAATAATTACTTGATCTGCTTAAGCTTGCTATTATCAAGCTTTTTTATGACCTTCCTTCTATGCTCTAAAACTTATGATAATCTAACCTTTAAATGCCTCTGCATAAATGGATTGTTCGTCTCGTTGACTATCTTAATAACGGTAACATGCGAAAGCTTTTTCCTGTTGGCTATAGACTCTTTGATATGCAATGATCAAAAGTTCGTTAAAAGATTCCTCTATACTTTTAAATCTCTATGGCTGTCTCAATGCATTCTCTTGCCAATATCCCTTTTTTTGATGCTTTTTAATGGCTTCGTCAATCTGAACCTGACTACTGTAAATAAAATCTTGATATTCTCTATGTCATACTTGAGTCAGGTCGCCCTTCTGTTTGCTTATAAATTCGTTACCGCACGTGATTGGTCTACTTCAATTAAGATAGTCTCCGCTAACTGCTGCTTGATATTTTTCTTGTCTCAGCTAATTAAGTTTATCTAAATTGTATAGTTATATCATCCCCCGTCATTCCCTATGCCTCATATTACATACAGACAAAGACTACATTCCTGCCTCTTTAGGTAAGTTTGTAGTCTTTGCTTTTTTAATTCTTCTCTTTATTTCATTATTTATTAAGTATTTTCACCTTCCTGGTCTTCTGCTTCTGGTAAGTCTTTGTATTCTCTCAAAGTTACTGTCTCGTTATTTCTTGTTGTGACTTTAATATTCCAAAAATCATCTTCACTTAAAATGCCAGTAACACAAGCCTCTTTTATCTTGTAATATGAATCAGCATATTTATTGGCAGAAAACTCTTTAATCTCATATTCTTTTGGTATTTCTTTAAATTTTATATCCCTACTCAAATCAGATATTTTTTCAATTAATTTTAAAATATCAACATAAAGCCATTCCCTGGCGTTATACTCCTTATATCTTTCACTATATCCCTCTGATTTTCCAATTTTTGAAACTCTAAGAATAATTCCGTTATTTAATTTTACATATGATTCGTCATTATTAAACCGATTAGGCTCATCAAAATTTATTCTTTTCATGCTTGTCATATCAACAAACCTTATACATGATCCATTATTCACATTTATCTCGTTTTTCGATATGAATTCTTCAGCGGATTTTGTTATATTTTGTCTTAGAAGATCACTAAGACTTGTCTTATAATTTTTTATTTCTATTTCTTGGCTTAAAAATTCTTTCTTAGTCATTGTTGTTTTAAAAAGAGCTTTAGTCTCCTCAGTCTTTTCTATTGTACTCTCTTCATCATAGAAATCTTTATCTATTCTTTCAGCTATATCTTTAATTTTTACCAAGCAATCAATTGCTTCATTGCTTGTTTCTTCTGATCCAAGTTTTTCAGTAGCTTCCTCACATAAATTACTAATTTTAGGAATCAATAAATATTTATCACTCATAAATCTAATAATATCTGCATTTGAATATCCATCGTCCAAATTTTCTCTATCGATAAAAAAGCAAATAAAATTATCAAGCCCTACATATTCATTGTTTAAAATTTTCTTCAAATCTCTTTCTATTTCACCACGTTCATGTGAGTCATTTTCGATTATAGCTTGATTTAGTTTTTTTATCTTATCTCCAAGTAATTCTATATTATTACAGCCTAAAAGCTCACCGTATTTTAGTCTATATCCCCTCAAATATCCTTCCAGCCCTATGAAGCGGAATTTCAAAAACTCATCCATAGTCGGTGCTGTATCACCATAATAAAGTAAATCTGAATAGCCATATATATCTTTTTCACTATATTTACGAATCTCCAGTTTTTCATAATTTTGTATACTTTGCAATAGCTGTTTAGCATTTTGTAAATCTTCTAAAATACTACTTTCGTTCTTAAAGAACTCGTCCATATCACTATGCATTATAAGCTCATTTTCATTAATTTTGATTAAAGTCGACGGACCGATAAAAGCTTTTCCCGTGGTAACATAAACTGTTTTTTCGGTTTTATCCTTTTTATCTAATATATAATCAACATATAACTCTTCTTTTCTTTGATCGTTTATACTCTCAAAAGAGATTTGTCTTTTATTAATCATTATCATTTTCCCCCAAAACTCTTTATAAGACACTTCATCATATGCACCATAAACATTAAAAAATTCCATAGGTCCATATGCATCATTAATCCCATCCAGTATATCTTTGATATTAATAAATTCCTCCTTACTCCTTACAACTTTTTCAGGATTAGTATATTCATCAAGCCATGAAGGATAAAACGTTACTGTTTGATCACATTCTCGTATACATTTTAGATATTGGGTGTCAAAATCAACTGTGTTAATATCAAATGCCTTGGGTATTCTGACTTTCATAAAATATGGGGCTCTTAGATCAGGAAATTTATCTACGTCTACTTCACCATAAGGGCCCGCCAATTTAAGTCCATTAAGATCATCCCCTTTATTAGATAATGAATCTTTTCCTAATTCCTTAATTTTCTTACTGATTTCATCCGTATTAGAATAAACTAACCATTTTACATTCGCAGTATTTCCCTCTATAGCTTTTTTTATTTCATCGATTATAAATATATTTTTTTTACAATCCTCAACCTGTTTCGATTTGTACGCTTCATTAAATTTATCTACATATCCTTTGATATTATAATATAAGATATAAGCGTCCTTCCCATTAGCCAAACCAGGTGAATTAGCTTTCAAAACATTTACATTTGTAAAATCACCATTTAAACCAGCACCGTCAATCCGGTAACATAATATTGTATCACGCAATCCATTATCTTCACAATTTTGACAAACTATTTTCGTTAAAGCCGACTCAGGATCAGTAACTATTGATTCAAACGGGCAACCTAAAAATTCTTCTTTCATAAGAGCCTCAAACGATTTCTCAGTTTTAGTTTTAATTTCTTTACGCTCGTCCTTTTCTAGCTCTTTTGCCCATCCCCTATCACTGCGTTTTTGAAATATTACTTTATATATTGCTCTAAATTTTTTTAATATTTTCACTAATTCCTCGAATTTACCTTCTGGGCCTAATTTTTTAAAATTTTCTGCCAAAGATTTAAAATCTAATTTTGGGAAAGCAATCAAATAAAAATAATTTCCCCATGGCGTGTGTTGTCCATCCCAAAAAAAGTCATACTCTCCTCCAGTTATTTTTTTTATATCATTTTCATCTCCATAGTAGTGAGCTCCTTGATTAAGCTGCTCAACTAGATCATCCCCATTTTTATAGTTTATTAACTGATTAAATGTAATGCCATTAATATTACTAACACGGAATGGTTTATTCATAAACGTCATACTACAAAACTGATCTAATGCCGGCAATTTTTCAACTGCCTCACAGCTACTATCAATGTTCCTTTCTGCAATAAATTTATATATCTCTTTGGCGTTATTAATCATTTTTGTGAATATTTCTCTTTTAGCGTGTTTTGATTTTTTGTCTTTCAAGGCTTTAAATTCCTTTTGGTATTGGTCCGATTTTTTAGTTACTACATAATAATTATCAACATATGTAGATATCAATACCGATTTATCTTTGTCAATACGCTCCTCACCAGCATCAAATCCTATATATTTTAAATACAACTTATTTTCATCATATTCAAAATCAGATTTGGTCTCTGTAGGTTCTGCTGGTTTATTGATTACTCCTTTAAGTATCTCTATTGTCTCATTATCTATTATAATCATGTCTTTATTTTCATTTGTATCACTCATATTATTCACTCCCCTTTAATGCACTTTTCAATCTTTCAATACATATTATGCAATCTTTTGTCTTTTCTTTATTTTTAGCTTCTTTGTATGACTTTCCTATTTGTTTTAAGCAATCTATCATCGTTTCTACTTGGGATCTTTCAAATTTGCAACCTTTATCTAATATATCTGCCCCCTGTAAAACATCAGACATGTATTTATTAGCATCCTCCACATTTTCTATTACTTCCTTGCTAGTTGCTCCTAATTTATTTGCAATTTCATTATTTACTTTACCTATCATAACTAAATTGGTCTTTATTCCCTTTGTACTTTCGGCCCAATTACTTTTTATATGTTCTTTTAATGCTATCCTAAATTTATCTCTATTATTTTTATCATTTTTTAATTTTATGGTACTGGCGCCTTCTTCCCATTTTTCTGACAACATCTTTAATATCTTTATCACTACATCACCAGCGCCGATTAATTTAATATCTTCAAAACAATCTGGACTTAATATTGGTTCTCCACTTTCATCTAGTCCGACTTTTTCTGCTATTAATGTTGCCTTAATAGAAATGCCTTTTTCTTTCATTTGTCCAAGTACAAACTTAAACATAGCACCACATACTGCTCCATGATCCTTAACAATATCGTTCCAAGAAAAGAAGCCTTGCTCTTTGCCTTGCTCTTCTGTTTTTTTGCCATCAGCTTCTCCATTTTCTGCTTTAATCGCTTTTACTTTTTCTTTTCTTTTTGATTTAATTGCATTCTTCTCATCTTCGCTTATAGTACCTTGGATAACATTGCTTATCATATCTTTACTCAATTTGGTTAACAGGTCTTCCCCGAAGTCACTCTTTTCAAACTTCCCGTCTAATGAAAACTTCTCTTCCGCATCTTTGTCTTCATAGATCTTTCCATCATCCTTAATCGCTCCAGCTAATTTTTTAAAGGTTCCTTTATCCCATTCACCATATAAATATAACCTTCTTACATCTTTTATGTCTTCTATATTCTGTAATACATTTTCGTTCTCAAAGGTATTACTACATAGCACTAATTGTACCTTTTTATTATTTCCTTTGATTGCTTTTAAGCTTGTAAAATTTGCTCCAAATGTAAACGGAGCCAATCTTATCGCTTCATCTGACTCAAAATAGAATTCTAAATCCGCATTTGTTGACTTTAAATTTTTAAATGATAAAGTCTCCATTTCTTTTATTTGATTAAAATTTATAAAATCTGTGTCGCTACCACCTTTTTTCATTGCATCATTCAAGTCAAATTCTTCCTTAAATATACTGCCTCCTTTTATTTCGTCATAGTCTCCAGATAATTTGTACATTCCATCTTCAATATGAAATAATCCATGTTTCTTTTCATCTCCTTCATCTCCTTTATCTGTATCTATAAATATATCTGTAAAATTCACTAATTCCCCACTATTAAGTTCACTCATATTTTCAGCTCCTTTTATTAAATATTATTTGTTATTTTAAATTAAATAACTACATATAGTATAACATATTTATTTATATTTTGCAAATGAATTCATTAAAAATATTTTGGCTTATTTTTGTTAATTATTAATATGTGCTTTTGCACAATTAAACAATCCTCTTTAATTTCTCTCAATCGTATCATCCCCTATGCCTCATATTGCATAAAGACAAAGACTAAATTCCTGCCCTCTTTAGGTAAGTTTGTAGTCTTCGCTTTTTTAATTTTGTCTTTTATTATGTCCTTTGTTGGGCAGTTTCAACTTCTGACTTTTTGATGGTTGCCCTTCGAAGTAAATTTTCTTTAATTCTCCTTATCATCAATATAATTATCAGTAGAGTTAACATATCCTGCATTCAGATTTTCAATAAAATCGGATATCTGAGTATGTAATCTTTTTATTTTTTCTTACATTCTTCTAAGTTTTTACTGCTATATGCCGCATCAAACTTTTTCGCAAGTTCTTCTATGCTAGGATATAGAAGGTAAAACATTTCATTATCCTTATATATTCCCAAAAGACCCATGTCATTTTCCTCATTATTTTCACCATAGAATTTAAAGTAATTGCAATTCAATTTATCAAATATCTCAATTTTCGATATCCATTCTTCTACTTCTCTTCTCGCTATGTCTTCCAAAGAATAGTTTACGTCATTAAGTTTTATAGATCCCTTTAAAAACTCTGATTCAAATATAAAATTTTTCATAGCATCACATTCAACAGTATCCGAATTGAGATGCAATTGGAAGTATTCCTCATTAAGATTCTTTTCTCCCTTAGCCAATGTGTAAGCTTTATCAACTATTTCTTTTATTTTAGCAAACGTTTCTATATCACTGATATTTTCCCCACTATTCAAATACATATCAATCCATGCCGGATAGAAAATAGTATCATATTCTTTTCTTTCACACTTAATACATTTTATCTCATCAGGATTGGTATTCCAATTAATAAGATAACCTTTTCTTAAAAAAATATGCTACATCGCAGACCATTCTTTACAGTCTTAAATGTAGCATCTCACGCATTCATCATTTACTAATATGCGCATCATCTTCTATAATCTTTCGATGATTAATATTATAAATTGTTCAATAGGTTATTTTATGTTTCGTACTTTGTTCTTAATTATTATTCAATTATGCCATTTAAAAGCATTCTAGCCTTTGACTTAATGTCTTTAACTTTTAATGTTTTACCCATCAAATCACTTTCCTCGATTGGACTACTCTTAATGTTTCCTTCAAGGTTAGTTAAATCATAGTTGTATTTTATTGAGTTCAAAGAACTTAAATCATCATTTCCAAATGAAACCTCTTTATAGCTCTTTCCTAAGTCTCTATTATTCAATGATTTAGGCATTCCTATATCACTGCTATCACTGCCAAAGTATATCAAATCCAAAACCTTTGTAAAATCATCAACCCCTGCATCTGCTTCAAATAAATACGAAGTGCTATTATGTGCAGTTATATATGCTTTATGTCCGCCTTCTATAGAATTTTTTACTTTTACTTCATATATGCCCATCTCAACAGTACTTCCAGATGGTATGCTATCTGAAGCACTATATAGCTTACTAACTTTTAAACAAGTGTCATCAAATGTCAATTTAGAGCTTTTAGGCAAAATAAAGTAATATACATTCCTTTCATTAGCCTCACTTATAACATGAGAAATACATTCAGGTTGACATTTACAATTACTAATTTTTGTTGAATCATAAATCAGGCAACTAGCATCTTTTGCTCCCTTTTCTGTACTATTATATATAAATCTATCATTATCAGTTTTTCCTGAAATAGTTTCGGAGTAGGAGTAACATGGTGTACTATTATAATACCAATTGTTATCAGAACATATCACTTTTACTGAGTCTAAATACGTCGGATTACCCTTATCTACCTGAGTTGTCCCTGTATTACCGTTAGTCCCATATTCGAAGAAAGTTTTATATGGTATATAATACTTACAGCTAATGTTTCCACCTAAGTTACTATCAACTTTACCATACTCAGATATAAGTAATGACTTAGTATCAACGCACTTACAGCCGCCCTTTAGTGACTCAAGCCATTCTGCTTCTGAGCCTTTAAATCCATGTTTAACAGCTATTTCGTAAGCGCTTGCACCTGCCTTACCCTGTTTACCCTGCTTACCTCTTTTACCCTGTTTACCTCTTGGGCCTTTTGGACCTCTTGGGCCTGCTGGTCCTCTGCAAACATGTCTTAATACTGGTTTCGGTTTTACAACTGGTCTGCAACAACGACATCCACATGCCATTTCCTGAGGTGCTTCACACTCTATACCTTCGCATAGTTGTGCATTTATATCATTTGACATAGCTGACGTTTCTAACATCGAACATAATGCTAATCCTGAAACTAGAAATCCTATACTCATTCCTTTTACTAATTTGTTTTTAATCATTTTAAATCCCTCCAGATTTTTATTATTTGAGACATGTCTTTAAGTATTTAGTCGATCGATAGATCAACGTCGGACATGTCACTTGATATATCTATTATATATATATAGAAATCAAAAGTCAATATGTTTTATTAAATTTGTATACAGTAATAAATAAGTTCATACTAATAGTAACAATTAAACAATCAAATATATATAATATATATTATTACCCTCTACATTATGTAAATGAATATCTATTTTCTACTTAATCATGACATGTAATTAATAATTATTTATATCAATTATCCATCCAAAATATTAAATGCACTTTAATTTCAAATAATATTATATATAATATACAATGTATTTATTTTTACGTTACTTATTATTACATTGCGAAGAAATATAATGATCATTCCGTAAGTGTACGATTAAAGTCCTGTAGTTATTATGTGCTTATTCATAGATATGCTCCTATATTGCTCAAATTATTTATTTAATCATACAAACTTTATAAATTTCCTTAAATTTATTAAAAAAGTACTTGAAATTGATAAATGGGTATGTTATACTGTAAACACAGTCAAGGAGATGGTTAATGATCCTTGAGGAAAACTTAAGATATCGCGGGGTGGAGCAGCTAGGTAGCTCGTCGGGCTCATAACCCGAAGGTCGCAGGTTCAAATCCTGCCCCCGCAACCAAACATTTTAAAGCATTTTGAAATCTTATTGGTTTTGAAATGCTTTCTTTTTATGAAAAAAAGCTTCAGGTTTACAATGCGATGCATCCATCATCAAAAAGAAACTTGCAAAAAGATAACAGAGAAAGAAAAAAATTATGTATTCAAGTAGAAAGAAAATAAGAAGAATCTGTATAAAGATATAGAATGAGTAGTATTACAAATGTAGATTTAAAGACCCAGGCAGAATGGAGGATGAATCTAATGGCTTGATCAGCAAACTGAATAGGATGGACTAAGGACAGTATTTTCTGTTAAAAAGGTATTGGTGAAAATTAAAGACAAAACAATTGAAGAGACTAGCTATTATATATCACGCTTGAAGCCTTTGCGAAAGAATTACTTGCTATTTCAAGAGAGCGTTGGGAAATAGGAAATAGGTTTTAATTTGGACATTTGTAAAGGTAACGGGAAAGACGATAGTAAAGAAAATTTTACAGCAATTCGACTATGGTACTTGAACTATATCGCAATATATAGTATAGTATACATATAATTCATTTGTATCGGATAATTAGAATGGGTGGGTGAATGACATTATGAGCAAAGAAAAAATTGATAATATTAAGAATAAATTTATCAAACATGGATACAAAGAGATGAGTTTGGAAGAAATTTTGATCTTAAATTTGTATTATGCAGGTCAAAAGAACGATGCCATTGCCGTTACGAAGGAGCTTCTAAGTAAATATAACAGTTTCTCACAAGTGCTGATTAATCCAAAAGAAATATTACATGATATAAGTAAAATTAATGAATCATCGACAGCCTTTTTTAATATACTGACAAAGATTTCTAGAATTTATGTAAGCGATCGGAATATGTTACATCCGGAAAATTTAAACGAGCAATTAGCTTTTCACTTTGTTGGACAACCGACTGAAATTTTTGCTATACTTTTATTGGATAACAACGATAAAATTTTACTTAATAGTACGGTTTGCAAAGGAATTATTAGAAAAGTTGATGTTCGGAATAGTAAAATTATTGATATGGCTAAAGAATATAAGGCGACCAAGGTAATTATTGCCCATAATCACCCTTATGGCTTTCTTCGTACATCAATTGATGACATATTGTTTACAAGAGACCTATTAGACGCTTTAAAATTAGTAAATATTGTTCTAATTGATCACCTGGTCTTTAGAAACGAAGACTATATTTCGATTAAAAACATCGAGGAAGGCATCTTTCTAATTAAAAAAGGAAGCACTTTCAGTGGAAGGTTTTTCAGAAGCAGGTTAAAGAATAACATATAGTTATTTACTGATAGAAAATTTATAATCCTTTATTAAAATGTCCTTGACATGGGGGTACACTTTAAAATAAAGGGGCACATAATCAAGACCGATGATACAATGTCAACACTGGGAGTATCAAAGGGAATTTAGATTATGTGCCTAATTTATTATAATAAAAATGAAGAATATTTGAGTTTTAGTAACTTAGAGCAAAGTATACTAAGCTTAAAGGATGGCATTCATGAGGCAATACATTTGAAATATTCCTGGATGTAAGCCGTTTTTCACTTGATAAATATAAATTAAAGAGGTATAATGGAAAACAGATTACGTATTTTAAAGAAAGGACGATAGAAAGTGTCATTCAAGTATTAAAATGACGAAATATGCTTTCTAAAGATATACTATGAGTAGATTGATTTCAACGAAAGAAGCAGAAAAGCATTTAAATATATCATCAAAAAGAATCTCAGAGCTGTGCCGGACTGGAAAAATTAAGGGAGCAGTCAAGCAAAAGAACCGTTGGCTGATCCCATGTGATACAAAATTATCAAGTGATAAGGAAAGGCTTCCATTGCCTATTGGAATATCTAACTATTGCCTCGTATCGTCAGAATATTATTATGTTGATAAGACGATGATGATTAAAGATTTTATTGACGAAAGACCCATGGTAACATTATTTACACGTCCACGTCGCTTTGGTAAGACATTAAATATGGATATGTTGCGAACTTTCTTTGAAAAGACAGAAAAAGATGCATCGATCTACTTTAAAGATAAGAAAATATGGAAATGTGGTAAGAAATATCAAGACTACTGTGGGAAATATCCAGTAATATTCTTGACATTTAAAGACGTAAAGTTTAATACTTGGAAGGAAACTTTTGCAGCAATTAGGGAAATCTTTGCAAGAGAAACTAGACGTCACAAAGAACTTATTGAAACGGACAAATGTAATAAGTATGATAAAGAAAAATATGAGAGATTAGCTACCGGAAATGTAGATGAAGTTGAACTTTCCTCAGCATTGATTGACCTTTCCTATATGCTTCACAAGCATTATGGTACGGCCCCTATAATAATAATTGATGAGTATGACACTCCTATTCAGCAGGGATTTACAAAAAATTACTATGACAAAGCAATTTTATTTATGCGGAACTTATTTTCAGGCGGATTTAAAGACAACGAACATCTTTCATTTGGATTTCTCACCGGTATTCTTAGAATATCTAAAGAAAGTATATTCAGTGGATTAAATAATCTATCAATCAATTCAGTACTTGATGAGAAATATAGCTCTTACTTTGGCTTTACAAAGGAAGAAATAAAAGAAATTATTAAATATTATGGGATCGAAGATAAATATGATGAAATTTGTCAATGGTATGATGGATATCGCTTTGGACAAACTGATATTTTTAACCCTTGGTCTGTAATTAATTACTATGGGAACGGCTGTAAACCAAAAGCTTTTTGGATATCGACAGGGAGTAATGATATTATTGATAAAGTTATATCAAAAGCCAACAAGGAAATATATGATAATTTAAATTCATTGATAAATGGTAAGACTTTGACTACTTATATTGATACAAGTGTGATATATCCGCAAATCGAGAACAATCCTTCAGCAATATACAGCTTTCTTCTGGTTTCTGGATATCTGAAGGTATCAAAAACCATCACTTCTCTTAACGATGACTTCATCTGTGAGGTTTCTGTGCCTAATAAAGAGATATTATCAGTCTATCGCAAAGAAATTCTAAAGAAATTTGAAAATATTATACCGCAGTCAATAATTATTTCTATCCAAGAAGCTATCTTCTCAAAGAATTATTTAAAAATTAAAAAACTTATTCAGCAATTACTCATACAGTCTGTAAGCTCCTTCGACTTAATGAATGAAAATTTTTATCATGGGTTGATGCTTGGCTTATGTGCGCTATTCGAAGAGTTCTTTTTGACCTCAAATAGAGAGTCCGGGGATGGTCGTTATGACATACAATTGAGACCAAGAAGAAAAGGACTGCCAGGCATATTGATAGAATTAAAAGCAAAGAAGAATTGTAATAATGATGAATTGAAAAAGTTGTCGCAGGTTGCCTTAAAGCAAATTGTAGATAAGAAATATGATACGGAACTTAAAATTGCTGGTGTCGATGTAATATATAAATATGGAATAGCTTTCAGTGGGAAGAAAGTTGAAGTAACTATGGAATGACTTGACTTGGATGTTTAAGACTTTGTATTGGAAAATTTGATATATATTAAAAATTGGTCAGCTTAGGTTGACTTTTTCTTTAAAATCGTAAGGGAAAATTCACAAACAAGTGATAAAAATCATTATTTACTTAATTTTTAATTTCCTACTCAATTGGGTCTACTTATACTGTCCATACAATTTGAGGCAGGTTCAATCGACTCTGTTAATTCTATTATTTTTTTTATACAAAAACTTTACAACATGATAAAAAGATGATATAATAATCTTGTGGGTTGTATTTATACTCACAATAATCTTAAAAGAAATATTACCTATGTTTATTAAATACTTAACAACAATACAAGGTAAGCTCCATAATCGACAGATGTGTCTAATGAATTTATAAGAGACTCAATTGTAATAGAATGTCTCGAAATATTAAATTGTAGTGGCCAGTATCAAAAAGTAAAGTACATTTGGCAAAATTATGGTTACAACATAATGTCGGCAACAATAAGATAATGGCGCAGGAAGCTTGCAGTAATTAGACATATAGCACTTGATCTATGTAAGTCTTTTAGCCTAAAAGCAAAATGATTAAAATGCTCCTCTTTTAACAAGTCTCATTCTCTGAAAATCAATATTGCTATTGCAATTTTTCAGTAATAATGATATAATAGTCAAGTA
>CAKSSR010000016.1 GCA_934489735.1 uncultured Eubacteriales bacterium | reverse complement strand
CTTTTGCTTCCTCGCTGCTAACATCTGTATCGCTTTCGTCTTCCGAACCGTAATCCGACTCTTCATCCGACGCACTTTCATCTTCCGAATTACTTTCGTCTGATGCACTTTCGCTTGTTGAACCTTCTTCTGAACCGTAGCTTTGTTCCTCTGAGCCACTCTCGTCTGTATCACTTTCATCTGTATCAGTTTCTCCAGATGCACTTTCGCTTGTTGAACCTTCTCCTGAACTGTAGCTTGACTCTTCTGAACCACTCTCATCTTCTACGCTGCTCTCTTCGTCAACATCACTTTCTTCAACTCTCGTAGCTTTCTTTGGTTCAGGCTTAGCTTTTGCTTCCTCGCTGCTAACATCTGTATCGCTTTCGTCTTCCGAACCGTAATCCGACTCTTCATCCGACGCACTTTCCTCTTCCGAATTACTATCGTCTGATGCACTTTCGCTTGATGAACCCTCTTCTGAACTGTAGCTTTGTTCCTCTGAGCCACTCTCATCTGTATCACTTTCGTCTGCATCACTCTCTCCCGACGCACTTTCGCTTGATGAACCCTCTTCTGAACTGTAACTTTGTTCCTCTGAGCCACTCTCGTCTGCATCACTCTCTCCCGATGCACTTTTGCTTGATGAACCTTCTTCTGAACTGTAACTTTGTTCCTCTGAGCCACTCTCATCTGACTCACTCTCTCCTGATGCACTTTCGCTTGATGAACCTTCTTCTGAACTGTAGCTTTGTTCCTCTGAGCCACTCTCGTCTGATTCACTTTCGTCCTCTGAGCTGTAGCTCGATTCATCTGAACTACTTTCTTCTGAACTATAATCTGAACTACTCTCGTCTGAGCCTTCTAATTTAAACTCGTCTTCCTCTTCTTTTTTAGCCTTTTCTTCTTCAGCTTGCTGGAACTTTTCAAACAAATCACTTAAATCTATACTATTGTCTTCACCAGCAGCTATATCCACTCCTATAAATTTAAAATCTAATCCAATTCCTACTTTACATTCGCAATCTTCTTTTATATTAAATCTAATTGGGAAGAAAAACTTGCCATCCTCGCCCGTATATGTTTGAAGCACTGGATATATCTCTGCTCCATCTTTGCTATAACTATGCTTCAATGGCTCTTCTATTCTATAGATATCTCCTCTGTCCTCAAACTTACTTATTATTTTAAATATATCTCTTTTCTTGCCCTCATATATTACGAAGTACTGGTTGACTATATCCTCATGTTGTTCTGTAAATATTGCTAACTCATCTGGCTCTGTCGGTTCTAGATTTACAGTGCTGCTACCACCTTCTTCCTCCTCTTCTTCCTCTTCCTCCTCTTCCTCTTCTTCATCACTATCAAAGTCATCAAAGTCGAAGTCGCTATCAAAAAAGTCATCACTGTCAAAGTCACTGCCATCACTTTTATCACTGGCATCGCTGTCTCCGCTACCTTCGTCATCAGCCTCATTCTCACAGTTATAGTCAAATGATATTTTATGAGGATTACAAAAACCACTGTTACATAATATATATATATTTACATTTGGTCCTGCTTCTCCGCTTATGAAAGTAGTGCCTGGGATAAAGCTGTACTTCTTGGATGGAGTCAGATTGATGGTCTCTATTAATGTCTTGTTATCATAATTGTCCAAATCTATTGGTATAACTCTGTCTCTGTATATTCTTCCGCCAACTTTTATATTAAATTGTCTCTTAACTACATCAACAAAGACATGGTATCCCTCTGGTTTTTTAATAGGTGACTTTTCCCCTGGAATACGTATGTAAACATTCTTTAATTCTGGAACTTTTCCAGTATACTCGTCTATCGGTAAAACAACTATAGATACCCTTCTCTCAACCATATCTTATTCGCCCTCCCTTCATTAACTAAATATTCTATTACGATTCATCATCGTCACCTTCATCATCAGAAAAGTCAAGCGGTTTTTCTTCGACTTCGAATTTGAAACTCTTGACACGCGTAAACATCTCACTCTTATTAGACTCAATTGCAACTGGATCTATTTTATAGAACATCGATGCTTTATAACTCATGTCCGGAATGTTCCAAATCTTCATTTTTTCTTCTGTACTCATATCCATTGGTATTATTGAGATTGACGCCTCGCTCTTTTTCATTTCTGGCTGATAAGTTTCCCCATTTATCATGCACATATCTTTCAATAATTGCACTACTCTTCCTAAAATTTTCTGTTCTTCCTCTGCCCTAAAGCTAACGTCACTCGACGAAAACGCTGTTATCATATAATATAACGTCATAAATTCTGGCGGATAACGTTTTTTGTCTGGCCCTTCTGTTACCATCTCTGCCGAATTACTTAATTCCTTATTCTGCGCCATGTCATAAAGATAAACTGTTAGAGCAGCGTCTCCTCTGTCTTGGGGACTGCATAATACTATCTCCCTTTCATTCTTAATGATATCCGGAACCATATTCCTCTTTAATATCTTTAAAAACGCTCTACTAGTATCAGCAATTGCATTAAAATCCGACATTTTACTTCCTCCCGATTTATAGAATTCATTAATAAAATTAGCGACAAACTGGACGACAATTAAGCGCCGTCATGCCAATCGCTAAAAATATTAAACTTATCTCTACTTAAGATACCTTATTACCTCTTATAAACATACCTTCGTATACAACCTGTCCATTTTCATCATAAAGTATGCCTTTACCATTGTATGCTCCTAGTGAAAACTGGCCTTCATATAGTGGACTTCCGTTTGAATATAGCTTCCCTTGGCCATCATACATACCATTTCTGAAGCCGCCTTGATAGACAACAGTATCTGCTTCATAAAGTGTGCCTGTTCCCGAGTATCCACCTTCATAGAAATCGCCGTCATATAGCAACGTTCCAGTAATCGAATCAAATAGCTTACCGTTTCCATGATATAGGCCTAGCTTATACTCCCCATCATATACCATTATACCGCCTGAATATGCTGTTCCTTTGCCATTATATTCTCCATTTTTGAAATTACCTTTATATATTTGGTCGCCATCTTCATTATAAAGGGTGCCTTCTCCTTCATATCTCCCTCTTGAGAACACTCCCTCGTACATAACGTTACCATTTTCGTAATACATAGTACCTTGTCCTGCATATTCGTCTTTATCAATTCCACCCTTGTAGTAGATATTCCCTGATCCATAGTAAGTAATAATGTCCCCAGTCTTAAAGACTCCTGACGAAAACTCTCCATCATTAACAATTTGTCCATTCTCATATAGCTTTCCTTGACCATTGTACTTTCCTAAAGAAAATTTTCCTTCATAAATCTTTTCCCCTTTGTCAGAGAAATACGAACCATCTCCGTTAAATTTTCCTCCTAAAAATTCTCCTTTATATTCCACATTGCCATTAGGATAATACAACGTTCCCTGCCCAGAGTACTCGTTCTTCAAAAAGTTACCTTCGTATTGAATATTTCCGTTAGAGTCATATAACACTCCACTATCATTATACATTCCGTCTAAGAATGTTCCCTCATATCTCTTTGTACCTTTCTCATCATATAACGACCCTGTGCCATTATATTTATTAGCTTTGAATTCCCCAACGTAACAAATTACTCCATTAGAATAGAATTTTGTACCTGTTCCCTCATACATTTGGTCTACAAAGTCTCCATCATACAAGAGATGTCCTTCGCTATCGTAAAGTTTTCCTTTCGAATTTATCTTTCCGTCAGTCAAAGTCCCTTCAAATATTAATTTTTTCTCATCCGGGTCATTTATTAGTCGCACTTTTCCATTATATCCTGTCATCTCTTGACAGTTTACAACCATTGTCTTAATTCCCCACCAAGAAACCATTGCCGGGATACCTATTTGCACCATAAATACAGCCAGTAGTATAACTACGAATATGAGCGCATAAACTAATTTCTTCGCTATGTATCGGTTTGCTATCCAAAAGTATCCTTTTCTTCTTTTTGGCGGTGACAATAAGTCTGCAAAGCTCTTTTTAATGTCATTCCCGACTTTATTAACTATTCTCTGTGGGTTAAGCATATTTAATGCTTTGTTATATGCACTAGTAAATGGAGTCACTACCATTCTTAAGGCGTTGGCAGTACCTGTCCTAAGTGATGATAGCATATTGTCTAGATTCATACCAAAATTCATAAAAGCACGGGCAGGACACTCCAACCTCTTAGCTTAGGTTGAGGATGAATGCCCGCATCACCTCACTTTCTTAAAATATATTGATTGCTGCAATGGTCATGATAAAATATGTAGACTAAAAGCTATCTAGCCGTGAAAATTATCAGATATTTCGTGATCAATGCCAATAGGCTACTTCTTTTTTCTGAATTTAGTCTTATTAGGATTGATTTTTGAAGTCACTTCATTTGCAGCCTTATTTATAATCCTTTGAGGGTTAATCTTTCCTAAAGCTTTGTTACAAGCGTTATCAACTGGCGCCTTCATTCTGTTTGCTATATTCTTACTTGCATTTTCTAATGAAGAAATAATATTATCAAACAAGCCCATATAACCACACTCCTATAAACTCAAACTTATTTCAATGGTACTTCTCCTATCGATGCCATTGACTTACCAGTGACTGGTGACGGTTTCATCTTATTTATAATCGTAAAGCCTAGGTATGCCAGGGCTCCTAAAACCAAGCCTACCATTAATACGACCTTAAGTTTTTTTAATATAATCTTAGTAGTTTCCCACAATATATATAATCTAGTCCTTGGTTTTTGCAACTCTGCCTCTGGCTTATCCTTTACCGCCTTATACATTTCGTTATATTTATAAAGGAAGTCTATATACTTTTCATACTTGCCATCAACCAAGTATTCCAAAAACTCATTTATTTCATCCGAGCTGTTTAATTCTACTTCTTTTCTGAAGATCAAGTTCATTATTCCCAATAGCAATCTTGCCACATCTCTTATAGTACACTTGTCAATTTGATCTACTTCGCAAAAATCGTAATCAAAACTGATGGACAAGTCTTCTTCCACCATAATCTTATCAACATCTAAAACATTGCATTGGATTGCAAACGGCATGTTCATATAAACCATTTTATTTATAATATTCTTCCCTATTTCCAAACGCTCTATAAATTTATGGTCCTTCTTTAAAACTCCCTCGCCTAGTGATGGTGCTTTATGATTCAAATAAACAAAATACAGACTCTCGTCAAAGACAAAGCATTCAATAAAGTCTAAAAATTCTTCTTTATTTATATTGGTTGTAAAGTACTCGACAAATTTATCTGCATTTGCCATATTCTTTAGCTTAACCACAGTATACTTTATATTGTCATCGCCTCTGCTTTTCTTACATATGTATACAGCTTTCTCTTCAGTTTCTTCTTTTATACTCACTACTATATAATTATCAGTGAACGTGCCTATAAGCATCTAACATCACCTCTTTTACTTACTTTTCTATTTCGTCATCTCTTACTACTACAAATATAAATGCTTTCACTTCTGGGAATGCAACACTCTGAGCTGTTACTTCATATACTCCTGGTATTCCTGGGGCAGTATACTTACCATTAGCATCTATTTCTCCTGCACCTTCCTCTACAGACCATTGAACTTTTTTATCCGTTATATTAGAATAACTTACTTCTAGATAATAGCTTTCTTTTACTTTCAAGTTCAATACGCTCGGTCTTATAAAGATCTTTCTTTCTTTCTTTTCTTCTATTATTTCTTTAGCATTCTTAATAGCGACCCAACGTATATCCAACCTGTTTATATCCGACTCCTCAAGTAATCTCACCCCTATGACAAAATTACCTTTCTGCTTATCAAGTTTTACTGCTACTTCGGCTGGTAGTTCTTGTTCCTCAAATACTTCAGATGAGCCATAATAAACTATATCATTGTCCTCTTCTATATTTGTCAATATGCTTACTTCTCCTATTCCAAGCCCGTGATTTATCTCCGTTGACATAAACCTTTCTCCTCTTCTGGCTCCTATGTCAATTGGTATACTCACTATACCCTCGGACATTAGAACTTCTTTCCTATCTTCTTGCTCGCTCATGACTCTTTGTACTATTTTATCATAGTCCACAGTACAAACTTTATCAGAAGTTTTATTCTCATCATAACAACTCAATGCATAATTCAATAAACTCGTTGATGCCACCTGATCAAATGGTAAATTTTCTATCCTTTCTATTATATAAGTCTCTTCTGCCCTAACTAAATATATCTTTGCCAAGTATATGCTCTGTTGATAATTATTCTTTACGACATATTCCATATTATTTTTATAATAATTCTTTATAATCTGCTCTCTAACGTCTTTATCTGTTATCGAAACTACTGATCTCGAATCATCTACTTTATCAGTCAATGGATCGTGGTCAATCGATATTTTAAAGCTCTCCGGATCCATTGATATTATCCCCTCTGTATTTACTACGTCATGCGCCTTGAGTGGATAATACAATTCATATTTCGTTGACTTCTCATTAAATGCTTCATCAAATGAAACGATTAGTTCTGGTTTGTCATCATAATTAAAACATGTCAAATTCAATTTATATGAGAATGAAAAGTTTTTCTTCTGCCCCATATTTTCTATCGTAATTTTTAATATTGCATCCTCTGAGGATCTAACAAATTTAGGAGTGGTATGCTTGATCCTTACTCCATTGCCCCAATAGACTACACATTCGTTCTCATATAGTTCATTTGCCGTCAATTTTTCTTCCTGTGGCTCATTATTTGTTAAAAATAGTCTGTATCCTTCTTTTACTTTGTTATATTCTGAATCACTTTTTACATCTGTACTATTACTTATCGCACTATGTACTTGATCTGTGTCTTCTTCATCATATTCTATGCATAAGTAAGTATAATCCTTTTGCTCATCTGATCTGTCATATGACTCAAATCCGTCAATTAATGATAGTTTTTTCATTACTGGAACGTCAACTACTATCTCCCTTCCAGCATAATCCAGTGCAAATCCTTTCTCTACGGATACCATGAAGTCATCTATTCCAACCACGGACAAGCCTGCTACAACCCCACAGCCATACATAAACCTGTTTATTAGTCTTCTTTTGTCATTCATATATCTTTGTTCTAACTCAAAATCGTCAACTGATAGTAATTTTCCATAAAAATATTTATTACGTTCAAATGGGAAATATTTAGAATTTTTCATAAATAGTTACTCCTTATCATTTTTAATGGCAGAAAAAGGTACCAAAGAGAATCCGTCAAGTGACAATGTCTTATAGCTACCTAAAACTGTATTCACACCCATGTATGTGTAGTTATCTAAGAAAATATATGGCTTTAATATCACTAAGTCAAATTCCATATATGCCGGTTTAACATTCTCTATAATCTTTACTAAAGTTTTATATTCTTTATTCGAAGGGACATGCTCTTCCTTAACCAAGACTGTAAAAACGTATGGATCATTCTTATATAGCTTACATGCCAGGTCATATTTATATATATTTTCCCTCAGGCAATTAAAGTCTTGGTATTCTACTATAATAGGACTCTCGCCCGTATAAACCTTAACGAAGTTAGATATTCCTTCTTTTGTTCCTCTTTTCCCATAAAGTGATGACATATTCTTAATAATATATCTTAATTGTTCGTCATCCCATATCTGGATGTTATCTATTGCAAACCATTCTGCAAGTGCTCTTAAATATTCAGCTGATGTAGATGATGGATCTAACTTTGACACAGAATCTTTTATCTTTTCATTTAAATCTTCATACAAAGATTGAAATATGCTTAAATATCTTTCTAAAAAAGCATTCTTACCTATTCCCTCTGAATATATTTCTGGTAAATATCTCGTCCAAGTTTCTTTCGGGAACGACACTTTGAAGTTATTTAGTCTAAAGAAGTTATTATCTCTCTTATACATTTCAACTATAAACCAAAGATATCTGCCCTCTACTTCATGCAGCAACATATCCATTGAATTGCTTATAGTTTTTTTCAAAAAAGGGTGAAAAATAGCTTTTTTTTCTGATATAGTCAAGTCTTCGTCTTGTATAACGTCTTCTATATCCACCCTGCCCTCAGCATATTCCAAAAAATTGTAATCGGATGCATAGACAAACATCTTTAGTTCAGTATGTTCTATGGCATCTGTATCAATTGTCATTCGATGCCACGTCATTTTACTTTCGCCACTGTCAAGTAGCTTTGAAATAAAGTTCCCCTGGTTCTGCGTGACTAAGTCTTCGTTCTCGTCATAGCTTTCGTCATCATCAAAATTTGCATTATAGTTGCCCAATATGCTTATCCCATCGTCATTACTTTCAACATTTTCCATGTATCCACATTTATAATCTATATCTTTATTAAAAATAAAGTACTTTCGCTTCCCCATATCATTGACCATTCCTTCCTAAATCTCAGATTTTTCTGGATTTAAAATGAAATACTTATAGAATATTCTATATCTTTCGGTATAATTATTCCATTAGCTGGTAATACAACGTCTCCGTTTGGAGTCCTTTTAATACCATTTCCTCTTGCTTCTATAGTCAATGATCCTAAGACTCTTACAAATGGAAGTCTATCTATTATTCCGTACACGTCGTTATAAGATACCATCTTACCAAAATTAGAAGAATACTCATTTTTAAAAAACTTCTCTAACTCTTTGATAATTTCAGTTTCATCATTCAAATAATTACTCTTTACTTTTACTTCAGCAAATATTCCTATCTCTATGTATATGGGTGACAGCAGTTTTAAAGTTGTTCCAATTAAAACATTTGGTCTTAAAAACGACTTTATATTTTCTATGTATTTATCAGTTAATTTCGAATGTCCTTCTTCACTAAATGGCTTTATTGCTATAAAAACTGTATTGCCGTCTATTGGTTCTCCCTGTTTTCTCATATATTCCGTATTAATTGCTTTACAATTTTCTATCATAAGTCCAGGGACTCTCTTAACTGCCTGTTCATAATCTTCATATGCAACCAAGCTGTCAACCTTTTTCAAATTTTTTCTTGCTCTCAGGAAACATTCTTCTATTGTTTCTTCATCTCTCCCACCATGAGCACCCCTGTTATTAGTGACTTGTATGTCAGAATAAATATCTCTGTCGAACTTATTTATCTTATTTATATTTATATTGCCATCTTCTCCTAAACAAAGTACATTCTGCACCAATATAATCTTGCCCGTTGGTGCCATTCCCTTTATACAATTACCAAACATTACTTTTCCTCTCTGAACATCCAAGACAAAATGTTTATCATATTTCGAAGATCCATCAAAATCGTCAACCAATGTCCACTCAACGTACCTATCCTCAGACTCTTCCACCATTATCTTAATCAAATTGTATTCTGTATTCATAAATGGCAAGTCATATTCTTGAAAAGGCATCCCGTTTCCAACGGCTAGTACATTGCTTCTGCTTCCGCCTAAGTCTTTTACTACTACTCTTACTGAACGAAGCTTCTTTTTGTTTAGATGATCTATATGTATAAATAAGTAATCCTCTTGCGGATCCGTCTCAAAGTCATCTATCTTTATATATTTTTCTCCATATTTCTCATATATCTCTATATCCTCTGAGCAAATCGCTCGCTCCGAGTCAATTATGTAATCACCTGGGCCATTCACGTCTGGCTCTAGGTCTATGCATTCTATAACCGTATCCCTTTGCCTTACCGATACCACGTTCATGCTTATATTATTAAACTTTGGATAAACGTCGTACTCATTGTCCAGTAAAGTAAACCTCATTGCATAACAGTTCTGCTTATATGCTTTATACTTTCTCATGTTTTTCTTTAACTTAAAATAAATGTGCCCACTCTGTACGAACCCGTATGTCTCATCTCTTAATTCTTCTATCTCTGTCCATCCATAACTCGTATAATATTCAAACTTAATCTTTGCTAATTTCGAAAAGTTATGCTTTTCTTTAACTTTATTTCTCTTAACCGGATAGCCTTCAAATAATTCAAAGAAAATATCTAAATCTATATCCTTTGGAAGCGAATTATCAAAACAAATGAAAAACTTTGTCCCATTTTTACTCAGAAACATATCTTTTTTCAAATTATATCCTGAATTCATTAAATTTCTGTCGACACTTAGTTCTATTTTAATCCCATTTACAGAAAAGCACTTACTTATATCATCCGATACTATATATTTACTTGATTCTGTCTCAAAACTTACTTTCCCTGCCCACATTCTAGCTTTCTTTGGTATTATCATGTCTTTAGATGACTTACATACGACATCTACTTTGGAGCCCTTTTTATGCTTGATGCTCATTCCTAATAACTTAAGATATTTATAATAGTTCCTGTCTCCTATATAATTCAAGCTATATTGTTGAATTTCTCTTAGCCATGAAAAAAGTTCTATAAATGTTATTCCAGGATCATGATAGTTGTAGTCAGTCCATTCAGGATAAATACTTGCTATCATATTTCTTCCTTCACTGACCATTTCCGAAAACTTGTCATTATCTAAATTAATCTCTGGCAGCATAAAAATCCCCCCTATTCTACTGATATAACTATTTCATGTTCCCCATTTATCGGTAATACAAACTTGTTTTTTCTTATTTTATCCATGTCTGCCTCGACTTTTCCAAATACGTCGTCAACAAATGCAGTTGCATATACATTTTTTACATAAACTACGTCTTTTATTTCCTTCACTATATTTCTGATTTGAATGTCTGTTGGTAAATCTCCAATGTCCCATCCATTATCATCAAAGTGTCCGTAAATAGGATCTAAAAATTTCTCAAGTCTGTCTAAAACTCTCTTTTTCACTTTGAAAATTAAGTTAAAGTCTTTCACTGTCAACTCTACTTTTAGATTTATGCTTACAAACGTTGGCTCCACTATGTTAAACTTGCCTATTACTGATAGATTTCCAGGGATCTTGTCCTCTAGTAGGTTATATATCTTACTCTTCATGTCTCCAAATAAATTCTTACCTCTTTCATGATCCTTCTGTAATACTATCAAAGTAACTGTACCTGGACTGCGTTCCCCAAATTCATTTATACCAGCAAAACATTTCGTCCTCTTTATGTTTGTCGAAACCATCATTGCTAATTCTTCAAAATCTTTAGATGTTACTGCTTTGTACTTGTTTTTTAATGAAGCTGCATTCCTCGCTATTGCACTTTTTAAAGATTCTTTGTCACATCCTCCAAGTATCATATCATAATTGTGAGCTTCGCTTATATATCCTATCGATCTCTCAATTCTTTCTATCTTGTTGATGTCTATGTTTGAACCTTCTCCACCACCACTTGAATAAATTATCTTTAAGTTCTCACTTCTTCCAACTGGCGGTATCCTTCCCATTACTCCATCGCCAAAAGTAACTACCCCTTCGTTCCTGTCTACCATGTAAACTCTGTCGTCTGCTGATGAAAATATAATGTCCTCTACTTCTTCCCATTTCACCCATGCACTTTTCAATACTTTCGAGTCATCATATTCTAAATTTATCTTGTCTTCTTTATCAAGAATCTTAATTTCATCCTGCGATAAAGTACTAACTTCGTCAATCCATACCTCTACATTTCTAAGTTTTTTATTCAATAACTTAAATGTCTGTTTCCCTTCATATTTGTCTATCCTAAAAACTTCATTACCACTAAAATCTACGTTAACTATTCCAACTGTGTTCATGTATATACTGTCTATTATCGGTAAATGTGTCTTATCTATCTTATTAAAAAAGAAATTATCTCTGTCCGATACTCTTATCCAATATCTATCTTTTCCAAATAGCTTTAATTTCTTCATATCTTTATTTCCAATAAAAGTTAGTATCCCTGATTTAGAAAAGTTGTCTGTCTCATCAACTGAATTCAATTCTTTAAATCTGCTTCCATCATAATAGGACCACTCTAAATTTGCTCCACTATTATTTATATTTTCTTTCAATTCAAAGAACATTTTTATAGGAGACCCTATCGGTGGGTATTTGAATCCAAAATATAATGAAAAAACATCTGTCCCTATCTGCTTAAAAGGATAAAATATTACTTCGTCCTTCTTGATCTCTTCACTCGTTATAAAATTTTCTTCTACATTGTTCTTTATATATAATAAATCAGGCACTACGTCATTCTTTTCATAATTGTAACTGAGCGCTACGTTGCTCAATAAAGGCGAAATGAAATACCCTCTTGCTTTGTATAAGTTGCTCGCTTTTAATATTCTTGCCCTGACATAAAAAGTGTCATGCGCCCCTACCGCTGTGCTTTGAATATCTTTCGGACATTCAAATACTAGCTCTCTAAATTGACCTATAGTCCCTCCTTTTGGAGTGAATGATTCATTATAACTATTATCCTTGAATAGCCTCGTCCAACCTTTTCCATTATAATATTCCCATATTACTTCCTCTATTATTGCATCGTATTCTGGCTCTATCTGAAAGTCTGCTCTTTTCATTATCCATTTCCAGTCAATCTCTTGCGGCTCTTGAAGATCCATCGGAACTCTTATAAAATCCATGTTAAAACTAAGCTTGATCGTGCTTCCCCTCTTGCAAATTACTTCATCCGATCCAAAGTATACTTCGCTATATAAGGCAAATTTCTCCCCAAATGCAAAAAATTCGTCAATATTGCTCTCTATCCCTCCGGCTTGTATAACATCCGGTAAAATATTCATGCTTCTTGGTCTAATTCCTACTTTGGTAAGCGTGAATTTGTCTAATAAGCTTATGTCTTTGACTCTTAATCTTATCCAATAGTTCTTTAGTTCCTCCTCGTCTTGAACCCCTTCAAACTCTTCGTCTTCCTCTAGATAACCATATCCAAATTCAGGTTGGTCTTTCCCTTTGCTTAAGATTATGCTCTCTCCATTTGTATATATATTGTCAAACTCTATATACTCTCCCTCAATGGTTTTATATTCAAATACTGCACAATCCTTGTTTACTAGCGCATTTATTGAATGTTCTGATATCGATACGCTTTCATTGGCATAGAAAGTTAACTCTACCATTGAATCATTCTTGATATTTAATGCCTGTCTGCTTCCTATGTAGAATACATGCTCTTGTATGTTCTTCCCGCCTTCATTAAATACTTTGAATGAACTTGGATTTTCTATGTCAAAAATATGATTTATTATATCTATCTTATCATTAGCTTGATAGACATCATATAACAATGCCGGCGTAGCATAGACGTCGTCAGTTGTCTCAAAATATATATCTTCTTCTCCGTTATTAGATACAACTCTCGTACCTGTTTCTACTTCCGAGCCTGGAACATCTTCCGCAACTAATGAAAAGGATACGTAGCCTTTAGATGGCACTGCCGGGAGCATAGTTGCACCTATACTATTGAAAAATGATATCTTATTCTTCTCTAAAACTCTATTAAATTTATTTATAGTAGACGAAAATATATTCGCATACACTAGCGCTAAAGCACTACCTATGTCTGGTGACTGTTCGTCAAATTTCCATTCCGGAGTATAACTGTGCGATATATCATTTATATATTTTATAATATCTGTCTTTTTTCTTTTGTCTAAATTTGCTATCTCCATGGCAAGTATCCTTTCCAAATTTTATCTATTCTTCAATGCCATATCCTTCATTAATATAGAACGGATAGACTAAGTTGTTAGGGTTGTTAGTAGTCCTGACCACATAACTTATATTAAATACTAACATTCCATTCGATTCGTTCGATCTATCAATCTCTACATCTACATTTCTAATCCTCGGTTCCCAAACTTCTAATGCGCCCTTTATAGAGCTTTGCATATCTGAAATTATATCTTCACTTAAAGTCTCAAAGGTATATTCATGAATCCTACATCCAAAATCTGCCCTTCTAACTCTTTCCCCTTGTCTAGTTCCTAAAATAATTCTTATTGCTTCCTGTATGTCTTCTTCATATGAGGATGTCTTAAACCTTCCAGTCATTTCATCAACTTGAATCGGAAATTTAAACCCGACACCCATAAAGTCTCTTGCAATATCTACTTCACCCATTTTTAACCGCCTCCTATCGTTAAGTAATAGCTATATAACCTGTCAATTAAGCATAATAGAAGGTCCCGCAATCGTAACTCCAGCAGCAGTAACCATAATTGAACTAGCGCCTGCTCCAATCGTAACCCCAGCACTATTAATCATAATTTGATTAGCACCTACTGCTAAAGTCATAGTTGTATTAGCTTTAATGTCTACCTTTCCACTTTGCAAATTCATACTTATACAATTAGTACCAGCTTTATCACTTATCATTATTAAATTCATCTTTCCTCCTGCAGGATCCGCATCACCTACAGATATGTAGCTACCTTGCCCCGTTGAAAGCTTTACAACTGATGACCCTTTTGTATCATCAAAACTAATACTGCTTCCACTTTTCGTAACCAATGCCTTTACGTGATTATCTACAAAGCTCACTCCATTTGGCACTTTCCTTTGATTAAAACTATAGAGTGAACCAATTACTATTGGATTGTTTCTATCTCCATTTAAAAATGCAACTACAACCCTTGAATTTAATTCGGGCATCATATGAAATCCATAATAACCGCCATAGGGGCTGGTAGGACCCATTTCTCCTGTTGCATATGGAGTCATTACTGGAATAAAGTCCGTATCATTCAGCATCTGATTAGCTACTTCATATCTAACTTTGACTTTGCCCGCATTATTCCCATCTCCTATTGCAATTACTGTCGCAGTAACCAGCCCAAACATAAGACCAGATCTACCAGTTGTATGTTGTAAAGATTCTAAAAAACTCATGCTTTATACCTCCATCGCAAACAAAAATACCTGAGTTTATTTAATTTTATAATGTACCTGCCAAACTCCCACAGTCTTTACTCAATGGGATCTATGGCAATATAAACAACTTTATCTTTAGGCAGCAAACAATTTACTTATTCATATACCCTTCTGTCTCAAAATATGTCGTAGCAACAACAGAAACCCCTCTATCCTGTCCCTTGCTTATTATTTTTTTCTTCCTGATCTCATGCCTTACCATAGTAACGTAGTGATTTCCCATTGAAAGAGCATCCGTGCCATCAACAGCTATATACTTGCCAATTGCAATACTTGGAATCATATGTCCCTTTCCAACTCCATGCCAAGTCTTATACATTACATCGTCAGCTAAATTCTGTGCTATAAACGTAGCATCATCATAATTGTTGCACATTACATCAGATACAACAACGTCTTTTGGTATAGCCAATGGTTTTATAACAGTTCCTGGAGCCATCGGATTTGATGGCGTCTTTAATATTTTATTAATAGCTGGCGTCGTCACTGTATCTTTATCATAGTCAATTCCATAAACGTTTAAAGTTGTATCAACAAATGATCTATCAAGTCTAAAATAGTCTAACTCGTTTATCCCTTCTCTTGTATTTACAGTAAGCGCAACAACATCCGTTATAGGTGGCTCTATTGATCTTGGCTTTAAGTAAGCATTTCCACAAGATACATAAAAATCTGATCCTAGTTTTCCACAGCCTATAATTTCATTCATTATAAAGTCGTAATCATTTGTATTTTGCGGTAATTGCATTGGCGCCTGGTTTGACACACCTGGAATAACTTCTATTCTATCTAAAACTGCTCTATATTTATCTAGTATTAACTTAATAATTCTTGTATAACCGTTGCCGGTCAAGATCTGATACTTATTTCCATTTATCATCATAAGCTTTCTTGCATCCATGACAGTGACAACAAATGACGGTGACTCTTCTGAAGACATGTAATCATATTCTTCTCCTATCATATAAACAAAGCCTTTAAATACAGTTTCACATGCAGCTGTATTACCATAGCCCATTTTTACTTCTACGATAGAACCTAAATTAAACATTGTAGAAACAAGTTTTGGAATAGGACCAAATTGTCTAGACGTACTGTTAAAGATAGAAAATTTTATAACTGCACTTCCAGCCCCTTTCATCGGAACGCATACATCTATTGAATTAAGTCCATATGAATCTAAAACTGTCCTTTCATATAATACTTTATCAACATATAATGAATACTCACATCTTTGATAATTACAATATTTATTTCTTTGTGCTACTATTTGCGCAGCATGTGCGTCTTTAACTCCCATATAAATACTCTCTTTCAAACTAATATATCTATTAAGTTATTGCTGGCACTTTAACTATTTTTCCTGGTTCTATATCTAATGGATCAGAAATTTTGTTAGTCCTCGCTATGTTCTTCCATTGATCTTCATCATTATACTCAGCTCTGGCTATATCCCATAATGAAACTCCGCTCTGTACCACTTTGCATTTACTTCTATCAGGTGATGCCATTGGTAGAAATTTATCAACAAAACTTGTTGCTTTTAACACGTCATTTGCCATTTGGTTCGTAAGTTGACTTTCAGTAATAGTTATACTATAAGTACCTTCTACCGGCGTACCTTTAAAGTCAAATTTCGTAAATGTTCCCTTATAACTTAAATCTCCTAAAAAAGTAGCTTCAGTGCCAAATCCCCAGTGAAAGCTTGCCATATCCGGTTGATGGTCCAAGTCATTAGTAGTGTCTGCTCTTGCAAAAGATTTGAAAAATTCTTCACAGGCAGCTACGCCCATAGTAGCTAAAGTTGTAGGAGGGATCCATGCCAGTGCCAAAACTGCTGCAAATTTAGCCTTCATTTCATCAGTAGTAATATTTATATTCATTTTTACTTCAAGTTTTTTATATAATTTATTTTTATCAGCATTACCATTAACTCTATCTTGTACCAAACTTAAACTATAATTTGCTGGATTAAGTAAAAAGACAAGATGTTCAGGAACAACTGTGGGTATGGTTCCGGGTCCCTCTGCACTGTACTTACGAATAAAAGCTTTTGTAGTTGGCATTTTTTATATCTCCTTTCTTTTATCATATAACTCCGTTTCTGATTCTTTCCATTCTAATATCAGACTCAATCTTACTCATTATATTCGTACCTATTGAGTCATAATCATTTTCAGGAATATTCATTACTTCTTCAATAAGCTCTCTTTGTTCCGTTTGTTCTCTCTTCAATATATTTATAGTTTCTCTTTGTTCTTCTATATACTCATTCAATATATCTATTCTGCTTTCTTGGTTCCTTATAAATTCCTCATTCTTTTCATTTTGAACCTTCAGCATATTTTCAGTATTAATTATATCAGTGAGGTCTACTTTTTCACTTACATTTGTCACTTCTTGCGACTCTGTCTTATTAACTTTATTAATTTTGTTAACCAGATTAACTACTTCCTCTTCAAGTCGTCGAGTTTTTCTTTCTGGCTTAATAAAAAGTTCTTCTGATTCAATAATATTTCCAATAAGATTCTTTACAGCTTTATGTTCGATCTTTTTAACCAATGGTTCTCTATAGATTTCATAATTTACAGATTCCATATCTTCGATTATTTCGAGCTTTTCAAGAATTGGATTAATAATTTTATTTACCTTTCTCAATTCTGGCAAATCTTTTTTTACTAGTTTACTTTCCTTAAAGCCAGTCAATTCACTTTCAACTTGTTCTTTTTCAGGATGATCTTTTCTAACGAATTTATCTATAACTTTAAATTCAGGCTCATTCTCGAGCAAGACAAGATCAATCATATTTCTTATTTCTTTAGACATAGCTTTAATTGGAGGACTAGGTGCCTTTTTAACCCGCCTGGTAACGTTCACCTGGCTGTTAAATATATCATCTGCAACGATGTTTTGAAATTCTGAATTATCCTTTATCTCGTCATATATATATTTAATAGTATCCTGCTTATCTTTGCTTGTCATATTCTCATTTGCGTCGATACTATCCTTAATGGTACTCAATATTATATTCTGAACGCTTTCGATTTTACTTTTTATCAATTTATCGGTATTATCTTTCTTATCAGAACGTATATCACGCTTGATAAATCTATTAGAGAGCAGTTGTTCTTCTTCAAACCTAACTCTTTCTCCAATACCTCTTTCATCGACTACAATTTCATTTACATGGGGCTTATCAGCTTCGTCCAAGCTTCTTCCCACGTATTTTTCAATCAAGTCAGTACCTTCTCTAATGACACTCAATTTATTTTCTAATTTTTGTTCATAATTGTTTATATCGTTCTTATATATATTCTGAGTCTTATTTTCTATTATCTTATATACAAAGTCGTTGTCGTTAAAATTTGGTCCTATATCCTCTTTATAAACTTCCCTAATTATCGAAATAACCTTCTCTTTTTTATCGTCATTATCTCCTTGGATTATATTATACAGATTATTTATTTCATTTAAGTTGTAATCGTTTATAAAGTTAATAGAGTTAATTATATTTTCTTCAAGTAAGCTTATGCTGCTATATCCAGTATCATCAAGCTGATCCGACATATATCTCAAAAATTCTTTCTTAAAGCTTTCCATCAGCTCTCTGAATTCGTCCCGATCTCTCTCGAAAATATTATCTAAATCTAAGTTATCTTTAAATTGTTTAAATCTATCACTCAACAATCTATCGTAGTAATCCTTAATATCACTTTCTACTTCATTCTTTAAAATTGATAAAACTTTATCATAGTCTTTGTAAATCAAATCATTTATATCTGATTTATCTTTTTTCTTTACTTTTAGTTCTTCATCCAAAAGGCGTCTTATTTCATATTTTAATTCTTGGTCTGAAAAATCTCTTTTCAGTATCTGCTTACCAGTAGGAATATTATTGTCGTTATATATATGCTTGAGTAATTTTAAAGAAGTCTCTGATAATGCATTGATTCTCTTAGCATGATCAAGAATTTTGTCATCAAATTTTGATAATTTCTTATTTATGCTCTTATTCTGCCTATCTATCATATCAAAACATGAATCCAAGAAACTATAGCTCGATGATTTGCTAGTTCCTGTCATTCTGTCCGACATTTTATCAATGGTCTCATCATAATATTTAAACTTTCTGCCTATCTTTTTCTCATAGTCGTCAATTGCTGCCATACATTCGTCAATTATATCCTGCCTGAGCTCTTTGTTACCTAAAGATTTTGAATACAGTCCAGCTAAGTCTATCATGTCTATTCCTAAATTGCCATTGTCTAATTCTCCCGATACCTTCAACTTAGCTAAAGAAAGACCTATTCCTTCTAACACGCTGTCAAAAAATGCTTCTTGATGTCCCATCAAATCATTCTTAAAGTTATCATAATCCTTAAGTAAGTATAATAAACTCTTCAATTCCTCAATGTCTTCGTTCTTTTCTTCTTCTTTTTCTGCCTTGTCTTTAAATCTCTTTAAGAAAACCATAACAGCTCTATCAAGATTCTTATCAACTGAAAAGGCATTGTATCTATCTATTATATTTTTCGAGAATAACATTATCCGGAATAATGAGTTGTATCTATTCTTAATAAAAGTGTCATTCTTTATATTGACAATCGATCGATTTATAAAAAACCTGACGTTTCTTCGAGTTAAAGAAATATCTTCCAATTTCTTTTCATCGTCCACACCTTCACCTCCTTAATCTTAAAGTAAATTACAATAATTCTATAATGCCACTACATTCTACGCTCATATTTCTAATAAATAGTGAACTGCTTTTTGCGTCCAATCCACTAAATCCAACCTTTGTTATTACTACATCTCCATATGAGTTAAAAAGTTTCACAGGATGTTCACTACGCCTTTTGTTCAAAATTGCAATGTCTATAAACATAAGTCTCGTACCTGGCTTTAATATCAAGCTAAGAGGGAATCCAGCTGTATCATCTAGTATCTTGACACCTCTTTCTAAGCTAAGAGACGCTTTGTTATCACTAGATGTAAATATAAATGGGGTGTCATTGCCTCCTTCGTATACAACCCTTGAGTTACATGACATTCCAATTCCACTAACTTTTGAAAAGCCTAACGTAAACGGTGACGGTATCCTTTCCAGCATCAATGTCACTATGAAAAATGTAGATGTAACCATGTTAGTTGCTGAATTCTTGTATAAAAGCCTCTCTACAGAATCCATAACTCCGCCATTTCTCAACCTGGCATTGGATTCGCTCACATTATAGAATCCATTTTTCAATTCAAAATGGTTTGCATTTCTCTGCAACGGTAGGTTAGGTGATACTTGTTCTGCTATATTTATAGAGTCCGGATTTATATTATCTGCTGTCGTTGAAGCTTTTTTCATTGCTTCTGCATAACTAAAGCCTTTCCCTTTCGGAGTCCTACCAACTTTGTCTCCAACATTCGGAGTCTTTCCTCCAAAATTGTCTTGCTCTGCATTGTTGGGCAGTTCCCCTAGCCTTTTAAACTCTCCTAAATAATACTCTCCGTAATCACTGCCTCCACCATCTCCTGGATTTTCTCTACTCTTTTTCGGATCAAACTCTTTGCCTTTAGGAACTCCTCTAATTTTGTCACCGGGATTTGGGCTGATTCCTTCAAAAGTGTCCTTGTCTTTATTATTATTTAACTCTCCCAGCCTTTTGAATTCCCCTAAATAATAGTTCCCATATTCCGAGCTCTCATTTTCCCACTCTTCAGTTGGGACTTCTCTGTCCTTCGTATTGGGACTCTTCCCTGAATGATCACTTTTATCAGTATTAGATAGCTTACCTAATGTTTTAAAATCGCCTAGATAATACTTTCCATATTCATCGCCTTGACCTGCTTCACCATATATCGGATTCTTCTCTACTTGCTTATTCCTTACGTTAGGGCTCTTCCCGCTTCCATCTCCCGAGCCTTTCATGAAGTCTTGATCAAATGGCCTATAATAATCCCCATAATTTGTCCCATTGTCAATCGGTTCTTTGTTTGGCATCGGTTGTTTATCCTGAACGTTCGGACTTTGTCCACTTGCATCTCCTTCACTCTTCATGAATTCTTCACCGTAGTACTCGCCATAACTTGTTCCATTATCGAGTGGTTCTTTCTTCGGTATTATTTTGTTTGGAACATTTGGACTCTTTCCACTTGCGTCCCCTTCACTCTTCATAAATTCTTCGGCATAGTACTCACCATAGCTTGCTCCTTTATCAGCCGATTCTTGTTTCGGTATCATTTTGTTCGGAACATTTGGACTCTTTCCACTTGCATCTCCCCTGCTTTTCATAAATCCATTGCCATATGGATCATAATAATTTCCATATTCTGTGCCCATAAGTACCCCCCTTACTTAAAAATTTTTAAATTCCCATTAATTTAGCCAAACTTTCTTCCTCTTCTCCATTTGACTCTTTATTAATTTCGGATATCCTATTGCACCAATTCTTTCTTTCTAGATGACTCATCTTTACAATTTCATCTTGGCTCCAATGAAAATAATAAGCTATAAAAGCCATTTCTTCATATATCTCTTCTGCCGAACATAAAGGTCCTAAAGTTCGGCTTCCATAAAATTTACTGGTACCTCTATTTCTTCTCCACACTTCGGACAAACTGCATGATACATTGGCATTTCCATTGTATTTATCCTTTGATATAGATCCTGAAGGTAAGCTAAGTCAGCCGTAAATAAATTTTCTATTACCCCTGTGCTTACTAATGGTAATGTTCCTAACTTTGTTATTACTCTCGATAATAATATTATTGATAAATATCCAGGATTTTGTTGTACCCTTGAATCTTTTAATGGTAATATCTCGTCTCCTGCATTAGCTAGTCTCATTGTCCCTTTTTTATGGATCGTTCCTGAACCGTCAACGTAGCCTTTCGGTAAAACAAAATCAAATTCTACTTGTAAACTCATACTTTTCTACTCCCTTGTTACTAATTTTACCTAATGGGGATAATCTCTTTTTTTAAATATAATAATAAGATCTCCCCATTTAAGTAAAAAATAAAACTTTTTACTAGCCCAAAGTCGAAGTACCTTCGCTGCCTCCCACTGATTCGATAGCTGGTTCGGTATTTCCGGACATCTCTTTGGTTACACCCTCATGGCAAAGCGATAGTGATTCAATAGCAACGTCACTCGACTTACCACTGAAGTCAGTACCTTGATAGCTCTTTGGCCATGCGTTAACAAATACCCACGCTGCAACGTCTGTACCGTCGTTGTCCATTGCAACTACTCTTATGGTCTTTCTAATCGGTTGACCATTTAGTGATCCTAAAATCCAATCATAGAACCAATCTTTGTACATTAGTCCCTTCTTTAAGCTGAGGTCCTGATACTTGTTCAATCCTACGATTTTCATAGTATTCTGCACCATGTCTCCTTCTCTGTAGTCATGGGCGTCTACGTCGATTTTAAATCCACCGGAAACGTCTTGGAATCCTCCTATATCTAATCCATCAATCTCAACTCTAAATTTAGCCTTTGAAATAGGACGGGAATACGCCGTGTTAAGGCCTCTCCATACTGAATCTGGCATTTAAATCAATCTCCCTTCTTCAACTACTCTGCAGACTCGCTAGTTTTCTGCGTAATTCTGAATATTACGAATTCAGCCGGTTTAACCGGTGCTACTCCGATGATGCATACTAGTCTTCCATTGTCAAGGTCGTCTTGACTCATAGTATCTTTACCAATGTTAACGAAGAATGCCTCTGATGAACTTCCACCTGCAAGCATTCCACTTCTCCATAGACCTGATAGGAATGTGCTGATCGTTCTTTGAACACGTACCCAAAGTACTTCATCGTTCGGTTCAAATACTGCCCAACTAGTATTAGCCTTGATGGTTTCTTCAATGAATATGAATAGTCTTCTAACGTTGATATATCTCCAGCTAGAATCACTTGATGCTGTACGAGCACCCCATACTCTTATTCCTTGACCTGGGAAGGATCTGATTAGATTTATTCCCTTCGGGTTAAGCAAATCTTGCTCGCCCTTATTAAATTGACAATCAAGTCCAATGCATGATCTTACTACTTCATTCGCTGGAGCTTTATGAACTCCTCTAGTATTATCACTTCTAGCATACACTCCCAAAATAGACCCAGAAGGTGGTATCATTATGTTTTTCTTATCAAGCGGGTCAAAGATTTCTAACCACGGATGATATAGAGCAGCATAGTTTGTATCAAATGCATCCCTATGCGCAATTAACTCGTCCACTTTTCTGCTATTCTTCGGCATATCTAAAACAGCAAATCTACTTCCTAAATTCTCGCAGTGAGCGACTAATGCCAACTCTACAGCTGGATCAGTAATACCTGGAACTGCCATTAATGACACGAATTCATTATCTAAGAAAGCTTCTATTCCTGTACGTTTACCAGCTCCATTGTCAACACCTATAAAATCAGCAGATGTTATAGATGATATAGCCCCATTACTACCGCCTGTAAATGCAGTTATCTGTACTCCTTCAGCTGATGCATCCGAATATAATACAGAATATGGTGGAACTATATCCTTTAGTTTAGGTTCTGAATAAGTAACCTTTACCAAGTCTGACTTGGATAACCTATTCTCAATAAATGATGATGAATCTTTATTAAATGATACATTTTCATATAACTCAGTTATGTCATCATACTTAATTTCTACAGTTATCTCACATGTAGCAATAGATTTCTTTGGCAATATGTTCTTTTCTACTATATCCTCTTTAAACGGCTTTTCGAAAGTAATCATATTGTCCTGACTCTTTATTACTCGGTTGTATGAGACTACCTTTTTGTCATCGATAAATGCAACTACGTCTCCAACTTGGAAACCTGAGCCATTCTTAACCAAGTACTTAGTACTGTCACCGTTCTGGATTACTTCCAAAACCTGTGTCTTTGCCTTGCTTGATGAAGTAATAATCACTCTAATGTCATCACCCCATACGCCCGGACTCTTTGCACTAAAACTAATTATAGGCGATTTAGCATTCGGTATAAAACCTTCTGAACAAACCGCATCTGGTGGTGCCACACGAGCTATAAAAGCACGAGACCCTCCATTTGTAAAAAACTGTTGCACTGCATAAGCAAGAAACCTATATTCACCAAATTCACCCTCTGGTAAATATCCGCCATACTTTTTCTTAAAATCAGAAAAACTTGTTACTAATTGTGGAACGCCTTCAACTGGACCTCTCATAGCCATCCCCACAAATCCTGCAGTACTTGTTCCCACTGCCTCCATAGGCTTAGGACCGGAATCAAATTCTTCTACATATACTCCTGGTGATAAATATTCAGCCATTGATGCTCCCAATTCCAAATAAATTTACTCTTCAATATTTGGAATTAGATTCCTCCCTTCTATTTGCAATTGTTCCGCTACCTTGCGCAACTGTAAGTATTATATATCCTTACTATAATCTTTTTTATAACTATTTCTATAATTATATGAAAAAATATCTAATTTTTCTTAAAAATTAAACCTATTTATAGCAAGTAACAAGGTTTTAATATTTATTTTGTTAATATTAGCACATTTTTGTCTTATTATGAAAGATGAAGTATCGTTATATAATCATAATGCACTATATTTACATAAATATGTCTTAAATAAACTTATTTATATATAGACAACTCAATAAATAAACATATATTATCTACAATTTAATTAAATACGTAATGCTAATTATAAAAAAAATCTTAAAGAGGCAGTATTTAATTTAAAAAATTACTACTTCTTTAAGAAAAATTATATACAATTCAATCAATTGTCTTGGGAAAGACATAAATTGTCTTGTATTTTACATATATAACCATGCCTGGCTTTGCATTTTTATACTTACTCACATTACAAACCTTCGTATAATCTATCGCAGTCTTAGTATGTTTATCCGTCTTGCTGTAGTAAGCTGCCAATTGAGCTGCCTCTTCTATACTTTTTTCTGACACTTCCTTCCCATTTGTAAATAATATCACATGCGAACCAGGGACGTCTTTAATATGGAACCAAATATCATTTTTATTTGCTTTTTTGAAAGTAAGTTTATCATTATCCACATTATTTCTACCGACTAATACTTTCAATCCTTCACTTGTTTCGAACTCAAGGTAATTTGATTTAGGCTTAATCTTACTAATATTATTATTTTTATGAGATTTAATATATCCCTGGTTAATGAGTTCCAATCTCAACCTATCTATTTCTTCATTGGTTTCAATACTATCCAAGCAGAACAATAAAGACTCCACATATTTTATTTCTTCTTTTGCATTTTCTATTTGTTCTTTGATTTTATTCTCAGCGATACTAAGTTTTTTATATTCCTTATAATATCTTTGTGAATTCTGAACTGCATCGAACCTCGGATCCAATTTAATTTTAATAAGCGTGGTAGGGTTTTCGTAAAAATTTTCAAGTTCTACATAATCTCTCTTTCCCTTAAGCTTATAGATATTAGCGCTCAATATATCTCCACATATTCGATACTTTTCTCTGTCCATACTTTTACTTAAATCTTCATTCAAGGCCTGTATTTTATTATTAAGTTTTTGATGTATATTAGTCAGCAACTTATATATATCACTTGCTCTTGTTCTGATCAATTCTCTTATATCTTTTTCTACATAGAAGTCATCCACCAGTTCTGAGAATGTGTCATATTGTTTAAAATTGTCATATTGACTAAGCCTAACAAAAGAATAATCCTTCAGGTTACCGCAGTCATCCAACATCATATAAGGCGTCCCTTTAAAGTTTTTCAATTCATCCAATATATCTTCAAATTTTGTCATACCATTATTAAATTTTCTCTCATATTCTCTAGCAACATTGATAGACATTCCCTGAAGTCTAGAAGACATAAACTTAGCCATAGGCAGATTCAAATTTTCATATTGTTTTTCAATTTCTTCATCATTACAATTCAAAATATTCAATTTATCCTGAGGTGGGACATTCAAATACTTAATTCCTGGCAAGATTTCTCTTTTAGAGGACATATTTTCATCGACTCTTTTTACAGCATCCACTATAATTCCCTTATCATTTATCAACACTATGTTACTATACTTTCCCATTATCCCAACAGCCAAGCTAAAATTCTCAACATCTCCTATATCATTCTTAGCCAGAAAGTCCAAAAATACAACTCTATCCAAACCAAGTTGTCTTATATTAGTAAGTCTTGCCCCAACTAATTTCTTTCTAAACAGCATGCACAGCATGTAAGGCACCTTTGGATTTTCAATTTTTCTATTAATCCTACAAATTCTAGCCCTCGATGCATTAGCAGTTATCAATACGTTAACACTCTCGTTTCTATTTCTAAAAGAAATAACTAATTCATCTTTCTGTGGCTGATTAATCTTATCTACAATTGCACCTATTAAATCCTTTTCTAATTCATTCTTTATATAATGCAAAAACATCCCATCAAATGGCATTCAGATCACCTCTCTTTTTAATTATTGCTTCTGCGCTCAACATTCCGTCAATAGCTGCTGACATTATTCCGCCTGCGTATCCTGCTCCCTCACCTGCTGGATAAATTCCTTTAACAGATGTCGATTCTCTCGTATTCTGATTCCTGATTATCCTAACTGGTGACGAACTTCTGGTTTCAATAGCTGTCAATATTGCATCCTGCGATAAAAATCCATTAAGTTTCTTATCCAATTCCGGTATTGCCTGTTTCAAGACTCTTGATATCTTTTTAGGCAATAATTCATTGAGATCGCAAAATGTTACTCCCGGCCTGTATGTAGGTTTAACTTTTCCAAACCTTTCGCTCTTTTTTCCTATCATAAAGTCACCTAGAAGTTGAGCTGGGGCGAAATAAGTCGATCCTCCCATTTCAAATGCTTTTTGTTCAAGTTCTCTTTGCCAGTACATGCCTCCCAATACTGATTTAATTGGAAAATCATCTGGCCTTATTGTTACTAATAAAGCGCTATTTGCATTCTTTCCATCTCTTTTTTGATAACTCATTCCATTTGTCACGACACAATTTTCTTCCGAAGTAGCTCCCACTACATATCCGCCTGGGCACATACAGAAGGTGTAAGCCGACTCATTCTCATTTATATGGCAGCTCAATTTATAGTCGGCATTTGGCAGACTTTCGTAGACACCTCCATACTGGGACAAATTTATCATAGATTGTTCATGTTCTATTCTAACTCCCATTGAGAATGTCTTTGCTTCCATATTTAATCCTTTATCATTAAGCATTACGAAGGTATCTCTTGCACTGTGGCCTAATGATAAAATAACGTCATCACATTCAATCTGATTCCAATTGCCGTCTCTTTCATATAATAAACTTATAATTTTATCATCATTACAATCAAAGTCACTAAATTTACTACTAAATAATATCTCTCCGCCTAAATCTATTATCCTATTTCTAATAGATTTAACCACTTTCTTCAATATGTCTGTCCCGATATGTGGTTTAGCATCGTATATTATATTTTCATTTGCCCCATGCTTAACAAATTGATTCAAAATCCAACTAATTCTTTCATTTTTTACTCCCGTATTAAGCTTTCCGTCAGAAAACGTCCCTGCGCCACCTTCTCCAAATTGAACATTAGAACTCACATCCAAAGCCGATCCAGACCAAAATCTTTCTACCTTTTCACTTCTAGTATCAACATCTTCTCCTCTCTCTAATATAATTGGATTCATTCCAGCCTCTGCTAATACAAGCGAAGCAAACATTCCTGCAGGTCCAAAGCCGACGACAACAGGTCGCTTATTATTACTTATATCGACTTTAGGAATTTTATATTCAAATTCTTCATGTATCTTCACTTTACTATTATTTATCTTATTAACTAAAGAAATTTCATCACAATTCAAACATACATCAACAGAATATATGTATTTTATATCTTTCTTTCTCCTTGCATCTAAAGATTTCTTAGAAATTTTAAAAGAATTTAATTTTTTATCACTTACCCCTAAAATTTTCAATACTTTCCTTTTCAATGCCTCCATATCCTCATAATATTTAATGGATACATCACTAATTCTAATCATATGTCTTACCTCTGGTTAAATAAATGTTACAAAAGTTTGCCAGCTAAGAAACCGGAAGCCCATGCCCAATGCAAATTATATCCGCCACAATCCCCATCTATGTCTAATATCTCCCCGCATAAATACAGACCATCGCAAATTAAACTTTTCATAGTCTCTGGATCAACTTCACTAGTCCTGATTCCTCCCATAGTCACTTGAGCATAATCGAAATTCATATTTTTTATTATTTTTATCTGCTTGTTCCCCAACGATGATACTATTTTTCTAATGTCATCATCAGTAATAGATGATACTTTGTCATTAAGATTAAATCCTAGTGAACTGAGTATACTTCTCCCTATCTTGTTGTGAACTATGCCGACCAATAAATTACTTATCACTTGGTCCGGATAATTCTTTACCTTCTTTCTTATTACATCACGAACTCTATCTCTAGTCACTCCACATAAAAAATCAATGCAGGCAACTAGCCCTTTCCTTTTGTTGATTTCCCTTGAGATTTCAAAAACTACTGGTCCGCTTATGCCATAATCCGTAAACTGAATCTCTCCATAATTGTTGATTATCCTATCTCCATTATCTCGTCTTATTTCTAAATAAACTTCCGCCCTGACCCCTTTGAGAGTTCTAACAAAATCTGTTTCTGTTTTAATCGGCCCTATCGCAGGATAAAGCTTCGTACATGAATGACCTAACTTCTTTAATATGTCATATCCTGACATGCTGCCCGATATTCTCCTTCCAGCAGCCCCGCCTAAAGCTACTATGACTTTGTCAGCCATAAACCTACCATCGCCCTCAGTTATTACTGTAAATTTATCCCCGTTCTTAATAATTTCTTTTACTTCCGTATCCAAAACTGTATTAATCTTATATTTTTCTAACTGAAATCTAAGTATGTCTACAACACTGCTCGCTTGTTCACTAAATGGATACATTCTCATATCATCTTCATCTTTGTCATCTGGTACCCTAATGAGCAACCCCATGTCATCGCATACTTCTACCAAGTCAGCTGAACTAAATTCCCAACATGCGTAATTAGCAAATAAACTATTCTCTCCATGATAATCTTCTCTTTCAATGAATGCATTTGATATATTGCATCTTCCATTCCCTGTCGCTGATAGTTTCTTGCCAACCCTTGATTGCTTCTCCAATATCGTCACATTGTAGTCATTATGATGCATTTTTACACTTATTGCCGACATCATTCCGGCTGCTCCCCCGCCTAATACTAATACTTCCATTAACTTGTCTACAACTCCCGTCATTCAATATGTTATTTCTTTATATTATATCATATATTTCTTAAAATTAATAATCCATTAAAAAAAAATAGCACAGCGACGAAACCAATTCGTAGCACTGTGCTAAAAATATCTGGCGGAGAGATGGGGATTCGAACCCCAGAGACCACTTTAATGATCTACACGATTTCCAATCGTGCTCCTTCGGCCAGCTCGGACATCTCTCCATGAACTTAACTAATCACATTATATAATTATTTTAACAAAAAGTCAAGCATTGATTAAAGGAATAATTATTTTTTTCAAATTGCATTAAAAAATCCCACTGTAAAGCTATTCAAGCCTATGTAGTGGGATTAATATTTTTTATAGAACTTGTTTTAGTAGTTGTTTCTTTGTTCCTTTTGGTTCAATTCTTTTTAATATATTTTAAATTTTTACAGAAATTATTTCATTTCAGGAATTATTTCTTTGTTATTTCTGATTCAGTTATTTAGCTACGTTTTGACTTGCCTCAAGAGTTACTTCTGGCTCTATGTCTTGGCTTGCTTCGTGCTCAACTGTTGCTTCTATATTTCTGGTTTCTTGTTGGCTTGCCTCAGGAGTTACTTCTGGTTTTGTTTCTTTGTCTGCTTCTTGCTCAACTGTTGCTTCTGCACTTCTAACTGTTTCTTGTTGGTTTGCTTCAGGAATCACTTCTGGTTTTATGTCTTGGCTTGCTTCATGCTCAGCTGTTGCTGCTATATTTCTGGTTGTTTCTTGGCTTACCTCAGGGATTACTTCTGGCTTTATGTCTTGACTTGCTTTGGGTTCAACTACTGCTGTAGCTGCACCTTCGTCTGCTTCCGGTATTAAATCTTGTTCAGTTGCTGCCCTTGATGTATATATAAATGCAGTTCCTTGTTCCTTAATACTTTTTTCAATATCTTTAAAATTTTCTACCGGTTCTACCCTACGATCATTAAACAACTTCCAATTTCCATCTTTACATTTCTGATATGAGTAATAATGCCCCATATTATCGCTACCAGTGAACATTGTTACTCCAGTTAAATCATAAACAGTTGATTTGTCTCTTGAATACATTTTCCTTGTTACTTGTGCTGGACCTACATCTATATATTGATATTCATATGTTTTATATACCTTGCCTTCACTGTCTCGTTTAATACGTTCTTCTAGTACTACATCTTTTTTATCATCACCAAGTCTATTGAATCTATATCTATTCGTCACAACGCCTTTTTGAGGATTTCCAGCTTCATTAAGTATTCTATTAAAACAATCTTGTGATACAGGATCATTTAAAGAGGATTGACTTGCAGATCGACAATGCCTACCTAATAAAAACAATCTATGATTTTCATCCAATGGTATACCAAATGTAGCTATTTCTTCATCATTCCCATTCAAATTCTTAAAATCTTGTGATATCAGCGGTATAATTCCATTTACGTCGATACCTTCTGCAAAGAATTTTGATCCAAAAGGCAATTCTTCATCACATTTTTCCAATATATTTGCGATTGTTTCATTTGAATCAGCTTGTTCTCCTACATAATCAAAAACGGTTGCTACACTTCTCATTTGCATGCTATCGAGAGGTCTATCGAGCGCTATAGATGCGAAAGCAGTTTTTAATGCGAGGACATGAGGACTGTTTCTATTTGCTTGTGCATTAAGAATTTTATTTCTAATGCTATCGATTTTATACATTGCCTGAATAGCAGCATTCAAGTAGCAAGAGGCTCCAAGGTTCATTAGACCAATGTCTTTATTTCCTGAGTTTTGAATATCTTCAGGTGGAACATTGTAATCACTTGCAATTTCTAGCAGGTTGTTAATAGCTGCCTCTGTTTCTTCTTCGGTTGGCTTTTCCTTTTTCTTCATTACTTCTTGGCCTCTACTACTTTCTACTTCTTCATGTTCTTCTTCCTCATTTTCACTTTCCTCGTCGCTCTCGTCTTCACTTTTCTCGTCGTCTTCACTTTTCTCATCGTCTTCATCATTATTTCTAACATTGTTTCTAAATTTCTCTAAATTTTGATTATTGTTTTTAATCATTTTATTGTCTTTTGGCAATAAGATCTTGATAAGTATAGCCGAGCTAACAACTCCAAGTATACTTACAGGAGCGTATTCCTTAACTATTTGTAAAATTTTATCGGTTGTACTTTGAGCAGGCTTATTATTTGCAGCAAAGCTTGGCAAAACCTGACCTGATATTAATGATGTTGCCAGCATTATTGATATTATCTTATTTTTTTTCATATTCCGCCTCTTTCTTTTCGCCTATTTTTTTATACATATACAAGACTCCGTTCTTTTTAATTATTCCATCGATATCTTCCAACTTAACTGATTTCACTTTATTATCATTCAATACGACCCATGAGTTATCATCTTTCTTTTGATAAGTATAATAGTGGCCAGAATTATCAGATCCAACGAAGACAGTTACCCCAGATAATTCAAATAGTCCTTGTTTATCGATATCTTTTTCATATGGCATATCGATAGATTTAAAGTTTTTGGAATTCATTTTATAATTTTCATCTATCCTGGGTATAAATACTATTAAGTTATTATTATTTCCATAGTTTTTACAGTTATTTTTGAATATTGCTTCCGTATTATTTTCCAAGCATAAATCTTCAAAAAGTAATGGCATATTTAACGAATTGGATTTTAATTCTCTAGCGCAGTTTTCAGTTATATGCTGTATATATTCTATAGAATCTTGCTGGCCGCCTGAATGTTCAAGTTCTTTTGCTAAAAATCTCATTTGATTTATATCTATTTTGTTCTCAGATGCCATTGCCGAGAATATAGATTTCAATGCGTGGGTATATGGTTTGTTACTTTTTTCTGAAGTTTTATTTACAGCCTCAACATTTGCATTCAAAATAGCTTCTCTAAAGCTATCGATTGCATACAATTGTTGAATAGCGGCATTCATATAGCAAGAATTCCCGACATTCGGTAGCCCAAGAGACTTAGAGTTAGCCTCCTGCTGTTCTATTTCACTTAATTGCACTGGGTTTATTACTTTTAGCGAATAATATGACTTGATTTTTAAGCCCAATAAGCAAGCGATTGAAGCAGGAATAGCAAACTTAACAAAATTACTTACATACCTTTTACATTCTTCACTTTTAATAGAAAAAGCATTAGTGCAAGTTGAAAAAGTTAAAGCAAAGGCCATTGATAAAGAAATAATTTTTTTCAATTTTAACCCTCCTACAATATATTAATTTAAATTAGTCACTTACCAACTAAGACAATTATAACATATGGATAGAATAAAAGGATAAATTTAACGAAATCTTAACATAAAAATTCTTATTAATATAAATTAAAAAAGAATACATAATATAAATGAGGTGATCTATTATGATGGTTGGACCATATGAACATGATAATTTCAAAGAATTTGGGATACCGAAGAAAGAAGTTTTAGAAATAAAAGACAATATTCAAGATATAGCATCAACTCTCATGAAAGAGGGAAGCAAAGATATAAAGTCAGATGTGGATGGAAGTTATACGGGAACTTCATTTGATGGAGAAATACCGACTCAAGATGCAGATGATCTTTAAAATTTATGATTCGACGAAAGGGGTGTTATTATGAATGAAGAAAGAATTATAAAGTTACTCAATGACGAAGACTTTTTGAAGGAACTTGTAAAAAAAGTAGACGAGAAGGAAGTACAAGAATTATTTGCAAGTCGCGGAGAATATCTAAATTTAAGCGACATCAGGAAAGTGGAAGAGAAAATATCAGAAGCAGTGAAGTCGAAGAGCAATGCGTTAGACATGGATGTGCTAAATGAGATAAGTGGAGGGATAAGTGCTAAGAACTGGTTTAAAACTTGTTTATATTCTCAGGTTTGTTCATTAGAAAAGAATGAAAAAGGTGAGTATGATTGGAATTTAGACGTTTCAAAGATCTTCAGGGCAGTTAGATCCAGCATCAAGGGAGTAATTGTCAAGAAACAGATACAAAATTACATGAAATAATATAATTTTAATGATAAGGATGGTAAGATTATGAACGAAAAATTTGATAAATTAATGAATGATGAAGAATTTTTAAGAAAACTTTTAACGAAGCAGACAATGGAAGGAGCTAAGCAACTATTTCATGACAACGGAGTGGATTTATCAGACGATGACATGAAAGCTTTAAGCTTTGTATTATATGATATTATAAATAAATCTGGAGAAATATCTGAAAGTGTATTAGAAAATGTATCAGGTGGGAAAGGATTAGAATATAACGAAAAATCGAAATTTAATTCAGTATTAAACAGATTTTGCAGCGTTGTACCAGAAATAAGCGGGGGACATCCTACAGGGAAAAGTCACTGGTATCCATCAGCGATAAAGATAGGAGAGACAGCTTTAAAAGTAGCAGGAGTAGCGACATCAATATTATCTTTGAAGAAAACGTATAATGATAGTAATGCAGGCACTTGCGAAAAATTAGGAGGATGGATAACTTTAGGAGCATCAACACTTTCATTGGCATTACCGTTTTAGATAATCGAAAGAATATGTAAGTCACAGTTCACCAATTGTTAACAAACGGATAGCAATTGTATTGGAAATGTAGAGAAATGGATTAATTTTCTACGATTGAACAACAATATCATTAAAAAATGAAAAGATAGCCAAGGCCTGCCTCGACAAGAAGTAAGCTTTGGCTATAAAAAAGCATCAAACGTTATTAAAAAAATTAAAAAAATTAAATTTTCTTCGCTTTTTTCTATAGGGCTGACAGAAATCGACTAGAATAGTATCTTCACCGACTATCTCGACGTTCTCCCATTTTATTATAATGTCTTCGCATCGACCAAACAAGCCGAAAAATTTTGGCTTCCCATAGATAATTATTGAGACAAGTCTAGCACATTTTATATCTATCTCGACATCATTGACACATCCAAGCCTAGTACCATCTTTAACATTGATAACTTCTTTGTGACGCATGTCAGTAGTTCTACAATTCAAGAGTAATGACACCTCCGTTGACATAGTTGCATAATAATAGTATAATCAGCGATATTGGGAGGGGAAGTCAAATGGAAAAAAGATTTTATCCAGATATAGACAAAGGATTAAATTCAGAACAAATTGAACAGAGAATTAATGAAAAATTATACAATTTTGATACATCTGTTGAGACAAAGCCGATATGGAGAATAATAAAGAACAATGTCTTTACTTTATTTAACATTTTGAATATAATATTAGCCATAGCGTTGCTATATGTTAAGTCTTATAAGAATCTTATGTTCATGGGAGTGATTTTATGCAATACGGTTATAAGTATAGTGCAAGAAATAAGAGCAAAAAGAACTATCGATAAATTATCAATGCTATCTTCAATTAAAGCACATGTTATAAGAAATGGAGAAAAAATTGAAGTGGATATAAATAAATTAGTATTGGATGACATAATTTGTTTAGAAATGGGATCGCAAGTGCCAGCAGATAGTATTATAGTATCAGGAAGTTGTAACTTCGATGAATCAATGTTGACAGGAGAATTTGATCCAATTAGCAAAAAGGTAGGAGAACTTATACTTTCAGGAAGTTATGTTACCTCAGGGTCATGCATAGCGAGGGTAGAACATATAGGAGAGAAAAACTATATATCGACTATATCAAAGGACGCTAAGAAAGAAAAGAAAATAGAATCGCAAATTATGAAAACTATTAATAGAATCATTAAATTTTTATCAATAGCTATCATACCAATTGGAATTATTTTATATATTAATCAATTGTCTATATTCTCAAACAGGACTGACTTAGCAGTAGTACATACGGTTGCAGCTTTGATAGGAATGATTCCAGAAGGATTGGTATTATTGACTAGCACTGTGCTTGCAGTTGGAATAATGAGATTATCAAAACATAAAGTCTTAGTACAGGAATTGTATGGAATAGAAACATTGGCCTGCGTCGACACATTATGTCTAGACAAAACTGGAACAATTACAGAAGGAAAGATGGAACTGTTTGACATAGTACCTTTGAATGAAAATGATATGGACTATGTAAATAAAAAGATATTATTTCTATGCAATGCCTCTACGGATGAAAATTCAACTATAAATGCGATAAAAGTTAAGTATAAAGAAGAAAAAAGTGAAAACTTTAAGCACGACATTAACTTTGTTCCGTTCTCGTCTAAGAAAAAGTGGTCCGGGGCATACTGTGATCAAGAAGGATCTGTCATACTGGGGTCGGCTGAGTTCATATTGAAAGAAAATATGACAAAAGAACTGGGAGAAAGAATAAAAAAAGTGTCTTATGGAAAAAGAGTACTCCTTTTAGCAAGTTCTAAACTTGATTTTAATCAAGAAGAATTGCCATCGGATATAAAACCTATAGCGCTTATATTAATAAAAGATAAAATTAGAGAAAATGCAAAAGATATATTGAATTATTTTAAAAAGCAAGATGTAAATATAAAAATAATATCAGGAGACGGAGTGGGGACAGTATCAAGTATAGCTAAGGAAGTTGGAGTAGATAATTATGATAAATATGTAGATCTTTCTAAAGTTGATGACGAAAAGTTGGGCGAAACTGCAACCGAATATTCAATTTTTTGCAGAGTGTCACCATTCCAAAAGAAAGATCTTATAAAAAGCATGAGAGATAACGGAAATGTAGTAGCAATGACCGGAGATGGAGTAAATGACGTGCTGGCATTGAAAGAAGCTAACTGCAGCATAGCAATGGCAAGCGGAAGTGATGCAGCAAGAAATATAGCTCAACTAATTTTACTCGACTCAGACTTTGAATCAATGCCAAATATACTAGACGAAGGCAGAAGATGCATAAATAACATAAGTAGGTCATCATCTCTATTCCTCGTGAAGACAATATATTCAGCAGTATTAGCCGTGATATTCGCTTTTATAAACAGCCCTTACCCGTTTGAACCAATTCAAATGACTCTTTTAAACTTATTTACGATAGGCATACCGTCTTTCATACTGGCATTAGAACCTAACCATGAAAGAGTAAAGGAAAGTCTGTGGCATAATTTGATCAGACGATCAGTACCAAGCGCATTGACAGTAATAACTAACATACTATTGATAAATTTTATCTCAAAGTTGATATCATTACCATTTGATATATCTTCGACAATAAGTATCATGATAACAGGAACAATAGGCATAGCTTTTATATATAGAATATCAAAACCATTGAACAAATTGAGAACAATCTTACTTATATTTGTAATCTTAGGATTCTCTACGGGCGTGTTAGGATTTAGCAACCTATTCTCTCTTCACCCTTTTAACTTCTGGGTCTGGGGAATATACTTTATATTACTACCTTTATCAATTATAGAATTAAACATATTACTGGACTTTTTTAATAAATTTGTGAAGATCGACAACAGCGTGGCTTAATCTGTTAGGGAGAGACTTGAATAAATGATGTTTTGTTATATAATAATCATAATTAATTTGATATCGTGCATGTGTATGTATATCGATAAAAAAAGAGCAATTAAGCATAAGGAAAGAATTTCTGAGGGATTTTTGATGCTGATATCAATTTTTGGAGGAAGTATTGGAACTTTGTTTGGAATGCACTTGTTTCATCATAAGACGAAACATAAGAAATTTTCAATTGGAATACCAATTTTGATCGTTATTCAGATATTAGTAATGTATTTGATAAATAAAATGATCAACTGAAGAACCTTTGATTAAAAAAAACTTAAGAAATAAGTGAAAAATATCAGCAAATTATTACGTTATAAGATGGATTTTTTAGCGCAGTGCTACGAATTGGTTTCGTCGCTGTGCAATCTCTTTGCTTTTGTTAGTGATATAATAGACTCACGAGTTGCAAACTTATAAGTTTATTAATTTTCAGGAGGTAAAAATGTTTTTTGGAAGAAATCAAGAACTTGATAAATTAAATCAAATGTATAAAAGTAATAAATTTGAATTTGCTATAGTTTATGGGAGAAGACGAGTGGGGAAAACTGCTCTTATAAAAGAATTTTGCAAAGATAAAAAATCAATTTACTTTCTTTCTCGTGAAGCTAACAGTGATATCAATTTGAGAGATTTCAGCAAAAATGTATACTCTACCCTAGTACAAGATTTAGCTTCTACTTCAAACTTTAACGATTGGGAAGATGCTTTCGACTATATCTATAAGATATCTAAGAACGAAAGAATCATTTTAATTATAGATGAATATCAATATCTAGCATGCGGCTTTAAACCAACTTCATCGATTTTGCAAGCTCATATCGATGAACAGTTTAAGCAAAGCAAATTGTTTTTAATACTTTGCGGCTCTTCAACAAGTTTTATGGAAAATCAAGTGCTGGGATATAAAAGTCCTCTGTATGGAAGAAGAACAGCTCAATTTAAAGTCTTACCATTTAATTTTTTAGAGTCAAAACAATTTTTAAGAGGCTTTAAGACAGAAGATCAAGCAATACTGTATGGGATTACAGGGGGAGTGCCGGGATATCTTAATCAAATTAATGATGAATTGTCGGTTAAGTCAAATATAATTAATCTATTTTTGACGCCCTCTGGAAATCTTTATGAAGAACCATTGAATTTAATAAAGCAAGAATTGAGAGAACCTTCAACATATAATGGAATAATTGAAACCATTGCAGAAGGGGCTACAAGATTGAATGAAATTGCTGTTAAAGGAGGGAAATTGGAAGGAAATAAATGTGCAAAATATCTTAGTTCATTGATCGATCTAGGGATAATTAAGAAAGAGATACCTATTACAGAAACTATTAGTGAAAAAAGTATTTACAGATTAGACGATCAAATGTTTCGCTTTTGGTATAGATTTGTTTTCCCTAACATGAGCAGTATAGTTTCTGGACTGAGTGAGGAACTTTACGACAATGAAGTGTTCCCACACTTAAACGATTACATGGGTTTGACATTTGAAGAGATCTGCAAGCAATATTTCTTTGAACTTATGAAAAAAGATAAGCTACCATTTTTCACCGGTAGAGCTGGAAGATGGTGGGGGAATGACCCAGTTAATAAATGTGAAGCAGAAATTGATGTTATGGCATATAGGAAAAATAAAGAGGCGATATTTGCAGAGTGTAAGTGGACAAATGCAAGAGTAGATCTAAAAATCCTGAACCATTTGATAGAAAAAAGTAAAATTTTTAATTATAAGGACAACTATTATTATCTATTTTCAAAGTCTGGATTTAAAGAATCAGTAATAGAATTCGCCAAAAGTAATGAAAATGTGAAATTGTTTTCCTTTGAGGAAATGAATAAGATCTAATTTAAAGGCTCAAGGAACGAATATTAGCAAATTGTTACATTACAAGATGGATTTTTTAGCGCAGTGCTACGAATTGGTTTCGTCACTGTGCTATTTTTTTACTCTGATATGCTATTACTTACATTTTAACTGAGAATGAATTAAAATAAAACATGGACTGATTAAGCTCATCTTAGTCAGTCCACTTACATTATGTATTAACTCATTTCTAATCAATTAATATTTCTTCTAAATCGTTAGATTCCTGTGAATTTTGTGTATCATTTGTCAACTTATCTTCTTCACTATCAGATTTGTATGACTTTCTAACAGATGCAATAAATTTTAATCTACTGTTCGGTAAAACTTCTTCCCGAGTGCTTTCTCCAAAATAGCTTACTGAACCATCACCTGATACTTGCTCAACTGTTTTCTTATTATTTTGATATTTAACTACCGTTGTTGTCTTTACTCCAGGTGTCTTATTGGATGTTAACACAAGCACATTACTACTATATGACTTATTATTTTCTCCCATATACTTACTTATGTTATCTTTAGTTATCTTCTCTTTTATCGTCTTAGATACATCCCTGCCATTATTAGTACTCTGTTCAAACAAGTCAAATCCAAATACATCCTTTACTCGATTCATCAAATCTGCTTCCAAATCCGATACCATTTTTTCGCAATCTCTTAAGTCCACAACTACACTTTTCAAATTATTCTCTTTAACCTGTTCGAAAAATTCACCTGCAGCCTTTGAATACTCTTCGTTAGAGCTATTACGATCTAACCTAAATACTCCTACACCTTTATTTTTATCAATTGTATATGTCTCCCAGGAATCATTTGCTTTATCATTTTCATTAACTTCAACCAAATCCACTACTTTTTCTTTCGTTTCGCTTCCATTTGTCAAACCGAGCCTAATCGGACTATTAATATCTATGCCTGACAATGCCAACTTCCAATCAGACATCAACCCTTTTTGACTTTCGAAGAAACTACTATAAGCCCATCCTTCAACTTCCTTAGGGAAATTTGACTTAAACTTATTATACATATCCTCTATTGATATTCCATTAATGCTATTAATCTCAAATCCTTTAAGTTCCTCATCAGTACAAATTGCCTTCTTGTTATCGATATTCACTCCAATAGGCAATTTCTTACCGAAGACACATGATTCTAGTATTGTATTAGAATTTTTCATCTTGGATACAATGCCAATAATAGCTTTGTATTCATCAACAACACTAACTTCGTCTGCCAACTTACTTATTTCTAATTCTTTCTGTTCTTCCACCTCTGCTGGCAGTTCTTCTTTTTCGAAACCGACCTCTTTAATTATTCTTAAAACGCAGTCGATATCCTCTACAACTTGACTCTTTGTCAATTTTTTATCAGCTACTTTATGCTGATCACTACCTAAATCAAACACACTATTAACAGTATCATCTGCAATTGAATTCAACATCATGCTAGATCCCAATAAAATCGAAGTACATAACGATAATGCTACAAATCTGTTAACTTTCACGTGCCTCATTCCTTTCTTTCTAATTGAGTCCATTATACCACAGCTTGATCCAAAATTCCATCACTTAACAAAATCTTAACAAAACTTTAACAAAATTTTAACAAAGCCTTAATAAAGTCTCTCATCCTATTATAATCCGTTCTTCGACACGCCGTATTCCGCTTGTTCTTGGCTAAAACCATCTTTCTTTATCTTCTCAATCAAATCATTTCTTGATACTTTTTTATCTATATCTAAATACCCTTTTGCTTTTCTAACAGCTTGTTCATTCCAATTTGCCTCACAACTATCAACTCCATGTGTTGCTTCTGCCTCAGAAAAGCTCATGCGTTTAAGTTCTTTTATCAATCCATCACGAGAAAATGGTATTACCTTTAAATATTCCTTTGCCATCTTAACAGCTTGTGCATTCCAATCCGTGCCACTATTATCAACGCTACGTACTACCTCTGCCTCAGAAAATCCTGCATACTTAAGTTCCTTTATCAATCCTTCTCGAGAGAATGGAATTATCTTTAAATACTCCTTAACCGCCTTATCACTTTGAGCACTCCAATCAACTCCACAACTACCAACTGCACGATTTATCTCTGCCTCAGAGAAACCAGCACGTTTGAGTTCCTTAATCAATCCATCATGGGAGAATGGCATCATCTTCAAATATGTCTTGACAGCTTTATCAACTTGAGTATTCCAATCTGTTCCGCAATTATCAACTCCATAAGTCGCATCTGCCTCAGAGAACCCCTCACTTTTCAATTGTTTTAGCAATCCATCACGAGAAAATGGCATCTTCTTTAAATATTCTTTCGATTTGTTTAGAGCTTGTTGCTTGTCTTTCACCACATTCTTATCTTTTTTATCTTTGCTAGACTCAGCCGGTACGCTCGCACCATCAAAATCGTAATCATTTTCTGCATTTGCCAAACCTGCGTCATCAAATGATTCATTTTTATTTAAATTTTCGCCCTGTCCATTCTCTTTGTCGCCCAAGCCACTAGTAGATTCATCTTTTACATTATTTATGCTACTCACATTATTCAAATTAGCATCCATATTTATATTCTTGCTAACGACTCCAACAATAGAAATCAACACTGCCATAATGGTTCCGCTAGCAACTACTAAAAGACCATCTGATCTAAAATTCAGTTTGTGACATTTTGGACAACGAAACTTGCCCTTGCTAAAACTCTCTCCACATTTTTTACAAACAACTATTTGTTCTTTTTTCATTTTTCATTCCTCCATAATAAAATCTCCATTGAATTTTTGTAGATATTAAGTTAGATAGATATCAAACTAAGTACTTCTCATCTAACTTGATTATATTATAACATACTTCAACCTAATTATGTCCGATTTAACAAATTCTTAACATAATCTTAATCATTTCTTAACAAAACATATTAATAGCACAAATGACGCTGCCTCAATCAAGAGACAACGTCAAATTTCAATAAAAGGAGATGATTTTTATGTATGAAATTTTAATTTCTCGTAAGCTAAATAAAATTAATCCTTAATTTATCGAACTGAAATCAACCATCCAATAACAAAAGCAAATACTAAACAAACTTCCACATAACCAATCCTTAAAAACCATCCAATTTGATAAATCTTTTCAGTGCCAAATTGAATAATGTCTGACACTCAGTTAAATGAATCTCGATCCTCTCAACACTTCTTTCATTTAACTTGTCTATATTGTAACATATTTCAATCCAGTTATGTCCGATTTAACAAATTCTTAACTAAATCTTAACCAAATCTCAACATAAGCAAATCTTTCTCTCTATTTTTCAATTCAATCCTTTACTTTTATAAGTCGATTTTAAGTCTTGATCTAAATTTCTATCCCAATATCAACAAAAAGACATCGCCCCGACAAAAGGCTATGTCCAATATTAAAAAGGAGGTGATTTAATCTATCCCATATGCAAAAAATTTTAAATTTTATCAATGTGCTCTC
>CAKSSR010000015.1 GCA_934489735.1 uncultured Eubacteriales bacterium | reverse complement strand
TAAAGACTGTAAACGTCTGGAGACACTTATTATGCCAAATATTGAACGGGTTGGAGAAAACGTATTTGAAGGTTGTTTCAGCTTACATAAAGTAGATGTAAAAGACGAGGACATGGCTAGAATAGTCATAGAAAAAATAAAGGCATGTAACCTTCTACAGAGAATTGATATATATATTGCAGGAGAATTTAAAATATCTATAAAAAATAATTGCGAATATCTATTTCGTGATAAGGTTCCGGAACTAATAGAAGGGAATGAATTTTCGGTACCGCACTATGAGTTCACCGGAATGGCAGAAAACGTTATAGCGTCTGGAGCATTTGAAAATATACGAGATATACAAAAAGTAAATGCTGATGTAACAACGATTCTCGAAGACAATGCATTTAAAGGTTGCGTGGGAATGCGTGAGATACATTTATCAAGCGTAAGAGAAATAGGAAATGAAGTATTTGAAAGATATAGCTGCCTTCGTGAAGTACATGTTAGTAATGGTATGGAGGGGAAAATTAAAGAAGTACTACTAGAGTCAAATTTACAACAACAAGTCAATATATATGTTAATGGTGCATTTGTCGACCGTTTACATGATAATTTAAGTAGGAAGATCTTTCAAGAAGCTACTAGTGAGCATGAGGATTGGGTAGAGGATCGCAACATGATAATTCCAAGCTATTATACGAAAATTGATAACAGTGCGATTAGAAATATTCATATAATTAGCATAAATACTAACAATGTGACAACTTTAGGAGATGACGTATGTAGAGAGTGTCTAAGCCTAGAAAGCGTATGCATTCCAAATGTACAGGAAATAGGTGCTAACTTCTGCTATGATTGTCCAAATTTAAGAAGGATAACGGTTAAGGACGAAACGATGGCAAATAAAATTAAAAAAATGTTTAATTTATATAATGAAAACAGATCTGTTGAAATTAGCATATATGTTGAAGGTCAAAGTGATCCTTTCTTAAAGATAGAAATAGAAAAAGATGACCGTGTGGTTAGTCGTGAAGACGCTGTATTAATTATGCGTAAAGTATTAGGAGATTATTTAAATATAGATGGAGATTATAGAAAATGGACATTAGATCATTTAGTACCAACCTACTATATGGGACCATCATTTGGAGAACTAATGGAGATGTGCGATAGTTATATAAATATGACATATATGATATCCACTATTAGTCTTGCAATTGAAAGCGTTGGCAAAAGTCTTCCAGAATCAGAAATAGAGTCAATGATTAATAAGGCTATGTCTGAAATAGACAACTAAAAGTTAGCCGGAAAGAAGCAAAGGTTATCGAGTGGATAGCCTTCGGTTAAGTCCTTTATTATATAAATTGAAAGCAAGTGACGAAGCAATAGCAAATAATTAAAAAATTAATCTAAATTTAGAAAAACAAGTGGCTCAGGTCATCGAACAGGATGGCTTGGGCTGAGATTTTTTTATCCAGGCTTATAGAGAAACTCGAGTCACCTATGGTTTTTAAACAAAAAGTACTTGACAATATATATATATATATATAATATTACATAGAGCCGTAAATATATTAGATGAACGGTTCAGAAATTTTTAAACAAAAGGAAGGATGATTAAAAATGAATATGCTAAATAATGCAAAGGATTACATATTGGGGAATGTTTACAGAGACAAAGCAATTTCGTTAGTAAAAGAAACTTCAGAAGTAACTATTGAAGACAACTGGAAAGGAAGCATAAAAGCAGGAGCTTTTAAAGGAATTACTGAGCTAGTATCAATAAATACTAATGAGATAACAAGCATAGAAGACGGGGCATTTGAAGACTGTACATGTTTGGAGACAATTATTGCGCCCAATATTGAACGGGTTGGAGAAAACGTATTTAAAAATTGTAAAAGTCTATGTAAAGTGGATGCAGCAAATGAGTACATAGCTGGAACAATAATAAAGAAAATAACAGATTGCGGACTTGAGCAAAGAATTGATATATATATTCAAGGAAAATTTAAGATATCTATAAAAAATAATTGCAACTATATATTCAACGATAAAGTTCCAGAATTAATAAGATACGGTGAGCTTGAAGCGCCAGAATATCGATTCACTGGAATGACAGCAAGTGTTGTTTCAGCTGGAGCATTTAAAGACATAGATAACCTAAAATCACTGTGGATTTCAGGAATAACAACCATAGAAGAAGGAAATGCATTTGAAAATTGTACAGGACTACGTGCTGTAGAGGTAGGAAATGAAAATATGGCTGAAATAGTTATAAAAAATTTGATAGCATCTGGACTCAGGCAAGAAATTGATATATATATCAAATATGATGGTTATAAAATATCTATAAAAAATAATCAGGCATGTCTATCTTGCTTAAAACTCCATAGCAGATTTAATCCAATAGTGAGAGGTAATGACTTCATACTTCCTCATTATGATTTTACAGGCGACTTAGAATATGTTCTCCCAAGTAACTCGCTGTCAAATGCACATAACCTTCAAAGACTTGATACCAATGCGATAGCAATTATAGAAGATAAAGCATTTGAAGGCTGCGAAAACCTTGAAGAAATATATCTACCAAATGTAAAAGAAATAGGGAAAGAAGTATTTAAAGGATGCGAAAGTCTCTGCAATGTACATGTTCGTGATGATATGGTAAGCAGAATTAGAGAGGTATTGATAGAATCAGGCTTATCTCAACAGGTATATATACATGTTAATGGCACAGTTGTAGATTGTTTACATAATGAGTTGAGTAAAGATATGATTAAAGAAGCTATGGAAAGGAATGAAGGCTGGATATCGGACGATAGTATAGAAATTCCAGGATACTATATAAAAATTGATGACAATGCATTTAGACTTTCAAGCATAACTAAAATAAATACAAATAAAGTAACAAGTATAGGAAAGTTTGTATGTTCAAACTGTGACAACTTGAGAGAAATATATATGCCAAGGGTAGAAGAAATAGGCTTTGGACTTTGCTTTGAGTGTCCGAATTTAGAAAAAATAACAGTCAAAGACGAACCAATGGCAAATAAAATTAAAGAATTACTTATTTCATATAATGAAAACAGATCTAGTAACAGTGACGTTAGCATATATGTTGAGGGTCAAAGTGAGCCTTTCTTCAAAATAAAAAAAGATGACCCTTTGATTAATATAGAAACCTCTATATTAATTATAAGTAAAGTAGCAACAGAATATTTAAATATGGATGTAAAATATATAGAAGGGTTGTTATCTGTACTAAGAAAATATGATCAAGGCCTGCGTATGTCATATATCATATACTGGATTAGTGGATTATCTGGCGAAAGTCTTCCAGAATCAGAAATAGAGTCAATGATTGATAAGGTTATGTCTGAAATAGACAACTAAAAGTTAGCCGGAAAGAAGCAAAGGTTATCAAGTGGATAGCCTTCGGTTAAGTTCTTTATTATATAAATTGAAAGCAATTGACAAAGCTATATGAATGATCAGAAGAAGGCAAAATGGATGACAAAAAAAGAATGAAAATTAAACAAAAAATCATTGACTTAATTAAAATAATATGTTATAATATATATAATATTGATGAAAGGAATGATTTAAAATGTTAGAAGAATCTGAGAAACAATTAAGAAGCGAAAAACTCGCTAAAGACTATATTACTAATGATATTGCCGAAAAATTTATAAAAGAAATGGGAGAGGTAATGCTTAAGCATTACATTAACTATTCGAATGGAGTGAAAACTGAAGGACTAGACGATTGTATTTGCCAGGATAGTAGGAATAAACTTCCTGAGTACCGTAATTTTATAGAAAAGCAGGATTTGATATGCTATCATGTAGATGTAGCATTAGAAGCATTAAAAAAACTTTGGTCAGAAGAACCATCTCTTACCGAGTATCTAGGTGAGTTAGTTAAATTAGAGGTTGAATCAGCAGTTGAATCAGAAGTTGAACCAGAAGAAGCAAATAAAGAAGCAAATAAAGAAGCAACCTATCAATTTAGGTCAAATTTGGCAATGAGATTATCTGAATATCTGAACGATTCAACTATGCGAGATATAGTAGGGAAAAGCCTATTTTTTAAAGTTGCAGAAGGAAAAGATAGGGATGCTTATGAAAGTAGTCTCAAAGAGGATGAAAAAGAAGAAAAAGGATATGATACACTTGATGAAAATGATAAAATATTAGGAGCTATAGTGAACTCTGATCCAGGTTATACTTTTAAGGAAGATTTTCAACATGCAGACTTCGATTTCGGCTATTTTAAAGAGATGGATAATTTTATAATAGGGAAAATATAATGTTAAGAAAATTAAATTCCATGAAAAAAATCAGTTGGTAGAAAACCTCTATCAACTGATAAAAATTTGCAATACAAACAAAATCTTAAACAATCTATTAATAAAAATCAAACTTGCTCATTATTAATTTCAATACCAACAGAATAATCATTCATAGAATTTAACGACAACCTAATGCCCTTGAACAATCGATCAAGAAGATCACTATAACAGCAACAAATTCTATTATCATCCAGATCACTCAAACTATGCACATCGCTTCTTAACTCACTCAAATTCTTTCTATTCCTTGGCACTGTGAAGCTACTGGGTTCCTCCTTGCCTAAATGCAAAACCATTCTACCAAACATATTTACCACCCTTTACTATATCAAGACAAAAAAATGGTGCCGGAGGCGGGGGTCGAACCCGCACCCTGTTGCCAGGACTGGATTTTGAGTCCAGCACGTCTGCCAATTCCATCACTCCGGCGAAAATCTATATCAAACTCACAACTAATGTAATTACATCTTATCACATTAGGATCAATTTGTCAAGCATATATTTTCAATTTTTTAAATTTTTTAAAGATAGCAGAAAAATAGGCATGCCAGAGGACAAAAAAGTTTAAATTGTTGGAACAGACAGGGAAGCATTAGACAGTGTCTTAAATAATAAATAGAAGGGGAGAGCATCGTCAGGGAATAAAAAATTTGAAATAACTATAGCATTTGACTAAAAAAGTACTTGAAAATCGTTGCGTAATTATGTATAATATAATATATCAATGAATATAAATGGAAGGATGATTAAAAATGAATATGCTAAATAATACAATTGATTATATCTCAGGAAATATTAACAAAGACCAGGCAAATGCATTAACAGCTACAGATCAGGTAGTAAATATCGATGAGACTTGGAAAGGAATCATAAAAGCTGGCGCATTTGAAGGAAATACTAAACTAAAATCACTAACTGCAAAAGGTATAACAGCTATAGAGGACGCAGTATTTAAAGATTGTGATTGTCTAGAGACACTTGTTATACCAAGCGTTGAACAAATCGGAGAAAATGTGTTTGAACATTGTACAGAACTGTGTGAAGTAGATGTCAAAAATGATGACATGGCTGAAATAGTCATAAAAAAATTAATAGAATGCGGACTCAAACAAAGAATTGATATGTATATTGCAGAAAAATTTAAAATATCGATAAAAAATAACTATGCATGTCTATTCAATGATAAATTAAAACTGATGGCAACAGGTAAAGAATTTGTAGTACCTCAATATTATTTTGCAAGGGCATTAGAAAGTATTATTCCAGCTGCAGCATTTGCACTTGTAACCAATCTGACAACAATAGATACTAATGCTGTAACGATAGTACAGAACCATGCATTTTTAGGTTGCAGTAGTCTGAAAGAAATATATTTATTAAACTTGAAAGAAATAGGTGACATGGCATTCGTAGGATGTCGCAGCCTCAGGGATGTACATGTCATTGAGGAAATGGTAGTTAGAGTCAAAGAAGCATTGAAAAAATCAGAGTTATGCAAGCAGGTATATATACATGACAATGATGGAATAGTAGACGCTTTGTTTGATGACCTGAGTAGCACGGAAGAAATGATTTATACATACGATTTTGCAACAACTCCAAATTTTTATAAGAAAATTAATGATGATGCATTGTATAATATGGGCGCAACCAAAGTAGATACTAACCAAGTAACTGTTATAGGGAAGAATGTACTTAGAAAATGTAACAGTTTGCAAGAAATATACTTACCAAACGTAGAAAAAATAGGAGATAATTTCTGCGAGGATTGTCCGAAATTAGAAAAAATAATAGTTAAAGACGAACCGATGGCAAGTGTAATCAAAGATATGTTTGATTCATATGGCAAACCTAGAACTGTTGACCTTAATATATATATAGATGGCAATGATGAACCATTTGCAACGATAAAAAGATAGCGAAAAAAAACAAGCATTACAAACTATATCCTATAACTGATCGCAGCGATAAGGAAAGGTAAAATGGAAAAACGCTTGATACGGCAGAAAAGTTGATTGAGATTGGAATGCCAGAGAACAAAATGGTTGAAATAGATAAAGAAATATTAGACAAAACTATAAATGATAAGTAGTATAGAAGAGCATCAGGACTTAAAAATCATGTCTTGATGCTTTAAATTTTATACAAATAAATAATGGCAAGGATGAATTGAGCAGACAAAAGAAGCCAAAGTAAAAAGAAATACAAGCTCCTTAAATTTATTTTCTTATTGCTTTATACTATTATACATAAAAATGAAATCTTTTGCAATGGGTTTTTTATACGAATTATCATTTAACGATGTTTTGTTTAACAAAAGGTCAAAAATTATTGATATTTTTTAAATTTTGGCTATTGAAATAAGTAAAAAAAAGATATATAATCATATAGAATGCTTTTGGGTTAAAATTTTAATAGTCAGGTTGCGCTAAGTCAGAAAAATTTAGAATATTGATGACTTTCTGTATATATTTTTCACGTTGTTGAAGGAATAAATTGATAGGACTTGACTATTGGCAGAAAAAAGAGTAAAATATAACAAATAGCTGATTAGTAATGCTTGTGAAAGTGAAAGAAAATGTTAAATTTCGAGGAAATACGAAAGTTAAAAGCTAGAGACTAGAAAAAAACTAGAAAGGAGATCTACTCGGCAATATATTTCAAGATTCAATTGAAATAAAGTTGTCCATATTTCGAGTAGTGGGATAAAAGTAAAATGTATTTAAAATCATTCAATAAAGTTGACACAAATAGATATGAGGTTGAAGTAACCGTTGGAGGAGAAGAGTTTTCTGCAGCAATTGATAAAGCATATAAAAAGAATTGCAAGAAGATAGTAATACCGGGATTTAGAAAAGGTAAAGCTCCTCGTCATTTTGTAGAGAAGTATTATGGAGAGGACTTATTCTACGAAGATGCTATAAACGAAGTTTACTACAGTTCATTAATGAAAGCGGCAGAAGAAGCGAACCTTCGCATTTTAGATGACAAAGCTGACTTTGATCTTGTTAAAGCAGACAAAAATGGACTTCATTACAAAGTAAGGGTTACAACTTATCCAGAGGTATCTATTGAAGGGTATAAGGGAATAGAAGTAACTGAGAAGAGTACAGAAGTAACTGAAGAAGATGTACAAAAAGAGATAGACTCAGTATTAAAGAGAAATTCAAGACTAGTAAGTGTTGAGGACAGAGCTGCACAAAAAGGTGACGTAGTAAATATAGACTTTGAAGGATTCAAAGATGGCAACGCATTTGACGGAGGAAAAGCAGAAAACTTTTCTCTTGAGCTAGGAAGCAATCAATTTATCCCAGGATTTGAAGATCAGATCATAGGTCACAATGTAGAAGAAACTTTTGATATAAACGTAAAATTCCCAGAAGATTATGCAGAAGAGACACTAGCAGGCCAAGACGCTGTATTCAAAGTTCACCTTCACGAGATAAAAGTTAGAGAGATACCAGAGTTTGATGACGAATTTGCAAAAGATGTAAGCGAATTTGATACAATAGACGAGTATAAAGAAGACTTAAAGAAGAAACTAATAGAGAGAAAAGAAGAGTTCGCAAAGAATGATAAAGAGAGTCAATTGATGTCGAAGTTAGCGGAGCTTGTAGTAGCTGACGTACCGGAAGTAATGATTAATAATGAGATCAAATTACAAATTCAAGAGTTCTCTAACAAATTAAGAGGTCAAGGGTTAGATGAAGAGACATATATGCAATATTCAGGAATGGACAGAGATTCTTTTGAAGACATGTTTAGACCAAAAGCAGAGCAGAGCGTAAAGATTTCTTTAGCTTTAGAAAAAATAGCTGAATTAGAGAATTTAGAGGTATCAGAAGAGGATATTGAGAACGAGTATAAGAATTTATCTGAGAATTATGTAATAGACATTGAGAAGATCAAATCAATGATATCCGAGGACCATATTAAGAGAGACATAGTAGTTGCAAGAGCTATTGATTTAGTTAGAGAGAACAGCGTAATAGTAGAGAAACCAGCAGAAGAAGCAAAAGAAGAAGCAAAAGAAGAACCAGCTGTTGAAGAAAATGATAAAAAAGAAGAAGTTGTAGAAGAAGCAACTAAAGAGAATGAAGAAACTGCAGAAGTTGAAGAGGCTGTTAAAGAAGAAATTGCAGAGGAACCAACAGAAGAAAAAGCAGAAGAGACAGCTGAAGAACCAATAGAAGAGACAGCAGAAGAAGCAAAGATTGAAGAATAATGAATAATGATTAATGATTTGTCATAATTTTATTATTATGGCAAATTGTTAAGTTTTAAATAATCAAGTGGAGGAATCATTATGAGTAGTTTAGTACCATATGTAGTTGAGCAGACAAGCAGAGGAGAAAGATCGTATGACATATTTTCAAGATTGTTAAACGATAGGATAATAATGTTGAATGATGAAGTGAATAGTACTACTTCAAGTTTAGTAGTTGCTCAGCTTTTGTATTTGGAAGGTCAAGACGCATCTAAGGACATTAATCTATATATCAACAGCCCTGGAGGTTCGGTTACGGCAGGTATGGCAATATATGATACAATGCAATATATAAAGTGCGATGTATCAACTATATGCATGGGTTTAGCAGCAAGTATGGGAGCTTTCTTATTATCAGCAGGAGCAAAAGGGAAGAGATATGCACTTCCGAACAGCGAGATAATGATTCATCAACCGAGTGGAGGAGCTCAAGGACAAGCAAGTGATATAAAAATCCATGCAGATCATATTATAAGGACAAGAGAGAAGTTGAATAAGATTTTATCAGAAAATACAGGTCAACCGCTTGATGTAATAGCACGTGATACTGAAAGAGATAATTTTATGTCTGCTGAAGAAGCAAAGAACTACGGATTGGTTGACAATGTTATCGCTCATCGATAGGAACTTAAGGGAAGTTAGAATTTAGAAGTAAAGACTAAAGCCCTTGGAGGAATGATGTATGAATCAGCGAAAAAGAAAAGGAGGTTGCTACTAATATTTCGACAATAGGCTATGATTGTAGCTTAATAAAAAAAATTAGAAATTTTTATAAAATCATATTAGTAGCATTGAATTTATGCCAAAAAAATCTATGAACGACAAGGACGTCTACTGTTCATTCTGCGGGAAGCCACACAATCAGGCAAAAAGAATAATAGCAGGTCCGGGAGTCTATATCTGTGATGAATGTATAGAGTTGTGCATGTCAATTCTAGATGAAGAAGAACTTTCTAAAAAATCGAAATCCAATAAGTCGGGCAAGGACGTTAAGATGAAAGATCTTCTAAAACCTATGCAGATTAAAGAAAAATTAGACGAATATGTAATAGGGCAAGAAGAAGCTAAAATAGCATTGTCTGTGGCTGTCTACAATCATTACAAAAAGATATTCTTCCACAGTGATGATGTAATCATTAAGAAAAGTAATATACTGATGATAGGACCAACAGGTGTAGGTAAGACATTGCTAGCGCAGACTTTGGCTGACATAATAGAAGTTCCATTTGCAATAGCAGATGCAACGACCTTAACAGAGGCTGGATATGTTGGAGAAGACGTAGAGAATATTTTATTAAGACTAATACAGGCCGCAGACTTTGATATAGAAAGGGCAGAGCGTGGGATTATATATATAGACGAAATAGATAAAATTGCTAGAAAATCTGAGAACCCATCTATAACTAGAGACGTAAGCGGTGAGGGAGTTCAACAAGCACTATTGAAAATACTAGAGGGGACTATATCAAATGTGCCGCCTAATGGAGGCCGTAAGCATCCTCAACAGGAATTTATTCAAATAGACACTTCAAATATACTATTTATTTGCGGAGGGGCTTTTGACGGACTTGATAAAATAGTAGAAAAGAGAACAGAGTCATCATCACTTGGCTTTGGGGCAGTTATAAAAGACAAAAATGAAAGAAATTTATCTGACTGGATGCATAAGGTTGTTCCGCATGACCTAGTCAAGTTTGGATTGATTCCAGAATTAATAGGAAGAATTCCGATAATAACTGCTTTGGATGGACTAGATAAAGAGGCTTTGATAAAAATTTTAAAAGAGCCGAAGAATTCTCTCATAAAGCAATATATAAAGTTGTTTGAGTATGATAATGTAGAGCTTGAGTTTGAAGACGAAGCTGTAGAATTACTAGCTCAGAAAGCTTTAGACAGGCAAACAGGAGCCAGAGGGTTACGATCGATAGTCGAAGAGCTTTTGATTAAATGGATGTACAAAATACCATCAGACAGTGAGATAAAGAAAGTAATAATCACAGGCAAGATGGTAAAAGACGATGAAGACCCGATAATAATAAAAAAATAATTGATATGACAGAATAGACTGACTTAATACTTGTTATAGTTAGTCTATTTTTGAATATATTAACCATTGTAAATGTAAATGGACTGTGGTACAATGATAAAAAGTTAAAAATTATTATATTTTTACATCTGAAAGGGAGTTTTTTATGAGTAATTATGTTATAGTTACTGATTCTACTATAGACCTTAGTAGAGACATGCTGAAAGAATTAAACATTGAGGCTTTACCATTAAGCTTTTATATAAATGGAAAGGAATACTTGAACTCGATAGAGTCTCCGGAGATGCAACCAGATGAGTTCTACAATTTATTAAAGAGTAAAGCAAATGTAAAGACATCGCAAGTAAATTTAGAGACATATATGACTTGTTTTGAGAATCATTTAGAAAAGGGAGAAGATATTATATATATAGCATTGTCATCTGGAATAAGCGGGACATACAATGCAGCTAAAGTTGCAGCAGAAGAGTTGTCATCGAAGTATCCGGAACGAAAAATAGAAGTAATTGACTCACTTCTGGCATGCATGGGTGAAGGATTTTTAGTATATTTTGCGGTGAAGAAGAAAAATGAAGGCATGCCAATGGAAGAGCTTATTGATTGGATAAACATCAATAAGATGAAGGTTTGCTCATGGTTTACAGTGGGTGACTTATTTCACCTAAAGAATGGCGGGAGGATATCATTTGCGACGGCAATGTTTGGAACGATGTTAGGAATTAAACCAATTATGCATATGGATGATACAGGACATTTAATTCCTATGGGGAAAGTCAGGGGAAGGTATAATGCATTATTGGAATTAGTAAGTAAATTAAAGACCAAAATAATAAATGAGAACAATCAAACAGTATTTATTTCTCATGCGGATTGTAAAGATGATGCATTGATGATGGAAAGGTTGATAAAGAAAGATAAAAGAGTGAGCGAAGTTTACATAAATGATATAGGGCCAGTCATAGGTTCGCATGCGGGTCCGGGGACTGTATCACTTTTCTTCTTTGGCAATGAAAGATGATTATAGATTATATAAAAGAACAGTAAGACAATGCTAAACTGCCTTACTGTTTTTGTTAATTGATATGCATTTTTTGAATTAACTCTCTATTACATCCGGTTTCTGCGTTCCAAATTTCACCTAATGATTGTTGTGTCTCTTCATTAATGAGATATATCTTGTTTTCTCTCGTCCCCCTAGAGAGTGAGTATCGATCTTTGTTTATCATAAACAAGACTTTGGTACCGGGTTCAAGTTTACTTATATCATGTCTTTTATGTGATAAATAAAATTCATTTTTTTCGTCCACTTTTTCGGCCACAGGGAGTATGCCGTATAAATTATAGATGTTTTTGTCTCCTTTATCTGGCTTTATAGCACTTTTTCCTACAGGATCGGTGAAAAGTACAGACTGAGGTGGTATAACTGCTTGATTGGGCCGTGCTGCTGCATTACCATTGCTGTCATTTTCTTGAGGATTTACATCCTGAGGCTTTACAGACTCTGTTTCTCCTTTTAATCTGTTGCCTTGTGGTTCCTGAATTGCAAATGGTACATTATATTGGCTAGGAGCTATTGATAAAAATCTACATTCTGGTGAATTTTGTCGATCGTTGTTTCCAGTTGCTTGTTCGTCGTCGACTTCGTTCTTAAATCCTGGAATATTGGTTGACAAAATGTCGTTATCTACTCCACTGCCACATGCTTGCCATATTACTCCCTTGTTTTTATATTCTCCTTTGTCGTCCTGTACTAGTAGTTCTATTGATCCGAGCTTATTTTTCATTATTATACATTGCTTGTTTTCTATCTTGACATTAATGCCGTCTCCCGGATTATTAAATCTACTCAAGTCGATGTAATTCTTTTTTATTTTAAGTACATCTTCTTGGTTAGATCCTGCTCCCCAGATCTTACCGCCGTTTGTTTTAGCGATTGAGTTCAGTGGAACGGGCTTAAAGACTACAAAGTCCCCGTCGTGAAGTGGTAGCAATTTGTTATTCAAGCCTAACAAAGCTCCAATTTTTGAATTCTTAAATGAATTAAAGGTAGTATTTCCGATGTTATCTACTGATTGATTGTAAACAGTTTTGACCCCATCTCGACAATCTGTATACATAGCCTTAATACCCTGAGGCAATTTCACGCCAACGACGTAAACGGAGAGAAAAGTCAAGATCATTGACGGAGAAAAAGCCCATTTGAGAAAATTTTTAACCTTTTCCATTGCATTGATTCCTTTCTATAATATTATTTTAGATATATTATATCATATTTATATATAGAATTGTCAAGCTTAACAGAAATTTAACAATTGGTTTTCAAAAAGCATGATATGGTTAGAGAACTTTTAAATCTTTGCACAAACCGATTAAAAAAAGTATATAATAGGATTAAAAGAAATTAAAAAAATGGCGGTGAGCATTATGAGCTGTTATCGTGGGCAAGGAAAATTATTTTGCGCTTTTGCACTTGGGATGATTTTTGCACTGATATTGCCAGAAAAGTTTATATTATGCTTGACTATTTTAACTATCATTTGCTTATCCATTAGCTTAATAAGATTTTGAAGGGAGATGCATTGTTTTGAAAGTAGTTGTAGTAAAAAGTCCAAAAGTATTAGGATTTATCTTAAGGAAGTTATTTGGAATAAAGAAAGAGGAAAACTTAACATAGTATTTAAGGCTGGGTCAACATTGGCTCAGCTTGCTTGATATTACATATGATCTGATGTATAATTGTATTAATAAATAGTTTATAAAGAGAAGGAAGATAATGATGAAACTAAAGGAATTGAACGAGTTTTTTAGTAATTATTTAGAAGAAGACTACATGTACTTGATAGACAACATAAAGTCGATGAAAATTGATATAAAAAAGAGGATACTGGTCATAAACATTCACCATACTGATTATGTAAAGTATGAAATAATTAATAATATTGAGAAAAAGCTTTTAAATTCGGATATGAATTTAAGCAGTATGAAGGTTGTGGTGAGGTGTCCTGGAGAGAAATTTAATGTAGACTGCTGCAGAGATATAATAAATGAGATTTTAAGGGGTAATGCAAGCCTGTTGGGGATATTCTTAAATTGTAAGATAAATATAAGCGAAGGTATAATTGATATTATATTGGTTCACGCAGGTATAGACTTTGTTAATAAAAAGAATATAAATAGATTGATTTCGGTTAGGATAAAGGACATATTTGACTTAGATTTTGCAGTCTATTTTAAGTCGAGCGGAGACAGTTATGACAGTGGCATAGAAAGATATGCGAAAATGGAGAAGCAGGTACAGCGAGAACAGAAGAAAGTAGAACAAAAGAGCATAGAACAGAAAAGGGAAGTTAAACCGAAAGCAGAAGAGGAGAAGAAATCAGGAGAATATATAAACAATAGGAAAGGTGAGCACTTGTTTCCGACTATAGTGATGTCTACGGCGGTTCCAATTTATGGATATAAAATAAAGGGAGACATGATTTCGATAAAAAATGTGAACCCAGACTCAGGGATGGTTATAATCTGGGGGGACGTTTTTTTTATGGACTGTAGAGAAACGAAAGATAAGACTAAAAATATTTATTCCATTGGAGTAACTGACTATACTGGATCAATTAATTTGAAGATAATATCAGATAAGTCAGAACAAGAGTCCTTTAGTAAGATATCTAATGGGAAGACGATACTTATTAAAGGAGAAGTAAATTATGACAAATACGATAGAGACATAGTATTACGACCGAGAGCAATATCTTTAGTAGAAAGATTAAAAGTTTGCGATGATGCAGAAGAAAAAAGAGTAGAATTACATTTACATAGCAATATGTCATCAATGGACGGGGTGACTCCGGTTTCAGACTTAATAAACCGAGCTTATGAGTGGGGACATAAAGCAGTTGCAATAACTGACCACGGGGTAGCACAGGCTTTCCCAGAAGCAATGAATGCAGCGAACAAAATAAAGTCAAGCGGGGGAAACATAAAGGTGATTTATGGAACAGAGGCATACTTTGTCAATGACATGCAAGAAAATATTGATCCGATGGACGACAAAAAGAAACTAAAGTCATATCATCAGATTATACTAGTGAAGAACAAAGTAGGATTGAAAAACCTTTATAGACTAATATCGATGGCGCATTTAGATTATTTTTACAAAAAGCCAAGAATTTTAAAGAGCGTCTTAACAAAGTACAGAGAGGGGTTAATAATTGGAAGCGCATGTGAAGCAGGGGAATTGTATAGAGCTATCATAAATAAGGAATCCGATGAAAAACTAAAAGAAATTGCAATGTTTTATGACTATCTAGAAATTCAACCATTGACAAACAATAGTTTCCTCGTGAGAGAGGGAATAGCCGAAAGCTACGAAGACATAAAAATGTATAATAAAAAGATAGTAGAGCTAGGAGAAATGATAAATAAACCAGTAGTGGCTACGTGCGATGTACATTTTTTAGATCCTCATGATGCAAAATATAGAGAAGTATTAATGTCAGCACAAGGTTACGCAGATGCAGAAAATCAACCGGGACTTTATTTGAGAACAACTGCAGAAATGTTAGAGGAATTTGCATATCTAGGCGAAGAAAAAGCAAAAGAAATTGTCGTGACCAATACAAATTTGATATCCGACATGGTTGAGGAAGTATTACCTATACCACCTGGAGTTTTCCCTCCTTTTATTGACGGAGCTGAAGAAGACTTAGTCAGAATAACCTGGGAGAGAGCTAAAAAGATATATGGCGATCCACTGCCTGATATAGTATATAAAAGACTTGACAAGGAATTGTCATCGATAACTAAGCATGGGTTTTCAGTCTTGTACATGACTGCTCAAAAGTTAGTCGCTGACTCAGAAGCACATGGATATTTAGTTGGATCGAGGGGCTCAGTTGGATCTTCTTTTGTAGCAACTATGGCAGGAATATCAGAAGTTAACCCGTTGGAACCACATTACTTGTGCCCACAATGCCATAATAGCGAATTTATAACGGATGGTAGCTATGGATCAGGCTTTGACTTGCCGGATAAAAACTGCCCTAAATGCGGACATAAGTATATAGGTGATGGACATAACATACCATTTGAAACATTCTTAGGATTTGATGGAGATAAGACCCCCGATATAGACTTGAACTTTTCAGGGGAATACCAAAGTGAAGCGCACAGATATACCGAAACTTTGTTCGGGAAGGACAACGTCTTCAAAGCTGGAACAATTGCAACTATCGCAGAGAAAACAAGTATGGGATTTGTTAAAAAGTATGAGGAACAAAAGGGAATAATGTTGCATAAGGCAGAAGAATTAAGGCTATCATTAGGATGTACTGGAATAAAAAGAACAACCGGTCAGCATCCGGGTGGCATGGTAGTAGTGCCAAGAAATATGGAGATTTACGACTTTTGTCCTGTGCAAAGACCGGCTAACGATCAGAAGTCAGACAATATAACGACGCATTTCGACTTCCATTCAATTCATGATACAATTTGTAAACTTGATGAGCTTGGTCACGATGTGCCAAGTATATATAGATATTTGGAAGACTATACTGGAATTTCAGTAATGGAAGTACCGATGAATGATAAGAATGTTATATCATTATTTACTTCGACAGAGGCATTGAATGTCAAACCGGAACAAATTGACTCACAGACGGGAACATTTTCTTTGCCTGAAGTGGGAACAAGCTTCGTTAGACAGATGTTAATTGAGGCAAAGCCTAAAAATTTTTCGGATTTATTGCAAGTGTCAGGCTTATCTCACGGTACGGACGTTTGGATAGGGAATGCGCAAGAATTAATAAAGAATAAGACATGTACGATATCAGAAGTAATAGGAACGAGAGACAGCATAATGACATATTTATTGCTAAAAGGACTAGAACCTAAGATGGCATTTAAAATAATGGAAATAGTGCGAAAGGGCAAGGCCCCTAAATTACTTACAGATGAGTATATATCAGAGATGAAAAAGCATAAAGTACCAGATTGGTATATAGATTCATGCATGAAGATAAAATATATGTTCCCAAAGGCACATGCTGCTGCATATATGATATCAACATTAAGACTTGGATGGTATAAAGTATATAAGCCAACTGAATATTATGCTGCATATTTCACAGTCCGTGGAGAAGACTTTGACGGACAAATAGCGATAAAAGGGAAAGAGGCAGTAAAGGATTATATGAATTTAGTAAAAATGAAGGGGAAGGAAGCAACTGTTAAGGAAAATGCAACTTTTTCTACCTTTCAGATAGTAAATGAGATGCTTGAGAGAGGGATAGAATTGCTTCCGGTTGATTTATATAAGTCGCATGCTTACAAATATATTGTAGAGGATAAAAAAATAAGGCTTCCTTTTTCGTCTCTTGCCGGAGTTGGAGAAGCAGCGGCAAAGAGTCTTGAAGAAAGCGGTAAAGACGGAAAGTATATATCCGTAGAAGATATTCAAATACGAGCTAAAGTTAGTAAGACAGTCATAGAAGTACTAGACAAAGCTGGAGTACTAAAAGGAATGCCACTCAGTAGTCAAATATCATTTTTCAATTAGTTAACTATTTTTAAGTACGTACTTACTTTTTTTAAGCAATTGCTTACTTATTTAAGTATTTTTTTGATTTTAAATAGTTGAGATGATCAAGGTCATTGAGAATTTTTCTAGCCCCTTTGACTTTATCAATGTCATTTGTCTCGATGGCATCATCAAGTATGCTCAAGACTATTTTCATTTCAGGTGAATTATTCATAATTTAATATTTTGCTATTTTAATAAAGACAATTTATAGGTCTTGGTAGACAAATGTCACTAAAGATCTATATTTTTTAGTCCAATAGCAAGCTCCTTTCAAGTTTATTTATAGATTTTTTAAAAAAAAGTTGCAATTAAACAACTTATTGATTTCAAAGTTCTATACCTATTATAATACATTTAAAGCTGCATGTGTTGGATTTAATTAAAATTTAACAATTGAATTTGAAAGATAAAATTTATGTTAAGATTTTGTTAAAATGGTGATTTGTTGAGAATAATATGCTAAAATATAGGATGATAATATTATAAATATGGAATATGAGGGATTTGAATATGAAGAAATTTTTTAAGAAATCAATAGCATCTTTGGTGATTTTGTCTATGACTTGTAACAGTTTTACAATGCAGTCATCGGCATTTGACTGGAAAAAGGATAAATGGTTAAAGATAGGTTTAGCAACTTCTGTTATATTACCAGCTTCAATTTACTTTTTATATAATATGAAAAAGCCAAATATCAATGAAACTGAAGGGGGGGTCACAAGAAGGGATGAAAGACTTGAAGATGAGAAAAGTAGGATGGAGTGGAATGATAATATTAAAAAGTCAGAAACTGATAAGAAAAATGTAGAAAATTTTAGAAGAGTATTGTCTAATAAATTAGAATCGCAGGGAAAAGTTAGACTGGGGAAAGGATTTTATATTAAATCTACTTTACCAAAATGGCAAACTGTAGACCTTAACAATGTTAAGATTGATGGCAAGGTGGCAAAATTGGATGATAATAAGTTATCGAAAATTATCCAAAGACTGTGGCCTAATAAAAATAAAGCAGGGAATACATTTAGCTCATATCTATCTATTGGGAACCCAGAAAAAATTTATGAGAATATGAGTGAAGAAGAAAAAATATTACTCAAGCGGATAGTTTATGCAGCAAATCAGTTACATGAGAAAGGTAAAACGGATGAAAAATGCAAAGATAACTTTGACGGTTTAGGAGTTATACTAGATGGACGGGACGATGCATGTGTTTTAAGATTGACTGGTATCATGCGCCAGATGGCTGCTTATTTGGATGATGTAGAGTTTCAAAATAGTAATGCTAATGATAATAATGGAGAAGAAGATAAATTGAACAAACGTATTTTGTCAGACTATAGACAGAATTGGATGACAAAGACAATAGTTGATTTGCAGAAGACATATGTTAGAGATAAAAAGGATAGTCAAGGAAGATTGCTATCAGATGAAAGCGTTATGTTTTCAAGTGTCATCATAAATAAGTACAAGGATAAAATTGCTTTGGATCATATGGAAAATGTATTGGATAATGCTAAAGCAATTATAGAACTTTGTGGAGCTGATTTGATTTCGGAAGAAAGATTTTTGAATAGCTTGGCAAAGAGCTTCTCAATGGGAGATTTGGTATGCCTGGCAAATGCAAAGGTGCACTCAAAAGGAATCTTGCCACCGGATGCTTTCGAAAATTATGAGAAAGAGTGCTTTAATACGGAAATAAGTTTTAATGAATATTGCATGATATATGGCGAAAAGATAATAAAAAGTTCAGGATCAGGCAGAAAATTTAAAGAATTAGAAAAAAGAGATAAGTTTCTGAAAGAAAAGGTTAAGAAAGAACTTGTAAAAAAAGCAGATTTGGGAGCAGATCAGGAAACAAAAGATGAATTGAGCAACTGGATAGATGGAAATGGAAAGGCATCTATAGAATCTATTCAAGGATGGTTAGTGGAGGTTAAGCCTGACCTGAAAGACCCATGTATTATTGATTTTACAAATGAATGGATGGGTGTCGCAACTGTAGCGAAAATGTTGGATAAAGACAAAAATATTTTTATAAATTAGAGGAGGACTTTGAAATGAAAGGGAAAGCTTATAGAAAATGTTTGAGCGTGATTCTAAGCTCATCATTAGTTTTGTCTCCGGCTTTTGCAGCAAATGAACAATTAGCAAAAAGTGATGGAGAAAGTAAGAAGATAGAAGGATTTAAAGATAGAATTTCTTATGCTGGGAAGGTACTGTATGACAGATTGAAGAAAGATAGTATGAAAATATGTATATATGCTGCCATAGTTGCTGGAGGCGCATATATTGCTAGAACGATTAATAAAATGGGAGATGAATTTGCTGAGAAACAACAGCAAGCATTTATGACTATAACTCCAACACAAGGACCATTGGCAGGATATCCAGTTTATGCAGATTTGAGAGTCGTGTCAGCTGCAGCGAGATATGCTGAAGAAAGAAAAGAAAATGAGAAAAAAGCAAAGGAAGATGAGATGAAAAAGAAACTTGAGGCCAACCGTCTTAAAAATGAAAAGAGAAGGGCTAGAAGAAAACAGGTTGACGAGTGGCAGAAAGACATAAGAAAAGAAACAGGTATAGAAATACTTGAAAATTTCTTTGAAGAGGCAAAAAATGATTGCAAATGGAGACATAAGGACTGCAGGAAGATGTCTAAGAGCGAAGTAAAGAGACGTATAAACGACTTATTGTCAATTTATATTGAGATTCCTCTTTCATCAGAAGGTATTTGCAAGATTTTTGATAAATTAGATATTGTAAATGAAGAGGAAAGAGAACTGTTATATAAAGAACTTGTAAGAATAGGTGAGCTCAACAAAGAGTATAATTATCATGAATACAGAGGGTATCAGAACAGAATGTTGCTACCGTACCTTTCAGAGTTTACTGGAGATTATGAAAAACAGATATCAAAGATAAATAGTGAAGAGAAAGAAGAAATATTAAGTATTAGAAAGGGTGAGCTTAAAAGAGGCAATATATATATGACTGAAAGAGAGAAGAAATATATAAAAGAAAAGGTAGATGGATATGAAGAACAAAGGAAAGTTTTAGAGAGAAAGAAAGACGTTTGTAAAGCAATTGAATCACTTTATGATACAGAGCCACTGTCAGAGGAAGAAAAAGAGAAATATAATGCATTGAGTAATAAGTATAATGAAGCATTAAGTACGATAGAGGGTATAGTTAACGATCATGATTATCGTTATGGTACAGGTTTATCTTTAATTATTCATGACATAGCAACTGTTTTAGACTCGGTAGAGGATGCGAGCAATCCAAAAGAATGCGAAGACGTATGCAGAGAAGTGGAAAACTATGCAATTAGTACGTTTAGACAAAGATTATATGATGAGTCGTTTATGAAAGAAATGGAGAAAATAGGATGTACGTCGGCTAAAGAAAAATTAGAAATGGATTTTGAATTTAAGAAAGAATTTAGCGTGAATCCAGATGCTGTAGAAAAAACTCGGTTCAATAGTCAAGTTGCTAAAAGACAATTAAGAGAAAAAATGATTAAAAACTTTAATTTAAATGCGTTAAGAGAAGCTGCTCAAAGCGAGGATGTAGGAATATTTAAGAAATTTTCGCCAGAATTCATTAATCGATATAGAGAAGAATGTATGAAAAATGAGATTGGCTTTAAAGAATATTGCCTTTATGCAAATAAGAAAGCAGAAGATTTTAAGGCGGATTTAAATAAGTTAAGAAAAAGTGATGAAATGTCTAAAGAATCAAAGGATCTTGATGAATGGATTAAAGGGGAGAAGGCATTATCGTTTAACGACTTAAGAGAAAATGCTGAAAAATTAAGTTTAAATGGGCAAAAAGACAATAAAAATAATGAAGTAAATAAAGTAAATTTAGACGACTTGTTCCCGGGGGCTAATGCTGGAAATAAAGATGTAGCAAATGTATTGATGATTGCAGATATGGTTAAAAATGAATATTTTACGATTGCTGATGAGAGTAAGGTTGAACAGGCAATTAGTAAGTAAATTTGTATTAAGAAAGGGATACGAAATATGAAAAATAGAATGTATAAGAAATGTTTAAGCGTGATTTTAAGTTCGTCATTGGTTCTATCACCGTCTTTTGCAACGAATGAAGCAAAAAGTGAAAAAAATAATACAAGGACAGCAAAATGGGTACAAAACGCAGCATACTTTGCGAAAGCATGTAAAATTGGATGTTATATTATAGCAGGAACATATGCAACTGTTATAGGAGCTGCTGCAATATTTACAGGATATGCATATCTTAATAGAGATAAAATAAAGGCAAGAGAGATGGGTAGAAGATACCTTGAATCGCGAATGAGAGAAATGAGAGAAGAAGAGGAAAGACAAAGAATTGAAGCAAAAGAGAAAGCAAAAAGGAAAAAAGAAGAAGATGAGAATTTTAAGAAGTGGCACGATGCCATAAGTGAAGAGGCAAAAATAAAAATATTTAAAAAATTCTTAAAAAATAAAGGAATTGGTCAACAATGGAGAAAAGAATATTGTGATATACCAATGAGAGATGTGGGTGAACTGGTATGTAAATTATTGATAATTGGCGGTAACCAGGAAGATGGGGACAAGAAAGTTGGAAACCAGAGTAAAGAAGCAAGGACCCTTGCTAGTTTCATTAATAATAAATATAGAGATTTAGATCCTCAAGATCAAAGATTATTAGAAAAAGAAATTGAAAAGATATATGACCTCAGTGACAAATATAACTATGACCAATATAGGGAATATCAGAATAGAATGCTTATGCCGAAGCTTTTAGAAATAAAGAAAAGGGAAAAAAGAGAATTGGAAAGAATGATCGAAGAGGAGAACGATAAAATATTAAGGCTTAGAGAAGCTGAAATTGACAAAGGCATATACAAGGCAGAGATGAGTCCAGATGAAGTAGAAAAAGTAAAGGAAATTAGAAGAGAAAGTGAAGGTAAGAGAAGGATTCTAGAGAAAACAGAAGCCACTTATGAAACAATTAAATCATTTTATGGAGATAAGCCATTGACGGAGCCAGAACAAAGGAAATATAAAAAATTAAGTAATAAGTATAATGAAGCATTGAGTCTGATAGAGGGCATAGTAAATGATCATGGATATAATAAAAAAGAAGGATTGTCTTTGATGATTCACGATATAGCTAATGTTTTGGATCCTCTATTAGAGAATGTGGAAGATTTAAAAGGAGAAGAAACTTCTACTGATATACGTGAGAAAGTAGAAGACTATGCAATTGAAATCTTTAAACGAAAATTATATGAAGAGTCATTTATGGACAGTAGAATAAAATCAATGATCATAGGGGCTGGACTAAAATTAGATATGGATTCATTCTTTGATAAAAGCTTTATTAATGTAGATGGAAATATCGGAACTTGTCGTTTGGCAGAAGATCGTGAAATATCAGAAGTACGGAATAAAATTGCTGAGAAATTCGACTTGGATGTGTTGAAACAGGTTGCTAAGAGTGAAGATAATGGAATATTTAAGAAGTTCTCGCCAGAATTCATTAATCGATATAGAGACGAATGTATGAAAAATGAAGTCGGCTTTAAAGAATATTGCTTTTATGCAAATAAAAAGGCAGAAGATTTTAAGGCAGACATAGATGATTTAAGAAAAGGTAATGAAGAGTCTAAAGAATCTAAGGATCTTGATGAATGGGTTAAAGGAAAGAAAGATTTATCATTTAATGACTTGAGAAAAAGTGTTGAAAAATTGAATTCCAACGTTCAGAAAGACTTAGATGCTATGTTCCCAGGAGCTAAAACTAAAGACGAAGATATAGCAAATATACTTATGATCGCAGATATGGTGAAAAATAAATATTTTACAGTTGCTGATAGTAAGATTGAAGAAACAATTAGATAATGGAATGTTTTAAAAGAAAGGAAATGTGTATCATGAAGAATAAAATATATAGGAAATGCCTAAGCGTAATTTTGAGTTCATCATTAGTTTTGTCGCCGGCTTTTGCAGCAAATGAACAATTTATAGCAAATGGAAACAATATTAAAACAGAGGAACAAAAGGAAAAGCCTTCAACTATTAAGCAGATGTATAATGCATTAAGAAAAAATTATCTAAAAATAGGCACATTTGTTACAGCAGCTGCATTGTTCGTAATTGTTGATCAACATATGAAAAGGGCGAAAGAAGCTGAATTGAAGAGAGAAGCAGAAAGAGAAGCGGAAATGGCAAGGGAAAGGAGAAGAATTGAAAAAAAGGAACGTAAAGAAAAGGAAAAAGAACGACAACGGGAAGAAAAGAAGAGGCTTAGATTTGAGGCAAGAGAAAATGCGATAAGAGAAAAAATTAGAAACCATCCTGAATCTAAACAATTATATGAATGGCAGGATCATATATATGAAGAAAAGGGAATAAGAATATTTAAAAAGTTCTTTAAATTAGTAGAGAATAAAGGTAAATGGAAAAGTGGAGGTAAGGGATATGTGTCCAATACAAAATTGGGAGAACTGCTAAAGGATATAGAAAGTTTATGGCCAGTTAATGATCAAAAGGATGAAAATGGACAGCCAGCACCATCGTTTGCCAACTATTTTAGCCAGTATAAGTACGCAATTAATAATGAACGAAAGAATTTGTTAATAGATGAGGTTAAAAGGATAAAAGAACTCAGCCAAGCGAATAATCATCAAAAGTATAGAGAATATAGGGATAGAGACTGGGCTGAATTTACTCTTTATGGGGACTATGATAAGCAAAGAGAGGAAGCAAAGGCTAATTTGGAAAAGAGAAAAAAAGAAGATGAAGGAAAGCTAAAGGAAGCAAGAGCTTTAGACGATATAAAATTGATAAAAGATCTAAAAGAATCTATAAGCAAAACAGATAGGACCTTGAAAGGAATGCCAGACGTAGAAAAGGAACAAAAGAAAAAAAGTAGAGAAATTATGGAGGCTTATGGAAATAAACGACTGACAAATGCAGAGAAGGAAGAATATAAAAGATTGAAAAACAGATGTAATGAAGTGTTGTCTTTAATAGACGATAGCGTAAATAGCCACGAAAATCATTGCTCATATAGACTTAATGCTATTATTGAGAATATAGCGGAAGAGCTCGACTTATTGGAAGAAAACAATATGGTTCAACAAGTGACCGATGGACCAGATATTTGTGAAGAAGTGGAAGATTATGTTGTCAGTAGGTTTAGACAAGCATTATATGATAAATCATTTGCAGGAAGTAAAGCTGCTGCTGGTAGGGAAATGGTTATGAGTAAAGAAAGAATTGATACATCTTTGGGGGAAATGTTCAATATAAATACAAATGCTTTGGCTTGCAGTAATGGAGGATATAACTTCTTTGGAAACAATGGAGAAATTTTAGAAGTAAAGCGTAAAATGGTGGAAAACTTTGACTTGGATTTGCTAAGGGAAACCGCATTGGATAAAGAAAATGGAATATCTCAAAGATTTAAAGGTGCAATCATAGGATATGAAAACAAATGCATGGAAAACAAAGTCAGCTTTAAAGAATATTGCTTTTATGCGAGAAAGAATGAAGAGGATTTTAAGACAGAGATAGATGAATTAATAAATTTTTATAAAGAGTCTAAAGAAAAAGATAAAGCTGAAGGAATAATAGAAGAATGTGAAGGCTCTGATCCAGCTGAGACAATGAAAAAGTGGGTGTCTGGCAGTACAGAGAAGTTATCATTTAATGAGCTAAAAGATGATGTATTTGCATTAGATGTGTCACTTAATTTTAAGTCTAAAAAGAAGACAGAGCTAGTTGACATGTTTCCAGGGATCGCCTCTAAAAATACAGAGAAAGATGTGGCAAATGTACTTATGATTGCAGATATGGTTAAGAATAAGTACTTTGAAGTTGATATCAAATAGTGAAAATTTAATTATTAGAAAGGAAATTTTATATGGGAAAAAGAATATTTAAGAAATGTTTAAGCATAGCTTTATCTTCATCATTAGTTTTATCGCCGGCTTTTGCAGCGAATGAACAGTTTATAGCAAATGGAAATAATATTAAAACAGAGGAACAAAAGGAAAAGCCTTCGACTATTAAGCAGATGTATAATGTATTAAGAAAAAATTATCTAAAAATAGGCACATTTGTTACAGCAGCTGCATTGTTCGTAATTATTGATCAACATATGAAAAGGGCGAAAGAAGCTGAATTGAAGAGAGAAGCAGAAAGAGAAGCGGAAATGGCAAGGGAAAGGAGAAGAATTGAACAACAAAAACTTGAAGAAGAGGAAAAAGAACGACAACGGGAAGAAAAGAAGAGGCTTAGATTTGAGGAAAGAGAGAATGCGATAAAAGAAAAAATTATACAAAAAAGTCGTGAAATTGAACAATGTCCTAAACTTAAACAATTATATGAATGGCAGGATCATATATATGACGAAAAGGGAATAAAAATATTTGAAAAGTTCTTTAGATTAGTAGAGAATAAAGGTAAATGGAAAAGTGGAGGTAAAAGATATGTGTCCTATGAAGAATATATAGAAATGATGATGGATATAAGAAGTTTATGGCCAGTTAATGATCAAAAGACTGAATGCGGACAGCCAGCATTGCCATTTGTTGAATATTGTGACCTGCGTTGGTGCGGCCTTAATGATGAACGAAAGAATTTGTTAATAGATGAGGTTAAAAGGATAAAAGAACTCAGCCAAGCAAATAATCATCAAAAGTATAGAGAATATAGGGATAGAGAATCGGCTGAATTTACTCTTTATGGGGATTATGATAAGGAAAGAAAGAAAGTAAAGGCTGACCTGGAGAAAAAAAGAAAAGAAGATGAGAAAAAATTAAAGAAAGCAGAAGCTTTAGGAGATATAAAATTGATACAAGGTCTAGAAAAATCTATAAGTAATACAAGTAAGACATTAGAAGGAATGCCAGACGTAGAAAATGAACAAAAGAAAAAAAGTAGAGAAGTTATGAATGCTTATGGAAATAAACGACTGACAAGTGCAGAGAAGGAAGAATATAAAAGATTGCAAAACAAATGTAATGAAGTGCTGTCTGTAATAGACAATATAGTCAATAGCCATGAAAATCATTGTACGTATAGATTTGGTGCTATTATTGACGATGTAGCAAGAGAGCTTGACTCATTGGAAGAAAGCAATATGGTTAAACAAGTTGCCGATGAACGAGATATCTGTGAAGAAGTAGAAGATTATATGGTTAGTAGGTTTAGACAAGCATTATATGATAAATCATTTGCAGGAAGTAAAGCTGCTGCTGCTAGGGAAATGGTTATGAGTAAAGAAAAAATTGATACATTATTGGGAAAAGGGTTTAATGTAAATGCGAATATTTTGACTTATGCTAATAAAGATAGGTATTTTGATGATTTGGATAAAGAAAACATTTTAGAAGTAAAACGTAGAATGGTAGAAAACTTTGACTTGGATTTGCTAAGAGAAACCGCATTGGATAAAGAAGATGGAATATCTCAAAAATTTAAAGATGCAATCATAGGATATAAAGACAAATGCATGAAAAATGAAGTCAGCTTTAAGGAATATTGCGTTTATGCGAGAAAGAATGAAGAGGATTTTAAGACTGAGATAAATGCATTAATAAATTTTTATCAAGAGTCTAAGGAAAAAGAGTCTAAAGAAAAAGAGGCTAAAGAAAAAGAGGCTAAAGAAAGAGATCGAGCTGAAAGAATAATAGAAAAATCTAAAGGCACTGATCCGGCTGAAGGAATAATAAAAAAATCTGAAGGCACTGATCCAGCTGAAGGAATAATAAAAAAATCTGAAGGTACTGATCCAGCTGAGACAATGAAAAAGTGGGTGTCTGGCAGTATAGAGAAATTATCATTTGAAGACTTAAAGACTAACGCATACAATTTGGACTGCTTGTATGAATTTGAATACGAGGGAAAGAAGTGCTTGGGTGACATGTTCCCAGGACTTGATTATAATAAGACAGAGGAAGATGTGGCAAATGTACTTATGATTGCAGATATGGTTAAGAATAAGTACTTTGAAGTTGATATCAAATAGTGAAAATTTAATTATTGGGAGGGAAGTTTTATATGAAAAAAAGAATATGTAAGAAATGTTTAAGCATAGCTTTATCTTCATCATTAATTTTTTCACCGGCTTTTGCTATGGATGAACAATTTGTAAGCTATGAGAACTGTGTGACTGCTACAGAAAAGGGAAAGACTTCGTATATTGAGAGAATTTTTAATAAAGAGAGCGTGCATTTGGCTTTAGTTGTTTCGGGGGCTGTCTTATTTGGAATTCTGAATGCAATGAGAGAAACGGCTTATCAAAATGAAAGGGATATGGAAAGGCGAGAAGAAGTCCGTGCAAATATAGATTTCATTATGAATGAATTGGATAGAATAATAGGGAAATATCTAGCACGGTCCACTGGCAGGAATTAAGATTGGCATGTAAAGTTTAAAAAAGTGATACTTCACTACTGACAGAAACAGAAAAAAGTGAGTATGAAGGATTAAAAAATGAATATAATGATGCATTGAGCAGGATAGAAGTTTTAATAAATGATCATGAAAATGCATGTAGTGAGAGATTGTCTGCTATGATTAATGAGGTGGCTACCGTTTTGGATTCATTGGAAGAAGCGGATGAGGGGAATAGAAGACTATGCGGTTACTTTGTTTAGACAGAAACTGTATGAAAAATAAGGTTAGCTTTAAGGAATTTTGCTTCTATGCAAGAAAAAATGCAGCTGACTTTAAGGCTGAGTTAGAACAATTAATAAATCATAGTAAAAAGCCTGACTCGGTTGAAGAAGAAAGTAAAGAAAATGAAGGAAATAATAGCCTCGATCTAGCTAGTGAACAACCTAATGATACCGATCTAGCTGAGAAAATGAAGGAATGGGCTGAGAGTAAAAAGGATTTGTCATTCGCTGACTTGAAAACCAATGATCGCAGATATGGTTAAAAATAAGTATTTCAAAGTCGGGGAAAGTAAAATTGATGAAATGATTAAGAAATAACTTAAAAAAGTATCGGATAATATATGAATTGAAAGAGAAGCTTTCTTCTTCCGTTGACTTCGGATTAAGAAAGCTTTGAAATTTTTATAAATATTTTGTAATCTGATTAGAATATGAACTTCTTGCAATGACGAACTTTATTATAAAATGACCCTTTCTTAATAGTCCCGCCATTTTCGTTAAAGACATGCTCATAAAACATGCCAAAGTTTATTTTCCCTTTAGTAGTATTGTAGAATGTGCCGTAAAATGCACCATCGTTTACCATCCCGTAATTGTAGATAGGCGAATAGAATATCCCATCTACAATCGTCCCATGATTCTCTACCGTGCATGAGACGGGATAACTAGTAAATGTGAAATTTCCATTCAATAGAACGACTTTGTCTAGCTTGGGATAGTAAACCCATCGCTCATCGTCAGTTTCTATTGGCTTTCCCTCTCTATTCACTTGAATGACTATGCCATTATCATTGGATTCTATGTCCATCGCATGAATAGGGATTAAGCAAATTATAAATGATAACATACTTATTAAGAAAATTTTGAAATTTGCCTTCATAATGATACCTCCTAAAAAAATTATTATCAATATTATATGATTATATGACGTAGCTGTCAATTATTATTATAAAAAACTAGCTTTATAACAACCAAGAATTACAAATATTCACCATCTAGACTTATTTGATATTATATATTGAATATAGATGCTTGTATATGTTGTAATATTATTAGCTACTTGTAACAATCATTTAAAAACATATTAATATAATTTGATTCGATTGCAATAGCAAATGATAGAAGGGGTGAAAAATATGGCCGAGTTGACGAGAGATATAGTGAAAGGTTGTAACATTGTTAAAAAAGATGGAGATAGTAAAGATTATTTATTTGAAGAGGTAACAACAGGAGAGTATTGTTTAAAAGAGGACTACGACAAAATTGCCGAGGAGAATATATTTGGCAATGAAGAATTTAATCTAAAAAAAGAACTTGAAGGTGTCCAAAAGATAAACTTTAATAAAGTTAAATTCATATATGAAAACGCATTTCAATTGGTGAAATTTGAAGAAAGTGACTTGAAAATTCAATTTGAGCCAGAGAAAAAAGAGGTTAAAATTGAACCAGGTGCATTTGGAGAGAACTTCAAAGTAAAGAAAATAATAGGCAAAGACGATACAAATCTACTGTTGTATAAATCAAGTTTTGCAAATTTTTCTGATATAGAATTTGAAAATATAAATTTATATTTAAGGGGCGACGGATGGACTGAAGCAGATAAAGGAGAATTAATAAACAAGGAAGGAATTAAAGAACTTTTTGACAGAGACTATAACAATTTGAAGGTGGAAAGCAACCAAAAAAATGAAACTAGTGTGAAAGATGAAGCTAAAACTGAATCAACTGAAGCAATTGTACTAAGTGTATGGGAAAACTTAGGTAAAAATAAACGAATTAAAGTAATTAAATCTATTATAGAGGAATTAAATAATAAAAATTTTACAATAGCTGCACATATAGATATTGATAAGGCAAAGATAAAAAATGATAAATTGGTACTTAAAGGGGAAGAATGCTTTGATGGAGATATAAAATTGGTTAATGCTGATGCAAGTTTAGTAGATATTTTGAAATCAGTATGTGAGAAAAATAATCTGAAGAATGATCCAAAGAACAGAAACTCAGTTAAAAAAGATACTAAAGAATATATTAAAAAAAATTGGGGAAAGGTTACAGAGAATAATAAGCAAATAGAAACTAGTATCACCGTTACAAAGGGAAGTCTTGATTATAAAAAAGAAGCATTTTTATTAAGAAATAAAACTAAAATAAGTCTAAATACGACTGATGCATCAGATATTTCTGATCAATTGGAAAGATTAAAAACTACAACTGGTAATAGTATCAATAAAATCATGAAAACAATATATATATTAGGAAAAGAATATAAGAAGAAAGATAAAGAAATATCTAAAAATTGTAAAATAGTCATTAGGTATATTCAAAAGAATTGTATGAATAAAGGTGAAGGGGATGCAAAATTTGACGAAGCTAAAAAGTTATGGGAAGATAAAGTTTATAGTAAGATAAAAGGATCAAGTGACAAGGTGAAAGATGGCTCAAATAATTCAACTAGTATTGAATTTAGCAAATTAGTCGACATGATAAAAAGTTGTGAGAAAATTTACTCGAACTATAAAAAATCTTATATTTCACTAGATGTATTTACAAGCAAATTACAAACAGTAAATATTTTTGAAAGTAAACCTATTTTAATATTAATATTCGGTAGATTCGATAAAAAAGACTCAATGCATAATGTTACTACAAGAGTTAAAAGAGAAATGAATGATGGAATCATATCATCTGCTGAAAAGAAATTGGGAGATTTTAAAAATGAAAAATTTAAAATTCTTTTTGAAAACGAGAGTTATGAACAACTTGAAAACTTGAAAGAGCAAGAAGTAAACGAGCATTTGAAGAGTAAGCTAAAGAAATATTTGAAATTAAAAAAGGAAAATGATGAATCTTCAAAGAAAAGGGCGAGATCTTTGTTTGGACGGAAGAAGAATAAAGAGAAAAGTGATGGAAAAAGTAAAGAAAAATAAAGAATTAGATGATAAAAACTAGAGCTGATTAGACTTTTGTTAATCAGTCCTAGTCTTTTTGATATAGAGATATTTTATTTTAGGATAGGAGTGTTTTGGCTGTCGGTTTCTTCTGGGTCTGTGCTAGTTAGATTGTTCTTTTTGTTAGGCTTTTTACTCATAATGTAGATGACAGTTACGACTATGGCAGTCCCTGATAATCCAGACATAAATGGTACGAACTGGTCTCTATTTACTATTAGGTTACTTCTTTTTGCGCTCTTAATAATCTTTCTCCTGTTGCTTGAGGGACCTAATAGGCTGGTTAGAATTTTGTTTTTAGGTCTTGATTTTTTCTTATCTTTTTTATATTTCTTTTTATATTTCTTATATTTTGCTCTATGTTTGTTAAGTTTCTTTCTTTTTTTATTAATTCCATTAAAAGGGGTAATAGGTTTTTCAGCCCGGTTAACTACTATGCTATATACCTGCTTACTTTTATTATTTTTTACTATTATATCTATATTAGTTGATGTCCCAGCCTTGCCCAATCTCTTTTTAGTCACACGGGCATACGCATTTGGATCCATTGCTTCGAAGTCGAATTCCAATTTTTTGATATCGTATTCCACATCTACTGCATAGTCAAATATATTTGGATCAAATTCAGGGGTTAGAGTTCCAAAGAAAGGATTTAGATAATTCAGCAAGCAGCATGGCGGAGCTTTATCCTCCTCTGGTTCATCTTTGACGACCTTTTTCTTTCTTTTAGTTGTCGTGCAAGGTTTTGTTTTAATAGCTTTAACTTTGTTTACGATTGGTTCCGGCCAGGGTTCAGGTGCTGGTTCTGGTTCTAATTCTGGCTTCAATTGACGATTAACCGACACTGTATAGATTTGTTTTTCTTTAATTTCATTATTCCTGACAGTAATATGGATGTCCGTTATTTCTCCAGCCTTGCGAAGTCTTTTTCTACTTATTTTAAAAGATGCTTCTGGATCTAAAGTTTCTGCTAAAAAATTTACTTCATTTATATCATAATCGACGTCGATGAAGTAATTAAATATATACGGATCAAAGTTTGGATTAAGTGAGCCTATTGATGGCATCAAAGATTTCAACAAGCAGCTATGTTCTTTCGGTTTACCGATACTTATTTTTAATGGATTTGTAATAATATTATTAATTTTTATTCCATCGTGGTCGCAAGCTTCTACATCTTTGAGATATATCATTGAATTTATTGAATCCTCTGTAAAGTTAGCTTCCGTTGTCGTTTCCAATGTGATCGATAATAAAGGGGTCTTGATGTTCGGTTCTATTTTTAACTTATTACATCTCAATGTTAAGCCAACACAGCCGTCATAGTTGCATGAGTTAATGCATTTAAACCTTGAGCTCGGCTTGATTTTATTAATCGTAATAATATCATTGTCGTACATTATGAATAAATTAATTATTTCTAAGCTTATATCGCTTGATGAAGTAATTGATGCATTTATAGAAAATGATTCAGAAATTGCTAAGTTTGTTTTACTGGGGGTTAAGTTTATATTAAGGCCTGCAATAGATATTGCATTTATGTTAAGTATAGTAAATAGAATTATAAATAGGTAGCAAATCTTTCTCAAAAAGTCCATCACCACTCCTCTATTATAATTGTTACTCTGTATTGCTTTTGTTATTTGATCCTTCTTCGTTATTCGAGCTTTTTCTCAATTTGAATAAAAAAATATAAGATATTGCTACAGATGCAAATAATCCGATAATAAAAGATGAAAATCTGTTCTCGTTTATTACCAAAGTGTAAGGAATGTTTTCCCTTGGATTGATAAATTCATCATTATCTTCATTTTTATGTCTATGAGACTTGTCGGATGAAGAACATTCCTTTCCTGATTTGTTCTTTTTGCTATTTGAATGTCTAGTTTTCTTAGGTTTTGCTTCTTTCTCAGAACGGTTTACCAATATGTTATATATTTGTTTGAATCCTCTTTTACTTGATGACTTAACTGTTATTGTGATGTCGGTGGAGGATCCTGCTTTCCCAAGTCTTTTTCTATTTATTTTAGAATAAGCCTCTGGGTCTGCGGTATCAAGATCGAATTCTATCATATTTGTTTCTGAATCCACGTCGATCGTGTAGTTAAATGTGGTTGGATTGAACTTAGGACTGAGTTTCCCCGCCGATGGTATCAATGATTTTAATAGACAGTTAGGTCCTTTAGGTCTATTTATATTAATTTTTATTTCATCTTCTAGTACATCACTTGTAACATTGTCATCGATATCGCATATTTCAGTTAATTTTCCCTTTATATTTGATACTATTGCATTATCGTTTTTAAAGTCAAGTTGCTTTTTTACTTTAAAGTTGATCATAAATAACTCTACATAAGAGGAATCTTTACTAATTTCAAAGTTTTTGCAGCTTATCATCATATTTATATGCCCGTTCTCATTTTCTGAATAAACTTTGCATTTTTCATTGAGTGATTTGACTCTTTTGATTAATAGACTGTTTCTATCATAAATGATTGATGACTTGATGCTTTTAATATTCCTTGCGTTTTCTGACTTTATATAAATAGATACTTCCAAAATGTCAGATGGAAGTAAGTCGTTGCCACTGGATCGTAATTTTATATTAAAATTGTCGTCCGATGCTGCTGCATTTGCATTAAGAATATGTGACAATATCATAATTGAAACTAGCAAAGCGTATATAATCTTTCTCACAAACTAAATCTCACCACCTTATTTTAGATAATTTAGCTTATGTCTTAACCCTCCGTTTGCCATTTGTAAAATAGCAATATGACAAGAGTCGTTCATCCCAATTATTATTGGCCCGGTTTTGGAAATTCCTATGTTCCAGCTGATATATTTAAATTCTGGTAGCTTTTTATGTAAAGTCTTTATCATTTCAATTGCCTCTTCCCAGTAGGGAACCTGATAGTCTTTGTATTCTATATTGGATATTGGATGTTTTCTTTCAGCTGCTCTGTTTATTATATATGTGCCGTAAGTCAGAAGCTTGCCATTGTCAATATTTATCCCAACACACGTGCCACCTTGATGCAAACTGTCTACTATTGCTTTCCCGTTTGTGCCAATTTTTAATGCGGCTGATAATATTTTTATCTCATCGCCTTGATTGATACTAATCATTTTAATGCAGTTGAGTGATGAGCTGTTTAGTTTCGATAAGTCGTCGTGCTGCTCTACATATTCTTGAATTAAAGAATCTTTTGGATTGTATTTCTCAAAGTTGTTTGACCTGCCATTTGACTCTTTTATGCTTATTGATTGCTTGTTTTTGTCAATTAAATATATTCCTTTGCCAAAGTTACTTAATATCGGCTTTGATATGTATTTGCCGTTCGGTATCTTGTTTAATATCGTTCTTGCCGCCTCGTTGGTGCCTTTTGGATATAAAATAATATTATTCTCACAGGCTATATATAGCTTGGGTAAAAATTTTGAGCCTATGCCTCTTATTTTTTGATAAAACTCAAATTTGTTTAAAATATTATTGTCCGATTCTTTTATTTCTGAATCGCTTATAAAATCATCTTGATCTCTGAATCCTTCTATATCCAGTCCGTATATATTATAGTAGATATTTACGTGCCCATATCTCTTATACCACTTTATATTATCTTCAATTCTCTTATTTTTGCTTTTTCTTGTCATACCATCGGTGAGAAATCTTGATTTATCTTCAACTGTCTTATTTATTCTAAACATGACATAGTCATTTATATTATGACCGTTTACATATGGTAAACATGAGTTGATAATTATAGTCGAAATCAATAAAGAAACTACTTTTTTATGCATGATATAACACCTCTTCAATAATTTTACGACAAAAGTAAGCAAAGTGCAAGTAATTTATTTCTAGTTAAATTTGAGCTTTTTATACAATTAATTATTTGATACGTCCGTTGTATAGAAAAATAGGAAAAGAAAATGAAGGTAGAAAGAAAATCAGAAGAATCTGTAAAAGAATAGTGAAAAATAAAGACAAAGTAAATGAAGAGATTAACTATTATATTTCTAATTCAAAGGTTTCTGCAAAAAATTACTTGCTATGTTTAAGAAAACTAAATAGACTTAATTTAAAATTTAATAATAAAATTAAAGAAAAGGCTTCGGAGAATTGATAAATCTGAAGCTTTTTTTGACAATCTTTTACGGTAACACTCCCTCAAGATAGACTTGACTATGAATTTGTCATAATATATGTATTGAAAAGTAAGAGATTTGTTAAATGATCATGAATTTATGTATAAATAGGTAAAAATATAAACTGAGTATTGTAAATAATGCAAAGCTATGTTATAATAAAAATGTGGTGGGCAGGAATTGGAAAGAAAGATTGCTCAAACAAAATGTATTTTAAATTGAAATGTATCAAAATTTTTGATATAATAATAAAGAAAGAGAAAGGTGGATTTGAATGTCCAAAAGAGTTTTGAAGGCAAAAAAAAGTAAAGCCAAACAATATGAAAGGAAAATTAGAAGAGCATACGATGCAGCAGCAAAGAAGTTGTTGTCAAATAAAAGAGTTTTGGCTAATATTTTAAAGTACTTTACAAAGGAATTTAAGGATTGTACTATAAAAGAGATTATCTCGTGCTTGACATCTGATGCTAAAGTATCAAAAGGGCAACAGGTGGATGACAAAATTCGCTTGAGATTGGATAATGCGGGGTCAGAATCGGTATCAGAAAAAGAAGGAACTCGAAGTTTTGACGTAAAATTCAAAGTGAAGTTGCCAAATAGTAATGAAAATGTAGAAATTATAATAAACATAGAGGCGCAGAACAGCTACAATCCTGGATATCGAATAGAAAAAAGAGGGACATATTATTTAAGTAGGTTGATTTCATCACAGTATGGCGTGGAATTTTTAGGATCAGATTTCAATGAATTGAAAAAAGTATATACAATTTGGATATGCCTAAACGTTCCAGAGGCAGAAGCAGGCACAGCAACAGGATACAGGATGATAAAAGAGGATTTAATAGGGGAGTATCCAGACAGGCCAGAAGATTATGACCTACAGAGAATGGTAATAGCAAGATTAGGCAGGGGGAAGAATGAGGAGTATAAAGAGATAATGGAGATGTTAAATATTCTCTTCAACATATGCCCTCAAAGTGGATTAAGTAATAAAGAGGAGAAGATACTAAAAGAAAGATTCGAAATAGATATAGAAGAAATTAAAGGTGAGGTGGATAATATGTGCAGTTTGAGCCAAGGAATACTGGAAGAAGGAATAGAACAGGGAATAGAACAAGGAATAGAACAGGGCCTTAGAGAAGGAAAAGCGGCAGGAATAAAAGAAGGTATGGAAAAAGGCATGAAAAAAGGTAAAAGAGAAGGTATAAGAGAAGGCAAAAAAGAAGGAATAAAAGAAGGCATGGAAAAAGGTATGGAAAAAGGCATAAAAGAAGGAGAAATCAAGGCTAAAGTAGAAATGATCAACAATTTACAAGCAGTTGGAATTAATTTAGAAGAGGCATTAAAAGCTGCAAAGATGGACAAAAAAACGTTTTTAAAATTAAAGGAGAAGTACGAACCAGTACAGACTAAATAGACTTAATTTAAAATTTAATAATAAAATGAAAAGAAAAGGCTTCAGAGAATTGACAAATCTGAAGTTCTTTTTTATATACTGATAGCAGATTGAAGAAGGCAGTATATGAGCGCAGTGGCGGGACATTGAGGGAGGTTTAAAGATATAATAAAATGGTAGGATTTTTGGAGCAAATGTTAAGGCGAGATGTAAGATTTTCACAACTAGCTGCAATAGAGGAGCCAGGGACAGGAATTTAGAAGGTTTTACTCATGACAAGGTAGACAATTAATAAGGAAAAACTAAAAGAAGCAGCCCGATTTAGGACGACTTCTTTTTTTACTGATCAAATATTAATTACATAGAGCAAAATATTAGAGACATAGAAAGCAAATATAGGGATAATGCTACCCAAAGCCAACTCAGCCCAGGTATGACGTTTCATTTTTAGAGACGCCCAATAAACAGCCACCAGGAAGACGCCACCGAGTGCTGCCCATCTTCTAATAAAATGCCAGAGGTAAACAACAGGACCGACGACTCCACATGCATGTCCACTAGCTTTTATCTTAATTATTTTATTAGTTACTAAGATAACCAAACCAGAGACCAAGTACATCAAATAGATAAGCAAGAGGTCGCTTGAATGGCTAAAAGCCACTGCATAGACTATTCCAAGCACATATCCGACAACAGCTGCGACAATAGCCAATCTTCGTTGACCATCTCTTCCCTGATCTTTAAAACTCGGAATAAATGGTTGCAAAGGGTAAGCAAGCAGTGGGAAAATGGTTAAAAATACGATTGTAATTATATAATTATATTGCCCCCGGAATACATAAGGCTTAACCAGGTATAGAATAGTCAAGGCGAGGAAAGCCATAATTGGTGCCAAAGTAATAATTCTTACAAACTTTTTCATATGTTCCTCCTAGAATTTGAATTAGGATCATTTTAGCATAGAATAGCATAAGCGTCAATTGATATTTACGTCAGAAGTGAAGGAGAAAGTTGTCGAAATTCACTAAAAATTAAGGATTTTAAGGGGAACAAGAGGAAATAGGTATAAAATTTCAGCAATTGATTGTCATGCCATTATGGAGGAACTAGGAGGGGTATAACTATTTATTATAAAGTGGAATTAGTGAGTATAGTTAGCCTTAATATTTTTTATCAAAATTAATCAAAATCAGGTAAGATATTTCTGTGGATTGGAAGTATCTTACTTTTTTAATGATTTGGCAAGAAAATTAAAGAATTTTTAAAGAAATTTTAAGGACAGGTTATTATATGATAAAGAAATGTCTATATAAATTTGTTATTTTACAGTGCGAGAAAGCTAGTAATCAATTAATTTTTATAAACATCCATAGAATTATAATCCATATACTTGATTTTACATAAAAAAGTATATAAAATAGACATATCGAGATAAATTTGAAATAATATTTAATAAAAATTAGGTGATTGTAGTGAAAAAGAATGAAATTATTAAAAGAATGAGCATAGGATGTTTAATTTCAGGCCTAACTCTTTATTCTGCGATAGAGGCATCGGCTATATCAGAGGAGTTAGCATATAAGAATTCCAGCCATATTGCTGCTTTACAGAAGGAAGATAGCAGTAACGAGGAGGGTCAAGTTTCAGAGGGAAAGGCTCCAGTTAAGGAATTATCTTGCGGGGCGAAGGATATTGAAGATAATGATAAGAAAAGTTTACGGGCGTTATCGGATGAGGAACCAGCATTTAAAGACGATGGACAAGAAGATGCGGTAATCGACAGAGAAATAGAGGGAAAGTTCACCGACGGGTCAGAAGAGATTAGCAATTTTAAGTTTAATAGAGCTGGAAGTGCCGAAAATGAACTAGAAGAAAGCAAAACAAATGTAGTGATTAATTCCTGGAAATGGATAGAGGGAATATATGATAAAGATGAAATAGATTTAAAATTAAATGGCACTGATATTTTGTATAGTAAGATTAATAATGGAGAAGGAAGCTATGTACGTTATATACCGGATATTGATGCTAGTTATTATTCAATATATTATCTTAAAAAGAATGCTGAAGGGAAATATGATGAGAAAGAACAATTTGATAAGCTGACGAGATGTGGAGCATATAAAGCAGTAGTAATTTTGAATGAAGGTCATTCATTTGATGATGGGAAAGATACAATTGAAAAAGAAATTAATATAGTGGGAAGTAAAATAATAAAAAAAGAAGATATATCATTTGTTAATAATGATTTAACTGAGTCAGAATATAGTGAAGGACAATATAATCTTTCTTATACTGGGACTACTATAGGAGAATTAGGATCTAATTTAATTTATAATAAAGAACAAATTTGGAAAGAAAATTATACTGTCAAGTATTACAGGGTTAACGATTGGAAATCTAGCATTGAAGGAGAGCAGCCTTTGAATGATGATGAAGTACTTAGCGAAGGCAGGTATATTGCTAGAGTGAGTTTAGAAAGCACAGGCATTGAACAAGAGTATAACTTAGGTACAGAGGAAGAACCATTAACCAAGTCAGATTTACATATCGAAGTAGGGCAGTATTTTATAGATTGGGAAGACAATAATGAACAAGAAGCAACTTCTAAAGGAAATATTTATAATTTTACTTACAACGGTAGCGCACAGTATATGAAACCTGAATGGGACAAAGAACAAATTGGAATATTGCCTTCAGTTGTTTATTACTCGTATGAGAATGGCTATGGTGGCGAAAAGAAAGTAATAGAAAAAGAGAATATAATCAGCAAAGGATACTACGAAGCTACCATTGAGAACGTTGAAAGTATTAGTAATAGTTCAGTTAAATTCGTAATTAATCCAGCCTCAATCAAATTTGGATTAAAAGTAACTAAACAATATGACGGGAATTCAAAGGTAACGGATAAAAGTGAGATTTTGATAACGGACGTAAGCTATAATGCAGGGAAGGGGCCGTCGTTGAAAGGAACAGAGCTTAGTACAGGCATTGGAGAGGAAAAGTTGGCTTTAGACTATAAAGACTTAGTTATAAAAGATGGGGATTCAGAAGCTAAAAATGTAGGGGAAGGTTACTCGATAAAGAATTCCAAAGTGGATCAAAAAGAAATTTTAAGTGGCATGGGCCAAACTGACATAAATAATTACGATATTACTATCAAGGACTCAACAGAAAGTAAAATAGGGAAAGCTTTAATTACAATTGAATTAAGTGCGACTAAAACATATGATGGAACTTCTAAACTCAAGGAAGAAAACTTTTCAGCAACGAAAATAATATTGAATGATAGTGAGACTTCGTTAATTAGCAAGCCGTTATCGAACGGAGAAAGTTTTGATACAAATATTGAAAATGACAAATTGACATTAAATTTTTCTAAACTAGACAACTCTGATCTATATTCGGATGAAACAAATACGGAATCTGATGCAGGGGATTATAGTCTTATAAAGAAATCAGACAAAAATAGTATAACTGATGAGGATATTTTAATAACCGGAGACAAAGCGTCAAATTATGCAATTGAAATTAAAAAGATAAGTGGTAAAGTTAATCCTGCACAAGTAAATGTGACATGGCAAGACAAAAACAATATGAATATTACGTTTGATAAAGACGGGGCATATACTTTGAAATGCGATGGGAATGAATATAATTACATTTCCCCTAGCTTGACTGTATCAATTAATGGCGAACCTGAAAAGATACTAAAAGAAAGTGAAGACTATGATATCGAGTATTACGAATCAGACGATAAATCGAAGGCTGTAGGAGAAACAAGTATAATAAATGCAGGGAAATACATTGCCAAAGTGAAACTGGTTAACGAAAATTACGAGTTTAATATGACTAAAGATGAGCTGGAACAAGATTTCTATATCAATGTCAGACTAAATGTTGATTGGAAGAATAATAATGAGCAAGATGTCTTTATGGTTGATGGAGATGGTAAGTATACATTTTTTTACGATGATAGCCCTAAATATATATTTCCTATCTTTACTATTGGAAACAGACAGGTGACATTAGATAAAAATGATTATACTTTGCAATACAAGCAGGGTGACTTTATAATTAATGATCCAGAGACGATAAAGAGTAAGTACAGTTATGTTGTAAGCTTAGCGCTGACTGAAAAGGCTAAGAAATTTTACAATCTCAATAAGGGAAATGAAACCGATGTGACCTCTTTAGAGGGGAAATTTGAAATTGGCGAACAATTTACTTTATTTAATAGTACAACAATTATACCAATTAGCGGCGAAAATGATCAAAATTCAAATCAAACTATCAAAGCAAGGAAAGTAACCAATGAAAAAGGGAAAAAAGTTACTAACAATATATTTGAAAAAGGATCAAAGGCAAGTATAAATATCAAAGGATCACCTGAACATGAATTTATACCTAAGAAAATAACGAGTAGTAATAATAATGTCGCTAAAGTCAAGGATATAAGAAACGGAAGCAATAAGGTAAAGTTCGGATTAGAACTAAAAAACCCAGGTAAAGCCAAAGTTACAATTTCCGGTGGCATATCCAAAAAAACTAAACTTAAAGTACATCGTAATACGTCTGGAGATGTATCGGATGAAGAAACAATACAGCCGGATGAAATACCATGTGAGTACATTGCTTATATAGAAGTTACTGAAGATGACATAGAAGTGGAAATGAATACTAACCATAAGAGCCTTGAATTCAATAATTTGAAAGATTCTAAAGAAATATTAGTAAATGTTATGCATAAGTCAGAAGATATTACTGATAGTGCAAATATCAAATGGGAATTGGTAGCTGATGAAAAGGAATGTGTAGAGTTAATACCAAGTGATGATAAGAAAAGAGCAACAATTAAGCCTGTAAGCGATGGCAAAGCGGAGGTATTGATTACAGCTGGAAGCATTATCGATAGACAAGAGCTTGAGTTTCTACATGCCGTTGATGTAACTGTTGATACGAACTCAAGTACGACTACAAATAGTAAAACAAATAGTAAAGAGGACATTAAGATATCATTGGTACCGAAAGAGAGTGAGATGTTAAAGGACAATGAGATAAAATTAAAAGCTACAGTCGAGCCCAAAGATGCTGAAATAAAATGGAAAGTTAATGGCACAGACGGGGATAGAAGAATTGCAAAGCTATATATAAGTAACGATGATCCAACAGAAGCAATACTAATGACATCGAAAGAAAGTAAAAAAGGTGATGTATTAGAAGTTACAGTAGCGGCGAGCAAGGAAGGCTATAATGATGCAAGTGATATGAGTAAATTGATAGTAAAAGACGAATTGGACAATGAGGCCAACAATGATGAAAAAAGTGAGAAAAATGAATATGAGGCAAGCAATAGTAAGGAAAAAGAACAAATAAGTGAAAAATGCTATTGCAATTGTAAAGAACATGGTTTCAACGGGAATAAAAATGATATAAATAGTTGCAAATATGCATGCAGCGGGACGACAAGTATAGATAATTATGCAATCAAGACAGGGGATGACATGCGTCCAGCTGGAATAATGTCATTGTTAGTTGCATCGATGGCAGGAATATTAGGAATATTTAAGAAAAGGAAGAAAGAGAATTAGGATTGAGAAGAAAAAACAGTCTCGACGGTTAAAAATCCTATAGATTGCCAATGTATTGAATATGTAATTTGATTTGCGACAAATTTGAAGAATAACAGCTTTTTGTTAAACTTAATCAAAATTCAGTAAGGTATTTCTATTAGTTGGAAATATCTTACTTTTTTTAATTTAACTCTCTGATTTGATCGTAAAATTAAAGATATTTAAAGAATCTGTAAAGAAATTTAAATACAAGGTCATTACAAGCTGAGAAAACTTTATGTGACTATATCAATTTTGTAATACCAAGTGGCTTATCGTTAACTAATTTTAATTAATATTAGCAAATTTGTGGTTATTGCACTTGTTTTTAAGGGGAATAATATAAAAAGTAAATATTTTGAGGAACGCATGAAATAATTAATATCAACTGAATTATACATTTATACAAACATCATAAATTGTGTTTACTTAATGCATATATATATATATAATAAATATATTAGAAGCAAATTAAATAATATTTAGTAAAAATTAGGGGGATTATCATGAACAAGAATGAATTTATTAAAAGGATGAGCATAGGATGCTTAATTTCAGGACTAACTCTTTATTCTGCAATAAAAACATCGGCTAAATCAGAAGAGCTAGAAACAAAGTTACATAAAGATCCTAGTCATATCGCTTTGCAACAGGATAATAAAATTGATTCTAAATCACCTATAACATATAAAATAGTAAAAAAAGAAAAGGAAGCTTCAATAGAAATTAATAAGGCTCCAGCAGCTGAGGAAATAACTTCAACACAGGAAGTAAAAGAATCAGCTCCAGAAGTAAAGGTAGAGAAGGATACTAAGAGCTCAGAACAGAAAAAGAAAACGACTTCTAAAAAGAAAACAGCTACTAAAGCTAAAAAAACAAAAGAAGTGAAAGAAGATTCTGATAAAAAACAAGAAGTGGATAAAGAATTAAAATCAGAAACCGAAAATGAACCTGCAACTAAAAAGGGCAGAAGAAGTAAGAGAAACGCACGTAGAGAGGCAGCTAAAGCCCGCCATCAAGAAGATGCAGTTAAAGAACAATTAGAAGTGAAAAAAATTAACGAAAACGAAGAAGTAAAAGAGGAAAAAGAGTTAAAAGATATAAAAGAAGTAGAAATTGACAACGATTCAATTGAAAAAGTTGAAGCAAATAATAAATTGGATAAGAAGATCTCTGAAGAGTCACAGGAAAGTGCTAAACTGGAAAAGAAAGTAGATGAAAAAGATTTAGATAAAGCTTTATCTAAAGACAATAGCCAGGAGAAAATTGCTACCGGCTCTGGAGAATCTGTAGAAAAGGTGGATGCAACTATTCCAGATCAAGGTGAAACCAATGAAGGTGAAATTGAAAAGGGAAGCGAAGATTTACCTTCTTCTGAGGTAGGAATAGGAAGTGAAGAAAAACCAAAAGAAACAACAGAAGAAACAACAGTAGCTGTAACGAAGTGGGGTTATCAGGTATATAACGGCAGCAAATGGGAAGATCCAGTAGAGATATCTAGTGGTACTACGATTCCATATATAGAAGCAAACAAGGATAAAGCAGTTAAATTAGTTCCACATAGCTTTAGTCTTAATGGCAGCGAAACTGCTACACCTGCATCTAATGTAAATACAACACTTACATATTTAGATAGTGATGGAAAAGGGATTGAAGCAACATCTATGACATCAAGTGGAACTTACAAAGTGAAGGTTACATTAAATGATGAAGGTTACCAGTTTGCAGATGAAACGAACGTACTTGATCAGGAATATATTAGGGCAGCAGCACCAGTAGTGAAAACAACAGTAGCTGTAACGAAGTGGGGTTATCAGGTATATAACGGCAGCAAATGGGAAGATCCAGTAGAGATATCT
>CAKSSR010000014.1 GCA_934489735.1 uncultured Eubacteriales bacterium | reverse complement strand
GAATTATTCATATTCTAGTTACTATTGTAGACTGATAGCATTCGAAGTAAATGAAGAGGAGGCGGATAAAATAGCAAAAACATGTGAACAGAGGATTAAGGAAGGTAGGACTAATTTTTATACGGAAGAATATTGCGAATTAATAGTATCCTATGGAGCGAGTGAGAAACAGGCAGACAAGGGAGCGGCAATATATGAACAGAAGAGGATAGAAGGCAGGAACCATTTTTATTCTGATTGTTATTGTCGACTAGCATTATTCAATGAAATAAGTGAAGAAATGGCAGATGAGATGGCAAAGATTTTTGAGGAGAAGATAAGAGAAGGCAAAGACCAACTGTATGCTAGAGAGTACTGTAAATTAATAGTAATTAATGAAGTAAGTGAAGAGCGGGCAGACATGGGGGCAACAATATATGAACAGAAGATGAAAGAAGGTAGGAGCTATTTATATTCTGATTACTATTGCCGATTAATAATATCTACAATGGGTGAAAAGCAGGCGGATAGAACAGCAACAATATGTGAACAAAAGGTGATAGAAGGCGGAAGTGCTCTTTATGCTGAAAAATATTGCAAATTAATAGTTGATAGAGTGAGCGAAGCACAAGCAGACAGAGAGGCGATGATATATGAACAAAGGATAAATGAAGGCAAGGACCATGGTTACTCGGATATTTATAGCCATTTGGTAGCATTTGATGGAGCAAGCGAAGAACAAGCAAGTCGAATATTATCATTATGTGAACAGAAGGAGAACGAAGGGAAAAGTAAAGATTATGCTTACATATATTGCAAATCAATAGTATTGGATGAAGCAAATGAAGAAGCAGCAGACAAAATAGCAACAATATACATCCAAAAGATGAGAGAGGGCAAGAACATGCTATATTCTGAAGCATATTCTCGATTGATATTATTAGGAGCAAATGACGTTCGGGCAGACAGAGGAGCAAATATATATGTGCATGACATTGAAAAAGGAAGAAGCGGGAAGTATTCGTTTATGCATGCCAGGATAATGGTAAGTGAATCTATGGGAAAACCAGCGAAAAAGAGAATGAAATATTAAAGAAAGAGGGAAAAGGTATATGAGTTTAAAGAAAATTATAAAAATGTCAGCGTGTGCGCTATGCTTGGGAACAGTGATTACAGGATTATCAATGGCAATGGAAAATAATAAAGAGGGGGATCCAAGAAAAGAAGAGCAAAATCAAGAAGTATGTGCGGGAAACCTACAAAAAGATGACGTATATGCAAGAGAATATAAAAAATTAAGATCCTTTTATGGATTTAGTGAAGAAGAAACTAAGAGGGCTATGACAGCTTTTAAAAAGGAACTGGGGTCAGGGAAAAATGAAGCTTATGCTGATAAATATGCTAGATTGTTATTGCTAAGGAATGTTAATATTGAAGGGGAAAATGCAAGGAAAGCTTTAGAAATATTTGAAAAAAGTATTGGAGAGGGTAAAGGTGTCTATTATGCAGACATGTATTCGACTGCAAAATCGATAGTTAAATTAAGCGAAGAAGAGGCAGATAAGATCGCAAGAATATATGAACAAAAAGCAAAAGAAGGCAAAAGTCACCTTTACTCTAGTGGATACAGTCAGATGATGTTACTTAATAAAATGACTGAAGCGCAAGCAGACAAGGGAGCAATAATTTATGAACGGAAGAAGCAAGAAGGCAAAAGTACTTTGTATATAGAGGGATATTGTAAGTTAATTCTAACCAATAAAGTAAGTGAAGCACAAGCAGACAAGGGAGCGGCAATATATGAACGGAAGAGGAAAGAAGGTAGGAAACATTTGTATGCTGATTATTATTGTCGAATGATGATATCTAAAGTAAGTGAAGAGCAGGCAGATAGAGTGGCAACATTATGTGAACGAAGTATGATGGAAGGCAGAAGTACTTTTTATACTGAAAGATATTGCAAGTTAATAATTGATAAAGTAAGTGAGGCGCGGGCAGACAGAGAGGCAATAATATATGAAAAGAAGAGAAAAGAAGGCAAGAACCATTTGTATACTGTAAAATATTGCGACTTAGTAATAGCTAATGGAATGAGTGAAGAAGATGCAGAAAGAGAGCTGGAAATGTATGAACAAAAGATAAGGGAAGGCAAAGATTGTTCTTACTCAAGTATATATAGCCATTTGGTAGCGTTTGACGGAGCAAGCGAAGAACAAGCAAGTCGAATATTATCATTATGTGAACAGAAGAAAAACGAAGGGAAAAGTCAGGATTATGCTTACATGTATTGCAAATCAATAGTATTGGATGAAGCAAATGAAGAAGAAGCAGACAAAATAGCAACAATATATGAACATAAGAGAAGAGATGGCAAGTGCGTAGTATATTATGAAATATATTGCAAATTAATATCGCTAGGAGCAAATGACATTCAGGCAGACAGAGGGGTAAATATATACATGCATAATATTAGAAAGGGAAGGAGTAGGGAGTATTCGTTTATGCATGCCAGGATAATGGTAAGTGAGTCTATGGGAGAACCAGCAAAAAAAAGAATGAAATATTAATAATTTGATAAAAGGGAGAGAATCATGAATGAATTCAAAGAAAATTATAGCATGTGCATTGTGCTTGGGAACGATGTTTACAGGAATATCAATGGCAATGGAGAATAGTGAAGGGAAGAAAAAAGAAATAAGTGCAGATATATCGCAAAAAACTGACATGTGTACGAGGGAATATGAAAGATTGATATCACTTTATGGACTTAGTGAACGTGAGGCTAAAAAAATTATGATAATCTTTGAAAGAGAGCTTGAATCGGGAAGAAGTGAGATATATGCAGATAAGTATGCTCGAATGCTCAGCCGTCATGTGCATGAGGAAATTGCAAGAAAGGTTGCAGTGGTATTTGAAAAATGTATAGAGGAAGGCAAGAGTATTTATCATGCGGATAGATATTCAACTTTAAAAGTGATAAATAGAGCAAATGAAGAACAATTGGATAGAGCATTGGAAATATTCGAACAGAAAATGGAAGAAGGGAAAAGCTTCTTGTATTCAGAAATGTTCTGCGAATTGATAGTGATGAATAAAGCAAATGAAGATAGGGCGGATACTATTGCAAAAACATATGAAAAAATGGAAAGAGAACGAGTTGAACATACTGACTCATATAAATACTTTAAGCTGGCATTGTCAAATGATCCTTATTATAGGTTTTGGAAATTAAGAGCAATGGATGGGAAAAAGATTGAACAGGATAGTGAAAAAGTAAAGAAAGAAATAAAAATATATAGACAAAAAAGAAGAGATGGCAAGTGTGTCCCTTATTTTGAAAAATACTATCAATTAATAATATTGCATGGAGCAAATGAAGAACAGGCTAACAGAGGGGCAAATATATATAGAAAGAAAATGAAGGAATGCAAAAATGATTCGTATTCTTCTATGTACTGTCAGTTAATAGCATTAAATGAGATAAGCGAAGATGAAGCAGATAAGGGAGCAAAGATATATGAGCAGAAAATAAAAGAAGGCAACAGTCAATTGTATTCCACTATGTATGGCCAGTTAATAATATTGAATAAAATAGATGAGGAATTGGCAGATAGAGGAGCAAGACTGTACGAACAAAAGGTAAAAGAGGGTAAGGATCCATTGTATTCCGCAATGTACAGTCAACTAGTTACAATGGGAACGGATGAAAAATTAGCAATTGAAGGGACAAAAATATACTTGCGGAAGAGGAGAGAAGGAAAAAGTCTTCTATATTCAGAAGGCTATTGCAAATTGATAATATTTGATAGAGTCAGCGAAAGACAAGCTAACGAGGGAGCAATAATATACGAACAAAAAATGAAAGAGGGTAAAGGAAGCCAGTACTCCTACGACTATTGCAAATCAGTAGTACTCCATCGAGAATGTGACACTAAGTGAGTCAATTAAAGAAATGTTAAGATTTAGTTAAATAAAACAAATTAAAGTTTAAATATGCTAAAATAAAAGAAGTAAGAAAATATTGTAGGGAAAGAAAATGAATTGAAAATATCATAACTGGAATGAAAAAAATTTGGAGGGAAAACGGATGAATTTAAAAAATCTTATCAAAACATCGATGTGCGCATTGTGCATGGGGACTGTGATCACGGGAATGTCAATGGCAATGGAAAATGATGAGGAAAATCTTGAAAAAGACAAACAAAATCAGATAACCGGTGTGAAAAAGTCATCAAAAAATGATGTGTACGATAGAGAATATAAGCATTTGATATCAGTCTATAAGTATGATGAAGATTCAGCTAAAAAAATATTGGAAATATTTAAACAGAAATTTGAACAAGGAAATAGCGAGGCTTACGCTGATGCCTATGGAAGATACTCAAGTTATGACTGGGGAAAGAGAGTCGCAGGAAAATTGGCAGAAAAATATGAAGAATGTATTAAAAAAGATAAAAGCATTATTTATTCAAATAAATATGCCTTATTAATGGTATTTTATAAGGTAAATGAGGCTCAGGCAAATGATTTGGCAACAATATATGAAGAAAAGATGAAAGAAGATCATACAAGTACCTATTCTGATAGATATAGCAGGTTAATAGTACTTGATAAAATGAGTAAAAAACAAGCAGATGAATGGGCAAGATTGTATGAACAGAAGATAGAAGAAAAAGAAATAATACATATAAATGTTGATAAGTATGCTCGATTAAGGGTAATACATGGAGCAAGTGACGAACAGGCAAAAAGATTTATAAAAATATTTGAAGAAAAGATAATGGAAAAAAGAAGTTATAACTATGCTTATGTCTATGGTCAATTGTTGGTATTGGGCAATAGAAGTGAAAAAGAAGCTGACGAAGAGGCAGCAAAACTTGAGAAAGATATGCCAAAGTTCGGGAGTGACTATTATCTTGATACATATTGCCAGCTGATGATATTAAATAGAGCAAGCAGTAAGACAGCAAATAAAGGGGCAAAGATATTTGAACAAAAAATGAAAGAGGGTAATACTTATGCATATTCTAAAGCATACTGTCAATTAGTATTATCTAATATGGACCCGAAACAAGCAGCCAGGGGGGCAGAAATATTTGCGGAAAATATGGAAAATGGCAAGAGTAATGCGTACTCAGATATGTATTGTCGACTAAGAGTAATAGATGGAGCAAACGAAGCACAAGCAGAGGCAGCTGCAAATATATATGAGGAAAAGAGAACGTTAAGAGAAAGTCCTTCGTATTCAGCAATGTACTGTAGATTGAGAGTAATGGATGCTATGAGTATAGTAGAGGCAGATAAATGCGCAAGAATGTTCGAACAAAGTAAAAAAAGAAGTAAAGACCCTTTATATTCTAAAATGTATTGCAAATTGAAGGTGGCTTATGGATTAAGTGAAGAATTGGCAGACAAAGGAGCAACAATATATAAGCAAAAGATGATACAGGGAAACGATCATGCATGTTCCAATATATATAGTCTACTAATGGTACTGGATGAAGCAAGTGAGGAACAAGCAAATTTAGCTATGAATACATATGTACTAATGAGAACGATAGGAAAAAGTACCTCGTATTCTGAAATGTACTGCAAACTGGTAGCAATAGATAAGGCATATGCAGTGGAAGTAGCACGTACGGGTGCAAAAATGTTTGAGCAAATGAGAATAAATGATATAGATCCTTTGTATTCTAGGATATATTGCAAATTGAGAGCTGTATATGGAGCAAGCGAAGTGGTAGCAGATGAAGGAGCAAAAGTATATAGGCAAAAGCTCAATGAAGGGAAAAGTACCTTATATGCTGAAATATATTGTAAATTGGTATCAATAGATAGACTAGATGAGAGACAGGCGGACGAATGTGCAATAATATATGAGAAAAAGAGAAGAGAAGGAAAAGGTCATTTGTATTCTGATAGCTATTGTCGACTAATGGCAATAGGTGGAGCAAATGAACCGCAAGCGAATTTAGGCGCAATTACATTTATAAAAATGAAAATAAAAAAGAAAAGCTATTTGTATTCTGAAGTGTGCAGTAAATTGGTAGCAATAGATGGATTAAGTGAGGCAGAAGCATGCAAAGTGGCGGAAACATTTGAGCAAATGATAATGGAACATAAAAATCCTTTATATTCTAGAATGTATTGCGAATTAAAGATAATGAATGAAGCAAGTGTGGCAGAAGCATTCGGAGGGGCAGCTATGTTTGAGCAAATGATAATGGCACATAGAGATCATTCATATTCTAGGATGTATTGCAAATTGAAAACTTTATATGGAGCAAGTGAAATGCTAGCAGACAGAGGGGCTAAAATATATAAACAGAAGCTAAGTGAGACAAATAATCTTCTGTATTCTGAAATCTATTGCAAATTGATAGTAATGGATGAACTAGATGAGATACAGGCAGACAAATGTGCAAAAATATATGAGCAAAAGAGAAAAGAGGGAAAAGGTCATTTGTATTCTGATATGTATTGCCAACTAATAGGATTGTACGATCCAGATAAAGTAAAGGCAGAAGCAGGGGCAGAAAAATTTGAGCGGTGTAAAAAAGAGAAAGGGAATTATTTTTATGCTAAAATATTTAGCAAAGCAATAGCAATAGATGATGAAAGTTGGATGCAGGCAGAAAAAGTAGCAAGAGCGTATCAGCAGCTTCAGAGTAATGTAAATAAAAATAGTTCTTTATATAATGAAATGTATTGCTACTTTAAAGTAATAGAAGGAGCAAGCGAGATGCAAGCATATAAAGCGGCAGCAACGTTTGAACAACAGATGAGAGCAGGGAAGAGTTACTCATATTCTAAAATGTATGGTAAATTAATATCGGATGGACTGGAAAAAGAGCAAGCACATAAAGCTTCAATTGTATATGAGAAAGAAATACTGGGAGGTAATATTAATTCGCATGCAGAAATACATTCCCAATCGGCAATGTTCAATATTAATGGAGAACAGTTTAAAACGTGTATGAAAGAGTATATGAATATAATAAGAAAAAGGTTAGAATTTGTATATGCTGAAGAGTACGGTAGGGCAGTGGCTATGGGATTGAGCCCGGAAAAAGCAAATGTAATGGCAAGAGCTTATGAGCAGAAGAGAAAAGAAGGCGTAAGTTATGCCTATTCACATGTCTATGGCCTGTTAATGGCATTAAGTGAAGGAAATAAAGAAAAAATTGATAGAGGCATGTGGTTATATAATAAAAAGAGATTAGAAGGTAAGGGATTTTTATATTCTGATATATATTGTAGGCTGGTAGTGATAGATGGATTAAATGAAAAGCAAGCAGAAGAAGCGGCAACAATATACGTACAGAAGATGATAGAAGGCTTTAACTGTCCGGATTCTGAATCATATTGCAAGAAAGCAGTATTGAGAAAGGAACATGGAGGCCAATTGGATAAAAAGGCAGCAATGAGTGATCGCAAAGACCAAGTGACATCAGACTCTGTGCAGAGTATGGAAGCAGGCAAGAGCGTATTTTATTATGAGATGTATTGCAAATTGACGACAGTGTACGGAGCATGTAAAAAATGCGCAGAAATGGGAGCAAAACTTTATGAAGAAAAGATAAAAGAATTATGTTCTCCTCAACGTGCAGAAGTATTTTGTAAGCTAGTGGCACTTTATAAAATAGACAGGACTGCAGCGGATAAAGCAATATTAAGCATAAATGGCAAAAGAAGTGCTTTTTATTGGGAAATGTACTTTAGATTGATAATATCGTGCAAGACAAGTGCGGAAAGAGCTAGCAAAATAGCAAATATATATGATGAAAATATGAGAGCAAACAAGGGATATATGTATTCTAATACGTATTGCAGGTTTTTATTAGCCGGATTATATCAAGAAAAGATCGATCAGGCAGTAAAAGTATATATGGAAAAAAGAAATGAAGACAAAACAGATAGTTATTCTTCGATATATAGCGAATTGTTTGTATTGTATGGAAATAATGAAAAACGAGCTAGAGAAGGAGCGGAAATATATGAGAGAAAAATAAGAGAAATAGGTAATCATGCCTGCGCTAGAATGTATGCTCAATTAACAGTAGCAAGTCCTTTAAAACCAGAAAAAATTGAAGAAGCAGTAAGAATATATATGAGGAAATTAGGAGAAAATTATTTGTATTCTAAAACAATGTACAGCCAATTAATGATACTTGGAGCAAATGAAGATCAAGCAGACAGAGGAGCAAGAATATATAGTGAGCAGCTTAAACAGGGGAATAGCGCATTATATGCGTATATGTGTGCGAGGCTGTCAATTTTAGCAATAGACCAAGGAAATATTGAATTATTTGCAGAATTTTTTGAAAAAATGGTGCGAGAGGATAACATATCTATTGAAAAGGCAGAGGAACAGATATTATTAATAGCAGAGGAATCAGTAGAACCACCGGCAAAGAGACAAAAACATTAAAAAAATTGAAATTGTTTAAAAGGTGAATATAAATGAATAAAGAAAATATTAATGAAAATATTAATGAAAATGACAAAGATATACAATCTGATGGCAATTGCAAACCAACTGATAATAAAAAGATAGAAATTGAAGAAGTAGAAATACGTATCCCGAGTGGGAGAAACGGTTGGTATATGTATATGTACTTAGAATTACTTGCATTTAGATGTGCAAGTGAAGAAATGGCTAAAAAAGGGGCAGAGATATTTGAACAAAAGATGAAAGAAAGCAGAGACTATCAATACTCCTATTTGTACGTTGATTTGATAATATTTAAGCATGCAAGTGAAGAAGAGGCTGATCAGGGAGCACGCCTATATCAACAGAAGGCGCGAGAAAAGAAGGGCTACGATTATGCTTTCTTTTATGCAATATTATTGATTCTGGACAAGGTAAGCAAGCAACAGGCAGAAGAAGGGGCAAGAATATATCAGCAAAAGCTAGAAGAGAGTGATGGAAGTGTTGGTTATGCTGAAGCATATGCTAGATTTATGATATTCTATAATAAAAATGAGAGGCAAGCAGCTAGGTATGCGAGAATATATAGAGAGCAGATAGGAAAAAGAAAAAACGATTTATATGCCAGCACGTACGCTAAATTGATAATCGATGGCCTGTTTGAAGAACAAGCTGAAAAAATTGCAAATATATACGAGGAGAAAGTTAGAGAAGGGGAATTGGTCGATTTGTTTCCCGGTATGCATCCTAGACTATCATTTGAAAAATAAAGTAAATTGAAAGAGACCAATCTGATTTGGATTGGCTTCTTTCTTCATTTGGAAATGTTAAGATTTGATTAAGTATGATAAAATAATTACGTAATGAATTTTTATGGAGGAAAAGTGAATGAATTTAAGAAAAATTATTAATAAATCAATATATATATTATGCTTGAGCACAGCAATTACAGGTTGGTCAATGGCAATGGAAAGTAATGAAGAGAATTCCAAAGAGGGACAGGACCAAATATGTGATATGAATGATGAAAAGTACAGAGAATTGATGTCGATTTATAATAAATCCTTTACAAATGAATCTAAAAGACTGAAATTATTATTTAATAATGAAATGAATGATGGTAAGGATGAAGATTATGCTAGCATGTATTCGAATTTAATAATTGAAGGGAAAAGTGAGGGAGAGGCAAGAACAAGAGCTACAATATATGCGCAACAACGTAAACTGGGAAAAGAAAAGGAATATGCAGAGGGATATGCTTTATTAATATTTAATAAATTTAATAGAATAGAGGCAGAGAAAATATCAGAGATATACCGGGAACAGCGCAATAGGGGAAAAGGAACTGATTATGCCTTTGAATATGCTTGTTTGACATATAATAAAATGGATGCAAAATCAGCAGATAAAGTAGCTACAATATACGAGCGGCAATGTAAACTTGGTAAGAAATTTCATTATGCAGACCAATATGCTATGCTTGTAGTCTACGGGGTAAGTAAAGAAGAGGCAGATAAAAGATCAGAAACATATCAAGAACAGCACAATAAAGGTAAAAGTGTTCATTATGCTTTTAAATATTCTGAATTGGTTTACAGAGGAATGGATGAAAAAGAAGCAGATAAAATGGCGAAGATATATGAGCAACAACGTTTAATGGGCAAAGAAGCAGAATATGCTGATAAATATGTTTCATTAATGATGGCTGGGAAAATTAGAAAGGAAGCAGAAGAAATAGTAAATATATATGAAGAACAGCGCAGGCAAGGTAAAGGGGCCTATTATGCGGATATGTATGCTAATACGATATATAAAGGATGGAAAAAAGACTATGTAGAAAAATTATCAAAAATATATGACGATGTATGCAATTCAGGTAAAAGCACTTATTATGCCTGTGAATATTCTAGGCTAATTATGAGGGGAATAGATCATAGGGAAGCGCAAGCAAGAGCAAAAATATATGAGGAACAATGGGATAAGAGCGATTTGTATGCAGGGCAATACTCTTTTTTAGTTTTTCATGGGATGAATGAAAAAGATGCAGATAAAATAGCAAAGGTATATGAGAAAAAACGAAGAGAAGGTAAGAAACATGAGTACGCTCTTGCATATGCAGAGGCATTGTTTTATAATGAAGGAGAAAAGAATGCTGAAAAAATAGCAAAGATAGCTGAAGAACAATGCAAAACTGGTGAGAAGAACTATTATTTTGCTTTTATGTATTCTAAATTAGCAATTGACAATATGGGAGTATTTAAGAGAGCAAAAATATCAGAAATAGCAGAAATATATAGTCAAAAGTATTGCGAAGGTAGAAGTCCTTACTATGCATACAAGTATGCTTTGACGAAACTTTATAATGGGGAAATAATGAATCTTTTTGGCGGAAAGGAAATGGATGAAAAAAAGATAGATGAAATAGCAACTAACTATGAAAGAGAGCATAAAAGTGGGATAAGTATTCAAGAAAATGAAGAAGATAGTAGAATGATAGCTTCAGATGATGAATGGGATTATGGAAGAGAAGGACTTGGTCAAGCAATTGACATAGATGAGATTGCAGACGGTGGCATAAGTGATAAGAATTATGGCAAAATGACATCAACTGGCTATGAATTATCAAATAATAATGATGAATCTGCAAGAGCGAAAGAAATATTTAATAAGGAAATGATATCAGGGAAAAGTACAATTTATGCTGATACATATTCTAAGTTAATAGTTCAAGGAAAAAGCGAAGAAACAGCAAGAGAAATAGCAAAAATATGTGAAAAAGAATGCGTTGAAGGTAAAGATCCTTATTGTGCTTATGAATATTCTAGATTATATGTTGAAGGAGTATTTGAAAAAGAAGCGAGAGCAAGGGCAGATATATATGAAAAACAACGTAAAAGAAGTAAAAGTGATCAATATGCATGCCAATATTCTTTTTTAGTCTTTAATGGAATGAGCGAGAAAGACGCAGAGCAGATATCATCAACATATGAACAAGAACGAATGAAAAATAAAAAGCACGAGTATGCTTTTGCATATGCTGAAGCGAGATTTTATGGGGAAAGCATAGCAAATGCTGAAAGAATAGCAGAGATGACTGAAAGACAATATGAGAATTATGGAAGGAATTACTTCTGGGCATATATGTATTCGAAATTAATAGTTAGTAATGTGAATGAGAAGAAGGCAGAGGAAATAGCAGAAGTATACAGACAAAGGTATTGTGAAAGCGGAAGCCTATATTATGCATATATATGCTCTAAGATAATACTTAATAATAGTGAGACAGAAGATAGTAAAATAGACGAAATTGCAATCCTTTATGACCAAAAGTGTAAAGAGGGAATGAATTTCCAAGAGGCTGAAGAGTATGTCAAGGTATTGATAGAGAATAATGGGAAACATCATGAGGGAGAACAAAGCCAAGCAACAGATTTGTTTGATGATGAACTTACAGGATCGGGATCAACATGTGAAATTGAGTTGGATAATGGCGAGATCGGCAGCAGTACGTATGATAATCCATCAGCTCAAGGAAAAGAATGTGCAGAAAAAACAATATATGAAAAGAAAGATGATTATTATAATTATGAATATTCTAGGTTGGTTGTAGAAGGAACAAATGTAAAGGAAGCAGATGCAAGAGCAAAGATATATGATCAGCAACGTAAAGGAAATAAAAGCGATTGTTATGCATGTCAATATGCATTTTTGGTTTTCAATGGAATGAACGAGAAAGACGCAGAGCAGATATCAATAACATATGAACAGAAGCGGACAGAAAGCAAGAACCATGAGCATGCTTTTGCATATGCCGAGTCAATGTTCCATGGAGCAGTGGCAACGGATGCTGAAAGAATAGCAATGATAGTTGAGAGTCAATGCAGATATTACGGAAAGAGTTATAACTTCGCCTATATGTATTCTAGCTTGATAATAGAAAATGTAAGCAAAAAGAAAGCAGGAGAAATAGCAGAAATATATAGGCAAAAGTGCTACGAAAGTGGAAATTTGTATTATGCATATATGTATGCTAAGCTAAAGTTTAGTAATGGAGAAATGAGAGATAATAAAGTAGACGAAATGGCAAGAATTTATAAAGAAAAATGTCGAGAGGGTATGAATTCTAGAGCGGCTGAAGAGTATGTAAAGAGAATAATGAGAGACGAAGAAAGACAAAGTAGCATAATGCCAGCTAATTATACCGATTTTCATGGCAATAGAACAGTGGTCGACAATGAGGATGTTAAGTTAGATAAGACTGAAGAATATAATAAGATGTATTACAGCTTAAAAATGCAAGGAGTGGCTGAAGAAGAAGCAAGAATAAGAGCAACAATATATGCGCAGGCATGCAGAGATGGAAAAGGAAATGAATATGCTGGTATATATTCTTACTTAATTTTTAGTGGATTAAATGCAGAAAAGGCAGATATAATAGCAACAACCTATGAAAAAAAAATCAAAGAAGATAAGGGAGTAATTTATGCAGGGGAATATTCTTCTTTAGTAGCAGATGGCAAGAGCGAAGAAGAAGCAGATAAAATAGCAACGATATATACTCAACAGCGTAAGCAGGATAAAGGAATATACTATGCAGATATGTATGCTAATTCAATAGTCGCTGGGGCATCTAGGGATAGGGCAGAAAAAAGAGCAACAATATATGAACAAAAATGTGGCGAAGGGAAAAATGTATACTATGCTCATGAATATTCTAGACTAATGACATATAAAATTAATCCTGCAGAAGTAGAAATGAGATCAACAATATATGAACAACAACGTAGAATTGGTAAAAATAATGAGTATGCATGTCAATATGCGTTTTTGGTATTCGAGGGAATGAATACAATAGACGCAGGGCAGATATCAACAATATACGAACAGAAACGAAGAAACGGAAGTAGTCATGAGTATGCTTATGCATATGCTGAGTCAATATTTTATGGAGAAAATCCAGATAATGCTCATACAATAGCAGAAATGACAGAAAGATATTGTCGCAGTGAAGGAAAGAATTACTATTATGCATATATGTATTCAAACTTAATGCTCAAGGGCAAGGGTATAAAAATAGCAGAAAAGATAGCAGAACTGTATAGACAAAAATGCTGCGATGAGGGTGGAAGCTTCTATTATGCATATATGTATGCTAAAGCAAGACTTAATCGTGGCAAATTGGGAAATAAAAAGATAGATGAAATAGCAAAAGTTTATGAAAAGAAATGTAAAGAAGGAGCTAAACGTCAAGACGCTGAAGCATATGTTGAATCATTGATGGAAAATGATGAACCAGATCTAAAGAGACAAAGACTACATTAATGAATTGATCAACGAAGTGGAGACAACAATTAAAAAAAGGAAAGAAATAAGAAGCAAATTGGTGATAAAAATCTGCAAAAGAAAAGCATGAGTTAAGCAAATGCTGAAAATTTTAATTGAAATTGGTAAATCAATTACTTGTTGTAAATAAAAAAGATATCCGAGGAATGCTTTTTCAGAGGCAGACCTTGGATATTTTAGACTTCAATATGATAATTGATAATGTTAAGATTATGTTAAATATGATAATTCAGGTCGTAAATATGATAAAATAATCATATAATAAACTTTTTGGAGGAAAGATTAATGAATTTAAGAAAGATTATTAATAAATCTGTATGTTTGTTATGTTTGGGAACGGTTATTACAGGCCTATCAATGGCAATGGATAGTAATGAAGAAAAAGGACATGAACAACTGATGTCAGCTTATTCTGAATCAATAGAAAATAGACGTAGGTCATTAATAGAAATATTTAAAAGACAGCTTGAACTTAAAAAAAGTCAAGTTTATGCAAGTATGTATGCTAATTTGATAATCCAAGGGAAAAGTGAGAGAGAAGCTGAAGTAATATCAGAAATATATGAGAAACAACGTGAAATGGGTAGAGGATATAATTATGCGGATATGTATGCTAGGGCTACGTTTTATGGAATGAATACTCAAGATGCAGAAGAACAGGCAAAGATATATGATCAAAAGTGCGAGGAAGGCAATGGGCCTGATTATGCAGAAATATATGCTCGCTTGATAATAGGAAAGATGGATCCACAAGAAGCTGAAAAAATGGCAAAAATATATGAAGAAAAAAGAAATGAGGGAAGAGAACAGATTTATGCTGATAAATATGTTCGCTTAAAGATTGCAGGAAAAAGCGATGAAGAAGCAGAAAAAGGGGCAGCAATATATGAGCGGCAGCGCAAAGCAGGTAAGGATAATGACTATGCTCATGTGTATACTATGCTAAAACTTGCAGGAAAAAGTGATGAAGAAGCAGAAAAAAAGGCAACAATATATCAAGAGAAACGTGGGCAAGGAAAAAGTACTTATTATATAGAAATGTATATGGATCTAGTATTTGATGGGATAGATAAAGAAGAAGCAGAAGAGCAAGCAGAAATATATGACCAACAACGTAAGGCAGGTAAAAGCGATTTTTATGCATATGAATATGCTAATCTAGTCTTTAATAGAGAAAATGCTGAAAAGGCAGATAAAATAGCAAAGATATATGAAGAAAAGGTGAAGGAGAGCGACAGAAAATATTATGCAGATATGTATGCTAGATCAATAGTGAATGGCAAGTCGGATGCGGAAGCAAAAGAAATTGCAACAATATATGAGAATGAATGTAAAGAGGGTAGAAACAGTGATAACTATGCTATGTCGGTTATTGATGAAAAAGGGCAGGAACAAGTAGAAGATCCTTATGTAAATGATGAAAAGCATAAAGAATTGATGTCAATTTATCATGATTCTATTGAAGAAAGATCTAAGAAGATAATGCAAATGTTTGAACAAAATAGTAAATCAGGTATGAGAAAAGATCGTGCCGAAATGTATGCTTTCTTAATAGCTGATGGAGAAAATGAAGAAGCAGCAAGAGAAATAGCAAGACTATATGCCTGGAAACGTAGAGAAAGAAAGAGTTGTAATTATGCATATGCATATGCTAAGTCTGTATATATGAAAATGAGTAATGAATTGGCAGAAAAAAGAGCAGAGATATATGAAGAGAAACGGGAAAAAGGTGAAAATCATGAAGATGCTTTGCTTTATTCATTTTTGAAGACCTTCGGTATAAGTGAACAGGAAATAACTGAAAGAATGACAATGCATAAACGGAAGCTTGCAGAAGGGAAAAGTAGAGATTATAGTGAAATGTATGTTAATTTTGTAATGGGTATGCATATGAATGAAATGGAAGCTGAAAGAATGGCAGAACTATATGATTATAAAATTAAAAAAGGATATAGTAATTATTATGCGATAAAATATGCTATGTGCATAAGACAAGGAATGGATATGGAAAAGGCAAAGAAAGTTGCTAAGATATCTGAAGAAAAGCATAAGGAAAATAAGAGTGAACACTATATTACTGTCTATGCTGACTTATTGCTAGAGGGAGTAAGCGAAAATGAAGCAAATGCGAGAGCAGAAGTATATGAACAGGAACGAATGCAAGGAAAGAAACATAATTATGCATATGAATATGCTCTTTTAAGATCTTATGACAGAAGAGAAGCAAAATTAATATCAGAATTATACGAAAAGAACTATATGAAAGAATCAATGAAAAATAAGAGCCATTATTATGTGGATTTTTACTCTCGTTTGACTTTTTGTGGAGAGAGTGAAGAAATGGCAGAAAAAAGAGCAGAAATATATGACCAAAAACGTCAAGAGGGTAAAGAAAATAATTATGCAGATATGTATTCTCATTTAGCAAGCTGCGGGACAGATACTAATAAAGCAGAAAAAATAGCAGAATTATATGCACAGAAACGAAAAGAAGGAAAGACAAATTATTATGCTCACGAGTATGCTTGCTTGATATGCAAAGGAATAAGGGAAGATATAGCAGATAGAAGGGCAAAAGTATATGAACGTATTCGACAGAAAATGAAAGGTGATAGCTATGCTGATAAATGTTCTGTTTGGATATGCAGTGGACTGATGAGCGAAAAGGATGCAGAAGAAAAAGCAAGAATATATGAAGAAAAACTTAGAAAGGAAAAAGCAAGAAGCCAGATGACAGCTGAAGAAGAGAAGCAAATATATGAAAGTATGCGTCATATTGGTGAGTATTATGCAAAGGAGTATGCCCATCTAGTATCAATTGGAATAAATAAAGTAAAGGCAGATAAAATAGCAAAGAATTATAGTGAAAAGCGCCACGAAAAAAAGGGACATGAATATGCTGAGGAGTATGCTTTTTTAATATATGATGGATGTAGTAAAAGTACAGCAGATGAAATGGCAAAACAATATGAATATATAGTTACAATTGGCAGAAGCAAGGCATGTGCAGATATGTATGTTTGTTCATTATTAGAAGGATACAATAGCCTTACGGCAGATAAAAGAGCAGAAGTATATGATGAATTGATCAAAGATGGTAACAGTGTTTGGTATTCTGAAATGTATGTTGATGTAAAAAATAAATATCATGAAAGTGGTGAGAAAGCGCATAAAGTGGCATCGCTTTATGAAAGACTACGTAGAGCTGGTAGAAGCCAAGAGTATGCATATATGTATGCTATATTGATAAATGAAGGGAAAAGTGAACTGGAAGCAGAGGAAATGGCAACAAGTTATCAAAAAATGTATACAATTGGGAGCTTCCCGTATTGCTATGAATATATATATTTAATAAAAAATGGCGAGACCCAATCAGTAGCTGATAAATATGCAAAGATATATGAAAAAAATTGCGAAAGTGGTAGATTACATGGGTTTATACCATTGATGTCGGTGAGAGAAATAAACGAAAAGGGGGAAGATTTAATAGATTATAAAGAGGATAAAGGGTATCGGATTGGAAAAAGTATTGAATATAGCAATATGTATGGCGATATTAAGTACCGATTTGGAAGAAGTGAAATAGAAGCAGACGAAATAGCAAGAATGTATGAGAGAGAATGTAAAAAGGGTCTTGAAGGAGGTATTGCTTACTATGCAGAGTATTGCAGTTTATTATGTGAGGGAATGGATAGAGATAAGGCTAAGGAAATATTAAGGGAATTTAAAGACATTGATACTGATAAGGGCGAAATCTATTCAGATATGTATGCTAGATTAAAAGTTGAAATTGGAGACTTTGATGGATTGAACGATATGGCAAAGAAATGCAAAATGCAACATGAATTAGGTAAAAGTTATATCTACGCTTGGGCATATGTATATTTTATGGCAAAATATGAATTGGAACAGTCAGAAGCACGTGAGAAAGCAACAATATATGAACAAGAGTATAAAGCGGGACTAGCTGATGGAATGAAAATAGCAGAGGCAAAAGAGTATGCTATGTCAAAAGTATTTAATATAGTTACGGAACCTGCTGCAAAAAGACAGAAATTACAATAAGATTTTAGGAGGAACAATGCATGGAATTTAAAAAAAGTATTAAAAATTCGACATGTATATTATGCTTAGCAACAATGGTAAGCGGTTTATCAATGGCAATGGAAAATAATAATGCAAATAATAAAGAAAAAGTGACAAAAAACGACACGTGCAATAAAATATGTATGGAATCAATGCCATTTTATTCTGATTTTTTGAGAAATGAATCCAGAAGATTGATAGAAATATTCGATGAGACAGTTGGACGTGGGAAGACTGAAACTTATGCCAATGTTTATGCTAATTTGATACTTAAAGGGAAGGAAAAGATAGAGGCAGATAAGAGAGCGACAATATATGAAAAGGAACGCCTAAGAGGTTATAGCCATAATTATGCCTATATGTATGCCAAAGTTGTATTTTTCGGGGAATGTGATGGAAAAGCAAGAAAACAGTCTATGATATATGAAAAAGAACTTGGATCAGGTAGAGGCCATAATTATGCATATATATATGCTATTTTAATGACTAATGGTAAAAATGAAACATTGGCAAGAAAACAAGCAGAAATATATGAGCAACAACGTAGAATAGGTAAAAGTCATCATTATGCAAGTGCATATATTAATTCAATGATTGAAAATGACGGGGACGAAGAGAAAGCAAAAACATTGGCAACGATATGTGAACAACAAATCAAAAAAGGGAATGAGGCTGATTACGCATATAAGTATGCTGACTTTATAACCTGCAAGCGAAATAAAGAAGCTAAAAGAATGGCAGCAATGCATGTAGAACTGAGTAAGAAAGGGAAGAGTCTTAATTATATAGACATATATATTTTTTCAGTTATTAATGGAGTAGATGGGGAAAGAGCAGGTAAAATTGCAGAAATATATGAGAAACAACGTGAAAAAGCTGAAAATTGTTATTATGCATATATGTATGCTTATTCAAAGACAGAAGAAATGAGCGAGGAAGCATCAAGAGCAAGAGCAATGATATATATGCAACAGCGTGAGATGAAAAAAAGCGTCAATTATGCGACAATGTATTCTAGTTTGATGCAGGAGAGAAAGGGAACAAAAGCAGCAAACAGGGCATCAACAATATATGAACAAGAACGTGAACGCGGTGAAGGAATTTATTATGCAGAGAAATATGCTAGGTTGATAGTTGAAGGACAAGATGAAAAATCCGCAAGAAAAATAGCAGTAATATATGAAGAAAAAGTTCGAGAAGGTAAAAGCAAGATATATATCGATAAGTATTTAGATTTAATAATTTGTGATATATGTAGTGAAACTAAGGCAGATTTGCGAGCAACTAGATATGAAGAACAGATTAATAGAGGAGAAGGCATTTTTTTTGCGGATATGTATTCAAATTTAATAACCTGTGGCGATGAAGAAGAACCGGCAAAAAGAGCAGCACGAATATATGAAGCAGAATGTGAAAGCGGTAGAAGTATTAGTTATGCATATAAGTATTCTACGTCAATAATGGACGGAAAGGACGAAGACCTATCAAGAAAAAAAGCAAAAATGTATGACGAGAGGATAGAAAAGGGAGAAGATCGCTATCAAGCAGAAATGTACGTTGATTTGATTTGTGAACAAGGAATGACTGTACAGGATGTCGAAAGAATGCTAGAAGTATACGGAACAAAGTTAAAGGAAACGGGAGACCAGCAATATGCTTATATGTATGCTAGGTTGACGATCCTTGAAGAAGATGAAGATATTATTCCAGAGGTTGCAAGTGCATACGGCTCAGCTTACATACCAAGAGATTCTTACTTCAATGAAGTAATTGCTTACCTACATGGTAATAAATTTACAGATAAAGAGCTAAAAAATATAGAAAAAAATTATAGAGAGGAATTAAAGGAAAGCAAAAGTTTTTATTATGCATATATGTATATTAAGTTAAAACATGTTTACAAAGTAGGAACGAAAGGGAAATTATCTGATTTGGCAGGACAATATAGAGATAAACGTAGGGGAGGAATCAGCCATTTAGAAGCTGAAGGCTTCATAGAGGATTTAATAGGAATTGGGACGAAAAAGACTACGGAGGATACGACATCAACAGGAGAAACTACAGAGGGCACTACGACAACTAAAGCAACTAAACGGGGCAGGCCAAGAAAAACGGCTGAAACGACTAGCAAAAGGCAGAAAAAAGTATAATAATAATAGAGTTTTGGAGGAATTGATTAATGAAAATAAGAAAGTTTATTAAGATATCTGGATGTATAGCATGTCTAGGAACAATAATTTCTTGCTTGTCTGCAATGGCAGCAGAATATAATGACTTTGACCAGGAAGTACCTGAAAGGATTTCGGAAGTGCATAGTAAAAAGTTTAGAAAGTGCAGAGATATATATTATGCAGATAAATATGCCCGGTTAGTAGTTAGTATGTTACATAAAGGAAGTTATAATAAATTTAAAGGAATAATCAGGGATAGACTAAAAGAAACTAATGATCGGTCTTATGCTGATAAATGTGCTGAATTAATGGTCTTTGAAGGCCTAAGTGAAGAACAAGCAAAAGCAAAGGCAGCTGAACTTATCAAAGAAGCAAAAACAGATGAGGAATCAAGTTATGGTACCGGGCAAGGCAAAGCATTGAATATCGACAGAATGTTTGAGCACAGAAGGAATATGAAAAAAGAAATTGATCGCTGTGCTAGAATATTTAGAAACGAGAGGAAGAAAGGCAATGAATTTGAATATGCTGATAAATATGCTGACTTAAATATGTTTTATAATTTGAGTGAAGGACAAATGAGAAAAGGAGCCCAAATATATAGAGATGTTCTTGCAAGAAAAAAGAAGTATTATTATGCCGATTGGTATGTAAAATTGGTATTGTTTCACGATATGAGTGAAGAAGATGCAGAAAAAATAATGAATTTATATGAAACCAAATACGAGCAAAAGATAATTGAAGGGGAAAGTCTATACTATGCTTATAAATATGGAGAATTAGCTGTAATTTATAAGTTGAATGATAAAAAAGCAGAAGAAGGGGCAGCGATATTTGAACAAAAGCTGAGAGAAGATAATAGTGATTATTTCGCAGATATGTATACAAGGTTAAAAGTAGTAGAAGAATTAGACGATGAGACTGCTAGATTAGCTGCATTGGTATACGAAGATAAAATTATGCAGGGATACAAATGGAATTATGCAGAAAAATATACGACTCTATTAGTAATTGATAAGTTTGAACCAGAGCAGGCTGACAAATATGCAGAATTATATGAGCAAGGACTAAAAAGATATAAAGATAAAGATATTGCCGATGAATATGCAAGATTAAAATTTACTTATAAAATGAAAGACGATGAATCGACTGTATGCGTAGGAATATTTAAAGAGAAGCTTAAAGAAAGTAAGAGAAAAGAATATTCTGACAAATATGCAAGATCAATTGTTATAAATGGTATGAATAAAGAAGAAGCAAATGTATGTGCAGAGATATTTGAAAAGAATATTAATGGAAGTGGGAAAAGTCGGGACTACGTGGATAAGTATTCAGAACTGTCTGGACGCTATAGGCTAAATAAAATGAATGCAATGCTAGGCGCAGATGCCTATGAGAAAAAAATTGTTGAAGGAAGTAATAAAAATTATGCCAGCAAGTATATTGATTTGATATGGGCCTTTAATATGGATGAAATGATAGCGAGCAACCTAGCAAAGAAGTATGAAAAGTTAATAGATTTCGACAAAAGCTATATATATGCTGAAAAATATATTAGTCTTAAAGCAATGAATAAACTTAATGATGAGGCAATTTGTAGATATGCGAAGATATATAAGATGAAATTTATAGAAGGTAAGAGCTATGACTATATTGAAGAATATACAAGACTAAGATTGCTTGACGAAGATAAAGTAAGTGCTAATAGACTTGCAACAGATTATGCAAAAAGGCTAGAGAGTGATAGAAAATTAAAAGATAAAAGAGCCATGATCTTTAATATAGAAAATGAAGATATTACTTATAGAGACGAATCGGTATATCAAGAAATGCTTCAAAGAGGAAAGAATGAGCATTATGCTGACATGTATTCAAGATTATGTAGAAATAAATTGACTAAGACTCTTTATGTAAATGCAGGAGCAATATTATATAGTGGGAAAGTTTCTAAAGGTAAAAGCAAAGAGTATGCAAATGTATATACTAGGCTGATAATCTTTAATAAGATTAGCCAAGAATTAGCCGAGGTATATGCAAATGCTTGTCAGAGCATGGTTAGAAGAGGCAAGACATGGGAAGAGGCTTACATGTTCATAAAATTGAATAAAATTTATGGAATTGATCAAGAAAAGGCCAGCGCAGCAGTAAAAAGTTTTTCAAAAGGAATAAAAGAGGGCAGGGGTTGGCATTATGCTACTAGATATATGATGCTAGAACTATTTGATAAATTAAATGAAGAAGCGATTGATCAAGAAGCAACAACATTTGAAAAGAAAATGAATGAGACTAATGACTGGGACTATTCAAATGTATATGCAAAGTTTATGATATTTAATAGGCCTGAGAAAGAAATGAATAAAATATTAGAGAAATATCAAGCAGCAGTTAAAATGAGTGGCGATGATGAATATGCAGATATGTATATTACGTCGGTATATGGGTTGGAATTGTCACCCACTGAGGACCAATTGAAAGAAATGACGAAAATATATAAAGAAAAAAAGACTGAAATGAAAGAAATCTGTGCTAAAATCTATGCAATAATTAGAGTCCTCTATTATAAAAATGATGCAGAAGCTAGAACAATGACAGAAATATTTGAAAAGAATATGGGCAAGGGAAGAAATTTTGAGGATTCTGTGAGATATGCTAGAGCAATGATGAATGAAGGCTTGGAAGAATCAACAGAAAAGAGACAAAAATTAAATTAAAATGAAGGACCAGTTCGAACGAGCTGGCCTTTTTTGTACTTAACTTAGTAATTAATATGTTAAGATTTGATTAAATTAGACAAATTAAGAAATAAATATGATAAAATAAAGGGGCAATGAAATTTTTTGGAGGAAGAATGAATGATTTTGAAAAGATTTGTTAAGACATCTATATGTGCATTATGTTTGGGATCGATAATTTCTGGAATGTCAACAATGGCAATGGTGGATATTGATGACCTAGATGATGCTTGCGATAGAGAGCATAGCGATTTGGTATCGTATTATGGATATGATGAGCCAGAAGCTGAGAAAATTTCAAGTATATTTGAAAAAGTTATTGCAAAAAAGTGGTACAGTTGTAGTAAAAATCGAGCAGATAAATATGCAAGATTGCTTTTTGATAAATTGTATAGAGGAAGCTATAAGAAATTTAAAGATATATTTAGAAAAAGTTTAAAAAAGTCAGACCATGATCAATGCATAGAAGCATTCGGTAAAGGATTAAATAATATTTTGGGACGTTGCTATGCAGATAAATATGCAAAATTAATATTGTTTGAAGGACTTACTGAGGAACAAGCAGAGGCTAAGGCAAGTATGTTTTTAAAAAAGATCTATGAGGACAAAAAATATAGAGACAAGTGCTATAAAGAATTGTTTATGGATAAGCTGGCAGATATTAAAATGAATATTAGAATAGCAGCTGATTATTATGCTGATAAATATGATCGAAAGATTGATAATGGTAAAAGTAGCGACTATGCTGATAAATATGTTGACCTAGATATGCTTTATAATCTACCTGAAGAGGAAAAGGATAGAGGGGCAAAAATATATGAGGAAAAACTTAAAGAAGATAAAAGTATGAACTATGCAAATGAATATGTAAAGTTATCATTATGGTCCAATAAGAGTAAGGAAGAAATTGATAAGGAAATGTCGTTATATGAAGAAAGATATGAACAGAAGCTTTATGAAGGCAAAAGTCTATATTACGCTCATAAGTATGCAGAACTAAGAGTATTAAACAAGTGGAGTAAAAGTAAGGCAGAGGAAGGCGCAGTTATATTTGAAAAGGAAATGAAAGACAATAATAATACTTATTTTGCGGATATGTATATGAAATTAAAAGTGATTAAAGGATTAAATGATAATATAGCTAGACTGGCTGCAAGAGCATATGAGTATAAGCTTATGCAAGGATATAAGCTGGATTGCGCAGAAGAGTATGTAATGACTTTGTTATCAAATAAATTTAAACCAGCAGAATTCGAAAAGTATATGAATATATACAAAGATGAGATAAAAAGATGCTATAGTAAAGATTATGCAAGAAAATATGCAGAAGCAATAATAAAAAATGGAATGAACAAAGAAGCAGCAGCCTTGTGTGCGCAAATATTTGAAATGAATATTAAGAGAGGTAAAAGAAGTATTGACTATGTAGATAAGTATTCTGAATTAATTGGACATCATAAGTTAAAGAGAGGACAGGCAAAATTAGGCGCAAAAATGTATGAGGATAAGATTAAGGAAGGAAAAAGTAAAGATTATGCAAGCAAATATGTGGATTTAGTAACTGTTGAGGGGCTGGATCAAGAAATTGCTGACCAAGGAGCAAAAATATATGAGCAAAAAGTAGAGCATACTAAGAATTATATTTATGCTGATAGGTATAGTTACTTTAAAGTGGCTTATGGATTAAGCGACAGAGATGCAGAAAGATATGTAAAATCATATTTGGATAAAAGGGTTTCAACTGAAATGGATGCAGCTGAAAAATCTAAGGCTAATGAAAAATCTGAAACTGAATGCGAAAAAAGGCTCAGACTGGGCAACATATTGCAAACGGATAGAAAAATAGAAATTGAAAATCTTGAGGATAGAGACGAATTTGTATATGAGAAGAAAATAAAAGAAGGAATGAGTACAAATTATGCTGATATGTATTCAAGATTAATCAAGATCCCATCGATAAATGAAGAGGAAGTGCATAGAGGAGCATTGGTTTACGAAAAGAAAATTAAGAAAAATAAAAGCATCGAATATGCAAATATATATACTAGATTTATAATCTTTGATAAATTTGATGAAGAATTAGCAAAAGTATATGCTGATGTATGTGAGAACAGTATTAAAAAGGGGGAAACCTGGTATGAGGCATATATGTTTGTAAAGTTAAATAAGATTTGTAAGATCGATAAAGAATGGGCTGATATAGCAACATCATACTTTGCATCAAAGATAAAAAAGGGAAAGAGCTGGTATTATGCTTGTAGGTATATGATATTGGAGGAATTTGAGTCAGTAAGTAGTGAGAGAGCTGACAAAGAAGCAACGATTTTTGAACAAAAAATGAAAGAAACTGGCGCTCTGGATTATTCTGATAAGTATTCAAAATTAGCAATGTTGAATGGATTTACAGAAGAACGACTACAACAAGCATTGACAGCCTATGAGGATAAAATTAATAGCGGCAAAAGTAAATCTTATGCGCTCAAGTATGTAGAATTTAGTATATTTAATGATATGGGTGAGGAATTGTCGACAAATGGAGCAAAAACCTATGAAGATGTTAAGAAGTCACTTATGCAAGCCGACAGAGTTAATTATTCCGATAGCTATACTAATCTTATAATAATCGCCCAGGTGGATGAAGATGACGTACATGATGCATTAGAAATGTATAGATCAAAGATTGAAGAAGGAAAAAGTATTAATTATGCAAGCATGTATATTAAATTTATAGTGACTTTTAAATTGAATGAAGAAAAAGCAGACAGAGGAGCAAGAATATATGACGAGATGCTTAAGAAATATGGAAATTATCATTATGCAATGAAGTATGCAGAAGTGGTGGTGCTTAAAGGATTAAGTGAAGAGAAAGCAGAAAAGGAAGCAACGGAATATAAAAAAAGTATGGAGAAATATAAGATTGAAAGTCCTTTAGATATATATAATAAGTTGATATCAAGTGATGGGATTGATGAGGAAGCGGCAAAAAGAGGAGTGCCAATATATTTAGAACAGATAAAAGGAGGACGTGAAAGAAAATATGCTGAATTTTATACGAAACTAGTAATAGTTGATGGACTTGATGAAGAGGAAGCAGAAAAAGGAATGTCAATATATTTGAAAAAGAAAGCAGAAAAATATGATGACGACTACGCTGAAAGGTATACCAGATTAATAGTAGTCAATAAAATTAAAAAAGAAACTGCAGAACAAGTAATGAATATGTATTTGGAAGGATTAAAGAAAGGTTATGGTAAGAACTATGAGGAAATGTATGCTAGATTGATTGTGATTGACAAGGTAAGAAGAAGAGTGGCAGAAAGATGTGCTGCTGAATTCGTAAGACAGCTTAAGGAAGGAAAAAGCAGAAAATATGCTGAAATATATGTAGAGATGACAAAAAAATCATTAAGAAGATTGGAAAATGAAAGTAAAATAATGTTATATTTAAAGAAAATTAAGGAAGGTAAAAATAGTTGTATAGCCAGTTACTATGCAGAGAGAAGAGTTCGCTTGCTGGAGACAGAAAAACAATCAGAAGACTTTATAGTAATATATGAACAAAAATGTAACGAAAAGAAAAGTAGTCAATATGCTTACTCATATGCAGATAACATTGTAGGTTATAAGATTGACAAAGAATTGGCAGATAAATGTGCAACAATTTGTGATGAGCAATCAAAAAAGGCAAAGGATTATGTTTATTCGAACTTGTATGGACAGCTTATAGTACTTAATAAATCAACTCAAGGAGAGGCAGATAGAATTTCAAAACTATATAGTCAGAAATTTCAAGAATATGGTGACATTGCATATCCATTTATAAGTATTATGTCGGTAGCTTGTATGAATCTGTCACCTACAGAAGATCAATTACATGAAATGGCTGAAGTGTTTGAACAAGAGATAATGAGTGGGAAGTGCAGATTTTATGCAACGGGATATGCAATAATGAGAATTATTTATCATAGGGATGAAAATGAGTCTAGAAGGGTAGCAGAAACGTTTGAGAGAAGTATAAACAGAGGAAGGAATTTTAAGGATTCATTAGCATATGCTATGTCATTGGCAGGAAGGACAATGGGAGAACCAGCAGAAAAGAGACAAAAATTACAGTGAGATGAAGAATTCGTTAAGCTGTTTTATAGATAAATAAAAGCTTTGGAGGTAAATAAAATGAATTTGAAAGAAATTATTAAGATATCGGTATGTATGTTGTGCTTGGGAACAATGATTTCTAGCTTGTCGGCAATGGCAATGGAAAATAATGATGACTCGAGAAAAGAAAAGCAATGTCAAGTATTAAGTGAGAGTAAAAAGGAACCTAGAAAAGTGTCAATTACGACTGCATCGGGGGAAACATCGCTAGTAAGTGAGTTTTATGCTGAAATGTATGTTGAATTGACGGCACAAGGAATATCTAAGGAAAAGGCTGAAAAAGTATCAGAAATATATGAGCAGCGACGTAATGTGGGTATGGATAGGAATCGCGCTTACATATATTCTAATTTGATAATTGAAGAAAAAGATGAAAAAAAGATCCAAAAAGTGTTGGAAGTATATGATCAACTAACTAAGGTTGGGAAAGAACATAATTATGCTTATGCATATTCAAAGAGTTTGATAATTCTTGAAGAAAATATTGAAAAAGCTGACGAGATAGCAACAATATATGAACAAAAACGTAAAGAACATAAAAGTGATAGATATGCTTATATGTACGCCGTGATGCTCGCTGAATGGCAGAATAAATATTATGCGAATGACATTGCATCGAATTATGATAAATATTATAAGGGAAATAGCAATTTTTGGTATGTTTTTGAATATCTTAAATTGATATCTGAAAATGTGTCTAGAAAAAAAGCAGATGAAGTTGCAAAAATATATGAGAAAGAACGTAAAGAACATAGAAGTCATGCCTATGCACATATGTACTCTTGCTTAATTGGTAACAAAAAGAGTGAAATATCAGCAAGATATGTAGCAGAAGTGTATGATAAACAGAGTGAAAAGGGCAAAAGTTACTATTATGATAGAAAACTTAATGCATTTTTGGTTGATAGATTAAAAGAGGCAAGAAAAATTAGAGAAAGAGAAGCAAAATATAATGAATTACTGGAAGCTGGTAGGTCTAATTATTATGCCGATAGATATGCTATAGAAATAGCTGATGGTATAAGTGACAAAGAGGCAGATAAAATAGCAACAGCATATGAATTAAAACGTAAAGAAGGTAAAAATGATATGCATTCTTATGTCTATGCTAGAGCAATGTCTGATGGAAGAAATGAAAAAGAAGCCGAAGGAATAGCAACTATATATGAACATGTATGCGAAAAAATAGGAAAATATAATCCCGATTATGAAAACTTTTACTATCTTTATGGATATTCAACTTCGCTATTTGAAGGAGTGACTGAACCAATGGCAAAACGAGTTGCAGAAACATATGAACAACAGCGCAGGGATGGGAAAAGTCACGATTATGCCAATATGTATGTTAGATTAAAGGGAAATATAAGTGACGATGTAAATATCGATAGTATGTCAAAGATGTATGAGAGACAACGTGCAGAGGAAAAAAGTTATCTTTACTCAAATGCATTTATATTACTGATAGCAATAAAGAAGTTAGAACCAGCAGAAGCACATGAAAAAGCATTGATATATGAACAAAAACATAGAGAAGGAACTGAAAGAGGAATGAACTTTGTAACCGCCTGCGATTATGCTTTGTCAGAAATAAACGAAATATTAATGGAACCAGCAGAAAAGAGACAAAAATTATAATAAGATAAAGAGTCAGTCAAGTTTGGCTGGCTTTTTTAGTTAATTTAATGATAATATGTTAAGATTTTGTTAAGCTCAACAAATCAAAGTTTAAATGTGATAGAATAATAATTAGTAAATTTTTGGAGGAAAATAAAATGAATTTAAAAAAAATTATTGGAAAATCAGCTTGTGCATTGACTTTGGGGACATTGATTACTGGAATGTCAGTAATTGCAACCGAATTTAACAGCGCTGGATCAGAAAAGAATCAGATATTAGACGTAGAACAGCATGAGGAAGATAGTATTTATGATAAAGAATATAAAAGGTTGACGTCATTTTATGATTTTGATGAAGAACAAACTGAAAAAGCAATGGAAATATTCAAAAAAGAAATAGAATCTGGAAAAAGTCAAGATTATGCTGATGTATTTGCTTATCTTTATGTCGCTACGGAATTAAATGAAGAAGAATTGGATATGCTTGCAACAATATATGAGCAAAAACGTGCAGAAGGTAGAGCTTTTTACTATTCAGAAATGTATGCTTTTTCAATGATGAATGGATTAAATGAAGAAGAAGCAGATGAAGTGTCAATGATATATAATCAGGAACGAAGAAAAGGTAAAAGTTTCTATTATGCAGAAAGGTATGCGAGTTTGATGACTTTTGCAACGAGTAATGAAGAAGAAGCAGAAAAAAGAGCAACAATATATGAACAGAAGCGCAACGAAGGCAAAGACTTTGACTATGCTGAAAGATATTCTACTTTAATATTTAGAGGAATAGACGAGGATAAAGCAGATAAGGAAGCAACAGCATATGAAAAGAAAATAAAAGAATCAAAAAGCTTCTATTATGCAGATTTGTATGCAACATTGATAGCTATGGGATCAAGTGAGCAGGACGCTGATGCAATGGCAGCATTGCACGAACAGAAACGTAATGAAGGGAAAAGCTATGACTATTCTAGAATGTATGCATGGGCAATACTTTTTGGATTAAGTGAAGAAGCAGCAGACAAAGAAGCAACGAAATTTGAACAAAATTACTATCGATAATGATCTATCAACAAGTGAAATGGATCGCAAAATAATATAATTGATTACTCTGGCTTGTAAAAAGTCAGGGTTTTTTTATTGATTGCTTGATAATCCATAGAAAATTATATGTTTTCATTTACTTGACTTTTGTAATATTTATGCTATAATCATAGATACGTAGACATTTTATTAATTTGGTTAGAAATGTTTGATAACAAAAGACCTATATTGGCATTTGATTAGTAATTTAGAAGGGGAGTTTAGAATATGTTAGATATAAAAGTAATTAGATCAGAACCGGATAGAGTAAAAGAAGCTATGCGCAAGAGAAATATGAATATGGATGCGCAAATAGATGAATTGTTGCAAATAGATAAGTCTAGAAGAGAATTGATGGCTAAGTCGGAAAGTATGAAGGCAGAACAAAATGAAATGAGTAAAAAAATACCTGCATTGAAAAAGCAGGGCGAAGATGTTTCGAAATTAATGGAAGATATGAAAGCTTTATCTGATAATATAAAAGAAATTAATAAGGAATTATCAGACTTTGAAGTTAGACAAAGAGACATTCTTTTATCATTGCCTAACATCCCTAACAAAGATGTGCCTGAAGGAGTAGACGATAGCTTTAATAAGGAAATGAGAAAATGGGGAAAACCTAGAAAATTTGAGTTCGAATATAAGGCTCATTGGGATATTGGTAAGGATTTGGATATATTGGATCAGGAAAGAGCAGCTAAAGTTACAGGAACTAGATTCTGCTTCTATAAAGGACTTGGGGCAAGATTGGAAAGATCTATAATAAATTTCTATTTGGATAACCATACTGCTAATGGATATAAGGAAGTATTACCTCCGTTTATGGTTAATAGAGCATCTATGACAGGAACTGGACAATTGCCTAAATTCGAAGAGGATGCATTTAAATTGTCTACAAATGATTACTTCTTGATCTCAACAGCAGAAGTGCCTGTTACTAACTTGCATAGAGATGAAATACTTGATGGCTCAAAGATGCCTTATAAATACTGTGCATATTCAGCTTGCTTTAGAGCAGAAGCAGGATCAGCTGGAAGAGATACAAGGGGTATCATCCGTCAACATCAGTTTAATAAAGTGGAACTGGTTAAGTTCTGTAAGCCAGAAACCTCTTACGAAGAATTAGAAACATTGACCAATGATGCATCAAAATTGTTGGAATTGTTAGGATTGCCTTACAGAGTCGTTTGCTTGTCTACGGGGGATTTAGGATTTTCATCGGCAAAGACTTATGATATAGAGGTTTGGATGCCTTCCTATAACAGATATCTAGAAATATCATCTTGCTCAAACTTCGAGGACTACCAGGCAAGAAGGGCATCTATTAGATATAAGGACGATATGAAGGATAAAGCTAAGTTGGTTCATACTTTGAATGGCTCTGGACTAGCAATTGGAAGGACTGTTGCAGCCGTTTTAGAGAATTATCAAAACGAAGATGGAAGCGTAACGATCCCTGAAGTTTTAAAAAGTTACATGGGAACAGATATAATAAGATAAAAGTTTGTAATATTTAGATGTTTTTGACTCCGAAGTGTATATTATTGATGCATTTCGGAGATTTTATGTTAAGAAAATGTTAAGAAATAAGAAATATTATACGTAATTTCAATAAATATCAATCTTTTTTATATAAAATTAACCTGAAAATTACTGCTATCAGATAAAATATGAAAAAAATATAATGAAAATATATAGACATTTAATGATAGATTATGGTATAATAATGATGTTGTCGGATATTTCATTTAAATATCATTATAACCACAATATAATTATGAAAAAGGAGGAGAAAAGATATTAATTTAAAGAGAAAATTAAGCAAATGTCATGAATTTATTATAAATAATCAAGAAAAAGGAATATCCTGACAAATTTAATATACCTGTGCTTTATTGAATATTATTATTCCTTACAGAGTTTGACTTGTATTATTGTTTATTATGTCTAGGGAAATAATGAAAAAGTTCAAGTTTATTAAGATTTTTGAATTAAATTTTTAAAGAAAAAGAGAGGAGAAACTATCATCTATTGTACGATTTGTAATGCTTTAATTGAGTTAAAGTAAACTTTGTCGTGCTAGTGGTAGGCATGTAGACATAAGCTATATTTACGAGCATTATAATAGTATATAGCGATAGTATCATTAATATGAAAAAAACATTAAGAATTTTATCACTTTCATTAGTAGTATCTTCAAGTTTTGCTTTCGGAGCATTTGCAACCGAGAAACCATTGCCTGACTTTAGTAAAGCAAATCCTGTTGCGGTAAGACAACTTGATAACAGAGAAATAGCTTTAAAGTTGGCAGGACAAAGACTTTTAAGAGAAATTATTAATGGAAATTTAAAAAGGAACATGGGAGATTTGAAAGGAAAGAAAAAAAGAATTGCTATAATGAAGGCAAGTAAAAGCGTTCCTCCGAAAGCGACTTTCTTTGTTGGTAGAATGCTTGAAAGAGGCCATTTGTTAACAGAAGATGAAAGAATATTATTAGTTAGGCTTGATAAGGCTGGTTTATTAGATGAAATATTTGAAAGTATTAGATAAGTATCTAATAATCTTTAGCCTTTATGTTAAAGGATGTTAATCAATTTTTTGATGATATTTGGTTTTGTATAACAAAAGACTGCTGCTATGAGTAAGATCACAAGCAGCAGTTATTTTTTTTATAAATTTTATTAATTGATGGCTATTTTGTTCCAAATATTCTATCCCCAGCGTCGCCAAGACCTGGCACTATGTAACCATGTTCATTCAATTTTTCATCCATTGCAGCACAATATATCTTTACGTCTGGATGAGCCTCAGTTAATGCTTTAAGTCCTTCAGGGGATGCTATTATGCACATGAATTTTATACTCAATGGATTATAGTTCTTAATGTTTGCAATTGCATCTATAGCAGTTCCGCCTGTGGCTAGCATTGGATCAAGGACTACTACTTCACTTTCGTTTATGTCATCAGGTAGTTTGCAATAATACTCAACTGGCTCGAGCGTTAATGGGTCTCTGTACATGCCAATATGACCTATCTTAGCATTTGGCATTACCTTTACAACTCCATCCACCATTCCTATTCCGGCTCTTAAAATCGGAATAAATGATAGCTTCTTTGATATATACCTAGCCTTCGTGATTGTTATAGGGGTCTCTACTTCTGATTCTCTAAGAGGAAGGTCTCTCGTTGATTCGTAGCACATTAGAAGTGTTATTTCAGATATTAATTCTCTAAACTGTTTTACTCCTGTTCCTTTGTCTCTTATTTTAGACAACTTATGTTGAATAAGAGGATGATCCATGATAAATATATTTTCTTTGTTCATTTGACTATTGCCACTTTACTTTAAGCAGCGTTCCCACTACCAGAAATAAGGACAAACTTAATATTAGATTAAATATTTCTAATTAATTTTGTCTGGCAGTTTCTCCTTTCTTATTGTTACGCTTTTTATTTTAATAATCTACGTATTTCCTCGTAGAAAGCGCTATTTTACTTTTTAATTTTTACTAAAATTTCTTATATTATTTCTTATATTGAGCCATCGATTGTTGAAATTTCGTCAACTCTGGTCTTATGTCTTCCGCCTTCGAAGTCAGTTGATAAAAAAATTTTAACCAATTCAATAGCAAATTCAGGGGCTATAATCCTGCCGCCTAAACATAGTATGTTTGCGTCGTTATGTTTTCTACTCATCGCAACAGAATATTCATTGTCGCACACTGCGGCTCTTATACCGCTTATCTTGTTGGCTACCATTGACATCCCTAATCCAGTCCCGCAGCATAATATTCCTATGTGATCCTTACTATTTTCACTCACTTTAGTTGCAACTGCTTTGCCGACCATTACGTAATCGTTACGAGTATCTTCCGGGGATAAGCTTAAGTCTTCAAATTTTATAGAATTTTCATCCAGATAGGACATTATTGCTTCTTTCAATACAGTCCCAGCCCTGTCACAACCTATAAAAATCATAAATTATCGCCTCTTTTACTTAAATCTATTTCAGCCTGTGCTAATTTTAGATATTCTGGTAGTAAATTATCTGCGTCCACTGGTTCATATCCCTTATTGATATTATAAATTGCATTGAGTGCAACTGAGACAGCGTTTTGATATCTAAACTTAACCGAAGGTAATGAAACATAATCGCTAAACTCATTATAACATAATTCTGAACCGTTTCCAAGAAAAAATATTTTTTTGTTTAATGGTCTTAAAATTTTTGACAAATTTGTAATTTCTACTACTTTATCATCAGAAATTCTGTCTTTATTGTGATCAAATAAAGCATAATACACTCTGTTGCATCTAGCGTCGATCGTTGAGCAAATTAATTGATTCTCTTCGATGTCTATGTTGAAAGCTAAAGAGTGAAGTGTGGATACAGGCGCACATGGTTTGTTTAATGCTAATGCCATTCCCTTAACTGCTGCTATCCCTACTCTTAATCCTGTAAAAGATCCTGGTCCGTTTGCAACTGCTAATAGATCTATTTCCTTTATATCGATTTGAGTATTTTTTAGCATAGACTCTACCATTGGCATTAAAGTTTGACTATGCGTAAGGGCTACGCCTGAGAAATTATAACCTAGCACTTTATATTGTTGAAAATTGTTGTCAAATGCTTCAACTATGGCAGTTGACGTCACTGATGTTGATGATTCTACAGACAAAATCTTCATAAATTCAAATCCTTTCTAAGCTTGATGCTTAATATTGTTCACAATTTCTATTATTCTTTCATTCTGTTCTTTGCCTGGGCTTATATTTATCTTTATTATGTCGTCATTTGGTAGTTGGGACTCTATGTTTTCGCTCCATTCTATTATCATTATCCCGTTGTTGATATAGTCAAAGAAACCTGTTGAATATAGATCGTCTAAATTTGTTATCCTGTACATGTCAAAATGATAAATAGGATACTTCCCTTTGTATTCGTTCACTATTGCAAATGTAGGACTTGATACATCGTCCAAAGATCCTAATCCTCTCGTTAATCCTCTTGTAAATGCAGTCTTTCCCATTCCCATTGTTCCGTACATTGCAATTATTTCTGTCCCTTTCAATCCCTTTGCAAATTCTTCTGCAAACTTTTCAGTTTCTAGTTCGCTATGACTTATTATTTCATTGTTCATGATGATTCCTTTCTTTATTTACTTAATTTCTTTGCTTATGTGATTTGATGCTATCTTGATGAATAATATCGATAGAGCACTGTTTAAAGAAAATTTTATTAAATTAAATGGTATCGTTGCTGATAGTATAAGTACCTTGATGACTTCTGTCGGAATTCCTAAGTATAATTTCATAAATATATAGTTGATCGGTATTATTAGTAAGGTCATTATTGCAGATGTCATTGCAACCTTGATTATTGCATTGCCCAGTTTGTAAGTTATGTTAAACAACGCTATAAAAATTCCTGATGAAATTAAATGCATTATCATTCCTACTATGCCAGAGCCTGAAAAAAGAAAGCCTTGGATCAAAGTTACTGCAAGAAGTATCTTAAATCCACTGTTTAGATCAAATAAGGTTACTCCTATCACTATCGGGATGTCTGATGGGTCATATTTTAGAAACGGGGCATTAAATATTATTGGAATTCTTAATAAAAGTAATAGAATTATCGACATGGTGCATAATATCGCTAGCTCTGTTACTTTAATTATTTTACTTTTTCTTATCATGTCATACCTCTGGCTTATCTGTTTTTATGCTTTATTGCATTAGAAAAGTCGACACAATCTAAATATTTGTAAAATACTAGTCCTTCTATGTTTTTACTTGTTACAAAGTACTTGTTCTCGCTGCAGACAGGATAAAACATCGCATTGCTTATTATATAATTCTCGGCTTCCTCACATTTGCTTAATCTTTCATTCCCATGTAAATCAATTATTGAATTTATTAAATTGTCGTACTGTTCGTCTTTTAAATGAAATATGTTTTCTGGATGATCTGTCTTGAACATAGAAAGAAAATCAAAAATGTTGTCGCTCGCTGGTATTATTGGACAAAATGCTATCTTGTAATTGCCTTGCATTACTTGCGCCTTTAGCTTGTTGATTGGTAATGGTCTCATATTGAAGTAAGAATTGAACTTTTTGTTCCAAGTTTCTAATGCTTTGCTTACTATGTCTTTCGATGTCTGATCGTCAGGACATAATACTGTTACTTTCGGAATGCTATCCTGTGATATTTCCTTTAAACCTGCTTTTAATATGTCAATTGTATTTGGCTCTTCGTTTATATAAATGTCCTTGCCCAGTTTATTTCTGTATGACCCTCCGTCAATTTTTATATCTTTGTTGATCATATTACGTTCTATGTTGAATTTTTCTTCATTTATGTTGGAAGATAGGTAATTTCTGTTGAGCGAACATAAAAAAGCTCTCCTTATATCTAAATTGTTCATCTCATTGTTCTCTAAATTGAAACAAAATCCTAATGGATAGCTCTCAGATGATACTATGTTTAAAATATTTCTATCACTTTCTAAAATATCATAGTTTATTATGCATGCGTCTGTTTCTTTTGATTTTAATCTTTCTATTGGATTGTCAGATGGCTTCACAATGTTGAAAAATATTCCGGCAGCTTTCGGTTTGTTGCTTCCGTTGTAATTGGGATTGCTTTTTAGTTCTATCGATTTTCCTGGATTTTTTGCATATCTGTTCTTTAATCTAAATAGTCCGTTACATATGGTCTTTTTGTATAACATCCCATATTGATTGTTGCTCTCTTCAAAGAAATGTCTGTTGCATGGCATTAAAGAAGTGTCTGCTGTTAGCTTCGGAAAGTCACTGCAAGAGTACTCTAAGTCAACTTGGAATGTGTATTTGTCTACCGATTTCACCCCTAGCTCATGGATACTCTTCGTGCCATTTAAAACTTCTTTGGCATTCTTTATTATAAGTAAGTCGTGATTTGTTCCAATTTGAACTCCTCTTTGAAATCCAAATACAAAATCATCTGCAACTACTTCCGTATTCTTTTCGTCAGTCCATGTTGCCCCTGGTCTTAAGTGAAATATAAATGTCGTAAAATCACTGTTGCTATCAAAGGAGGTTGCTGCTCCTTGCCTTAGTTCACCATTTTCATCTAGCCTGAATAAACCTTCGTACATATTTATTGCTAATGTCTTAGCAGATGCATCTTCCGCTATCTGAGGATCTAAACTTATGACATCTGAGCTTATGTCATACTTTATAATTTGCGATCCGCTGTCATCTTTTTTGCACGATGTCATTGAAAGCATAACAACAGAAGTTAATATTAATGACAAAACGATTATTTTTTTCAAAATTATCACCTACATACAAGATATTGTATCATTTAATCAAGTAAAAATCAATTATTTAATTACATTTAATCATGATAAAATAGGAAAAAAGAAGGGAGAAATATACGAACGGTACAGGGTTGGTTGAGAATAGAAAAGCATCTATTAAAAAAATAATGATAATTAAGTTTGATTTATACGAAGAATATTGGAATTTAAAAGAAAATATTTTTGATAATTAATGAGACGAAAAGTTAGAGATAAAGTATCTGTTAGAAAAATTAAGTAAATTTATGCATAAAAAAGTAAAATTGCTTGACAAATGATTAAAAATAATATAATATTTATGATATTCTTCTACTTGAAAATAGGAATTGATAGTTCCTAATTATTTATGAAAGAGGAAAATTTAAAAAATATTAAAAGCCGTATTGGTTGGAGGTTCTTATGACTAAAGATAATATAAGTTATGGAAAAGATTGTATTATGTTTGGGAGCGCATCCCTTGGATATATCAGTTTTATGCTTGATGAGTATAAGGATAAATTATGCTTTGATTGGGAAAATTGTTGGAGAAAAAGAGTTATGCATGTGTTGAAACTGGTGCCAGTTGTAATGGGAACAATAACTGTAGCAACACCGTTTATAGTCTCCCCGGAGAAAAAAGCAGATACCGTTAATGCACTTTAAACAAGTTACGAAAAAGTAAGAAAATTTATAAGGTTACTTGACAATATGATTGAATTGTAGTATACTAGATTAAGTCAAAATCACATAACCGTGCGACACATGGGGTTCGTCAGGTTGGCTTAACTTGAGTTCAGCTTGGAAGGTTTGAGGCTCATTTGAAAATAAGTGAGAATTCTTGACCGTGTCATAATAATTTGTTTTAGGAGGTGTAATATGCCAACGTTTAACCAATTAGTTCGTAAGGGACGAGAAGTATCTGAAAAGAAAGCAAAGGCTCCGGCACTTCTAAAGGGTTGGAATGCTAAGAAAAGAGTTTCTATCGAGCAAAACTCACCTCAAAAAAGAGGAGTTTGTACAGCTGTTAAAACAGCAACACCTAAAAAACCTAACTCAGCTTTGAGAAAAGTTGCAAGAGTAAGGCTTTCAAATGGAATAGAAGTGAGCTCGTACATCCCTGGAATAGGACATAACTTGCAAGAGCACAGCGTTGTTTTAATCCGTGGTGGACGTGTTAAGGACTTGCCAGGTGTGCGTTACCATATAGTGCGCGGTACTTTGGATGCTCAAGGAGTTGCAAAACGTATGCAATCTCGTTCTAAGTATGGAGCTAAAAGACCAAAGGCAGGAGCAAAAAAATAATAAAGGTAATTTGATTGAATTAAGACAGAATTCCATATATCTGCATCAATGCAGAAGTGTTTATATAAATGCCTCTGTATTGGCAGTCGGGAGTTAGTCGCTTTCGAGTACCGGAGATATCATTATCATTATGAAGGAGGGAAGACCAATGCCAAGAAGAGGTTTCGTCGCAAAACGCGATGTATTACCAGATCCGTTATATGATTCAAAATTAGTTACTCGTCTAATTAATAATGTTATGTACGACGGTAAAAGAGGGGTTGCCCAGAAAATAGTTTATGAAGCATTTAACATAGTTAAAGAGAAAACAGGTAAAGAACCATTAGAAGTTTTTGAACAAGCAATGGAAAATATAATGCCATTGTTAGAAGTAAAAGCAAGAAGAGTCGGTGGTGCAACATACCAAGTACCAATGGAAGTTCGTCAGGATAGAAGACAAACTTTAGGCTTGAGATGGGTAACTCTTTATTCAAGACAGAGATCAGAGAAAACTATGAAAGAGAGATTAGCAGCAGAAATACTTGACGCTGTTAATGGTATCGGCGGAGCTGCAAAAAAACGTGAAGATACTCATAAAATGGCAGAAGCAAATAAGGCATTTGCTCACTACAGATGGTAGTATAATGCTTTGCGGTATTGTCAAATAATACTCATGGCTGTTAACGTGAGGTCAATTGACTACACAAGAGAACTTAGACTTGTCAATAGCCTAAGTTCTTATGGATATAATTGAGATAATTATGCATGCTGTATTCAAATCTTGATGTGCACTTATGGATTTGAATATCGGTATTTAGAAAAATGATTGATCTTTGTTTAGAAAATTCACGGCTATGACGTAAAGTTTCAATGTGCTTTAGCTATTAATAGAGTCAGGAGTGTCAGTAGAGATAAGTTAGCTCTACAGAAAGAGGGCTTTCAAGGAAATATGGAAGTTCAAAATAAAAAAATATAAAAGAATGGAGTGCTACTCGTCAAGAAAAATTAACATTGGATTGCAAAAAATTGAATTTTTTTAGTCCGGATTAATTGATCTTTGACCATATTTTGAGTAGTGAAAGAGTATGGCTAGGCAGGTTTCACTTGAGTTAACAAGAAATATAGGAATAATGGCTCATATTGACGCCGGCAAAACTACCACTACAGAACGTATTTTATTTTATACAGGAATTAATCATAAAATAGGAGAAGTTCACGATGGAGCTGCTACCATGGACTGGATGGAACAGGAACAGGAAAGAGGTATTACTATTACCTCTGCAGCTACGACATGCTTTTGGAAGAATCATAGAATTAATATTATTGATACTCCTGGGCACGTTGATTTTACCGTGGAAGTAGAACGTTCTTTAAGAGTATTGGACGGTTCTGTAACCGTTTTATGCGCAAAGGGTGGGGTAGAACCGCAATCTGAGACGGTTTGGCGTCAGGCTGACAAATATGGCGTTCCAAGAATGGCATATGTTAATAAAATGGATATCATGGGAGCAGACTTCTACAAAGTTGTTAACATGATGAAAGAAAGATTAAAATGTAATGCGATCCCGATTCAATTGCCAATCGGAGCAGAAGATACATTTAGAGGAATAATTGACTTAGTAAATATGAAGGCATATATTTATTACGACGATCTTGGAAAAGATATCAGAGAAGAAGAAATCCCTGAGGATATGAGAGAACTTGCTAATAAATATCATGGCGAATTGCTTGATCATGTAGCAGATCAGGATGATGCGTTACTTGAAAAAGTTATCGAAGGTCAAGAAGTTTCTGAAGCAGAAATAAAGGCTAGTATAAGAAGAGCAACATTGGCTAACAAAATGGTTCCAGTAGTGTGCGGAACATCTTACAGAAATAAGGGTGTTCAGAAGTTGTTGGATGCAATTGTAGATTATATGCCAGCACCAACTGACGTTCCGGCTATTAAAGGAATTAATCCTGATACTGAAGAGGAAATTGAGAAACATTCATCTGACTCAGAACCATTTGCAGCATTAGCATTTAAAATAGCTACAGACCCATTTGTAGGTAAGTTGTGCTTCTTCAGAGTCTACTCAGGATCAATAAACGCAGGTTCATCTGTTTACAATTCTACGAAAGATAATACAGAACGTATTGGTAGAATAGTTCAAATGCATGCTAACCATAGGCAGGATATAGAAACTGTTTACGCTGGTGATATAGCTGCAGCAGTTGGATTGAAGAATACGACTACTGGTGATACACTTTGTGATGAAAAGAATCCAGTTATTCTTGAATCAATGGAATTCCCAGAACCAGTTATTCGTGTGGCAATTGAACCAAAGACTAAAGCAGGTCAAGAAAAGATGGGTATAGGTCTTTCGAAGCTTGCAGAAGAGGATCCTACATTTAAGGCTTATACCGATGAAGAGACGGGTCAAACTATTATTGCAGGAATGGGTGAGCTTCACCTAGAAATAATAGTAGACAGGCTTCTTCGTGAATTCAAAGTAGAAGCAAACGTTGGTAAGCCACAAGTTGCATACAAGGAAACTATCAGAAAGAATGCTGAAGTTGATGAGAAGTATGCAAGACAATCAGGTGGTCGTGGACAATATGGTCATGTTAAGATCAGAATCGAGCCAAATCCTGAAAAAGGATATGAGTTTGTTAATAATATAGTAGGTGGAGCGATCCCGAAAGAATATATACCTGCAGTTGATCAAGGTATTCAGGGCGCTATGTTAACCGGAGTATTGGCTGGTTATAATGTTGTTGACGTAAAGGTTACCCTTTATGACGGTTCTTACCATGAGGTAGACTCTTCTGAAATGGCATTTAAAATAGCAGGTTCTATGGCATTTAAATCAGCTATGAAAAAGGCAGATCCAGTTTTATTGGAGCCTATAATGAAAGTTTCTGTTATAGTTCCAGAAGAATATGTTGGAGATGTTATAGGTGACATAAATTCTAGAAGAGGAATGATCCAGGGAATAGAAATTATGTCAGGAGCTCAGAGAGTAAATGCAAATGTACCTCTTTCAGAAATGTTCGGATATGCAACAGATATGCGTTCGAAGACTCAAGGTAGAGGACAATATACAATGGAACCAAGTCATTATGCAGAAGTTCCAAAGTCGGTTTCAGAGAGCATTATTTCAGCTCGTACTAAAAAAGCAGATTAATTTGTCGTTTGAGTATTGACAAATCGTATACTTTGTGTTAATAATGTATAACAAGTACATTGTTTGTAATTTATTAATGATTAATTATCAAAATTAAGTTAGAACTACCGTATATTCATGTGTCTGTAAAGATATGTTTGTTTTACGGTTAGAAATATTTAAATAATAATAGAAAACCTATTATTAAAAGGAGGAAATTTTAATGGCAAAGGCAAAATTTGAAAGAAATAAGCCACACGTTAATATTGGTACTATAGGTCACGTTGACCACGGTAAGACTACTCTTACTGCTGCTATCACAAAGGTTTTAAACTTAGAAGGTAAAGCAGATTTCTCTGATTATGCTAACATCGATAAAGCACCTGAAGAGAGAGAACGTGGAATTACAATTAATACAGCTCACGTTGAATATGAAACAGATAAGCGTCACTATGCACACGTTGACTGTCCTGGCCATGCTGACTACGTTAAAAACATGATTACAGGTGCAGCTCAGATGGATGGAGCTATCCTAGTAGTTTCAGCAGCAGACGGTCCGATGCCACAGACAAGAGAGCACATCTTGTTATCACGTCAGGTTGGCGTTCCTTATATCGTAGTATTCATGAATAAGGCAGATCAAGTTGATGATGAAGAATTATTAGATCTAGTAGAAATGGAAATCCGTGAATTATTAAATGAGTACGGTTTCCCAGGAGATGAGACTCCAATTATCCGTGGTTCAGCATTAGTTGCTCTTGAATCAGCTTCAAAAGATCCTGGTGCAGAAGAATACAAATGTATTCATGAATTAATGGATGCAGTTGATGAATTCATCCCAACTCCTGAACGTAAGTCTGATCAACCTTTCTTAATGCCAGTTGAAGACGTTTTCACAATCACAGGTCGTGGAACTGTTGCAACAGGTAGAGTTGAAAGAGGAAGATTAAATGTCAGCGAAGAAGTAGAAATCGTTGGTTTAACTGATGAAAAGAGAAAATGCGTGGTTACAGGCTTAGAGATGTTCAGAAAGAGCCTTGATTATGCTGAAGCAGGAGACAACGTAGGAGTACTTTTACGTGGTATCCAGAGAGAAGAAATCGAGAGAGGTCAAGTTCTTGCTAAACCAGGAACAATACATCCTCATACAAAATTCAGAGGTCAAGTATACGTATTGACAAAAGAAGAAGGTGGACGTCATACTCCATTCTTTAACAACTATCGTCCACAATTCTATTTCAGAACAACAGACGTAACAGGCGTTATTTCACTTCCAGAAGGAGTAGAAATGTGCATGCCTGGTGACAACGTAGATATGGACGTAGAATTAATTACTCCTATCGCAATTGAAGAAGGACTACGTTTTGCTATCCGTGAAGGCGGACGTACAGTTGGTTCAGGCGTTGTTACAAAGATCAACGAGTAATTAAGAAGCTTTTTGAAAATAATATATATATATAACTAATAGATTGTAATATTACAAATACGAGGCACCTATAGTTGACCGGTAGACTATGGGTGCTTTCGATATCAAAATAGAAAATTATCAAGTTTTCAACGGTCTACTAACGAAATATTGAAAGCTTGATAATTTGTATTTTATTTCTAGAGGAGATATATTCAAGTTAATTAACAGAAATTCAAAGTTTTCAACACACTATTGACAAAATGTTGAAAACCTGCTTTAAATAAATTTAGATAATCATATTATATTTGACTTTTAATTCTAGTATTCTTGTAACACTTTCGTCAATTCTTTCAATACTTATCTCACCTTTTTTAACCGAATTCAAAACTGCGTCATATGCCTCTTGAATATCTGGTGACATGAGTACAATATCGACTCCTGATTTTATAGCTAATGTCGCACTTTCTGCGCTATTATAATGATCAGAGATAGCTTTCATTTCCATTGAATCAGATATTACAACTCCTTTGTATCCGAGTTCATTTCTAAGCTTTTCTTGAATCATATTTTTCGAGATACTGGTTGGCAATTTGTCATGGGATGCGTTATTTGCGATAATATGAGATGCCATTATCATATCTGTCTTATTAAATGATGATGCAAAGGGAATTATTTCACATTTTTTTAATTCATCCCAAGTTTTATTGATACTAACGCTTCCCGTATGCGTATCGCTTGAGGTGTCGCCATGTCCTGGATAATGCTTTGTACATCCCATTATACCCGCCTTATGCATACCATCCAACTGTGCATTAACCATTCGTGAAACGAGTTCAGCATTGTTTCCATAAGATCGCACTCCGATTATTGGATTCTTAGGATTTGTATTTATATCGGCAACAGGTGCAAAATCCAAATTAAATCCTAGTGGTTTTAGGTAACTTCCGATAGTTGATCCCAATTCTTTAGCTTTGCTTTCGTTATTTGTATTGCCTATACTTTGAATATTTTTATATTTTTTCACGTGAAAGGCATCACAGTTGGCTACTCTTGAAACCAGTCCGCCTTCCTCATCTACAGATATAAATAACTTATATTTGCTAGAACTTTGGAGATCATTAATAAAGCTTTTAAGTTGTTTTTCATTCTTTATATTTTTGCTAAAGAGTATAATCCCTCCTATATGGCATTTGTTGATATTATTTACAATTTCGTCATTGATTTTAGTTACTCCCTTTTCAGGTGAATAGTCGATGCTTGGACATAACGTTTCTGGCTTAACTATAAATAATTGTCCGATCTTTTCTTCTAAAGTCATTTTAGATAAAATTTTCTTAGTTTTCTCTTTGACGGTGACATACTGTGACTTTTTATTCTTGTTAGGTAATTTGTTGTCATCTTTTTTGGCATTGCATCCATACATGCTATAAAATGTTCCAAGTAACATAATCAATATAAAGATAGAATTATATAGACATTTCTTGATCTTTAAATTTAATACTTCATTCATAAATAAGATTCCTTTCGTTAGTATTTTGTACTAATATTTCTTTGGGTGTGTATCCATTATATCTTAATTGTTGATTCTTTTCAATAGTCTATTATTTGGTTTCGATATCTGTAAATAAAAATTACTTATATTAAGATTTGATTAAGATTATGTTAAGATTTTATTAAATCGAACATAATTGGATTGAAATATGTTATAATATAACCAAGTTAAATGAATAAGATATTTAGATTGGACTTCATTTAACGAAGCTTGATCGAAGTGATCATAGCTGTAAAGGCTTTATTTAGCTTGAGTGCTGGATTTGATTTAAAATTTTAGAGAATCTTTGAAAGCACGTTGGTTATCTTTCATATTATTTAAGTATGAGAGATAAAATTCAAATCTTTCGCATATGAGATATTAATCATCATATGCAATCACCTTTTTTTTATTAAGATGAGGCATCGCTTTTTAGGCAGGGCGGTGCCTTTTCCTTGATATTAGGGTGAACTATCCAGCAAGTAAAGGGTAAAAGAATACTACAATATTTTAGGTTATATAATGCCATATGATGAAAAAATGGAGAAAAATAGAGAGAAAAATTGGTTTATATTAAGATTTGATTAAGATTATGTTAAGATTTTGTTAAATCCGAGATAATTGGATTGAAATATGTTATAATATAACCAAGTTAAATGAATAAGATATTTAGATTGGACTTCATTTAACGAAGCTTGATCGAAGTGATCATAGCTGTAAAGGCTTTATTTAGCTT
>CAKSSR010000013.1 GCA_934489735.1 uncultured Eubacteriales bacterium | reverse complement strand
TCAAGGCCAACAAGTAAGTTGCAACCAGGGGGCATATCAACCGCAGCAACAAAGTAAATTTAATCATATGGCAGGTATGGGCGGCCAGAACCAAGGATATCAAGGAAGCAACCAGGGCCGACCGGTAAGCTACAACCAGAGGGAAAATCGAGGTTATAAAGAACTTAAGGATAAAAATTATGTTTGTTATGTAGTATCAGGAAATGAATTGAATAATGGTATAAAAATTATCTTTAGGCTTAATGGAGAAAAATTAGGAAAACCAAGGTATTTACTTTACGATCATACAAAATCAGAGATAGACTCAAATATGAATTTTATTGAAGAAATAAACAGTGAAAATTTGATAGAGATTGCAGGATTACCGAAAGAAGAATATCATAAGGTAAATGCTTTGATAAATTGCGAAAATCAAGCGATTTATAATCTTGAGAATAGTTCTATTGAAGATAATTATAAGTTAATCTATGATATTGCAAAAGAAGTAGAAAAGAATAAGAAAAATTCTGTAAATGAATTTATAAATTTTGTCTATAAGAATAAGGGGAAATTTAATGATAAGGATAGATTTAATAAATTAGTTGAGAAAATGCATGGTTTAGGAGTAATAACAGGAGAAGACTCTAAAAAAATTAAAGAGATGTATGAAAATGAAGGGAAAGACAAGTATTTGGAATTAGAAAATAAGTATGAAATCGAAAATCGTTTAAAAGTTAAATTTAAGGGCAATAGATATGTTATAATCCCAGATGTAATGTATCTTTTTAGTGCTAAGGCATGTGACTTTATGTGTGAATATGGAAAAAGTTTTTTAAATGAAGGAAAATGCTATGAGAAATTATATAATCAAGCCATAGAATACATAGAGGAGACGAAAAAAATAATAGATAAGGTTTACAGTCTGGAATCGGATTTTACTAGTTTTAAAGTAAGGGATGTAAATGACGTGAAAGGAGTTATGAGTCTTGATGATTTTGGTAGAACGTTCTTAATGTTCGGAGATTTCAAGTGTAATTTGAGTGACATACGATTATGGGATATTTATACTTTTAAGACCAAAGTTTTCTCTTCAAATAGCCCGTTTTGGTTGTCGCCAGAACAAGTAGCGATTCAGTATGGAAAAGGATGTGTCGTAGTTGATAAGTCTAAAGAAACAAAAAAACAGGACAACAATGACAAAGTACCTGCAGAAACAAAAAAATATCGATATGATAGCCCAGTATTTGAGGGAAGTAGTGGCAAGTTTATGATGATGTATCCACCGACAACAAGCCCACAGGGAAAAGATTCATAAAAATATAAAGAATACATTATGTAATTATACAATGTGTTGATTAATTATTGACTTAAAAAAACTAAAATTATTTTATACGCATACTGCTTGTAATAAATTTTTACTTATGTTAAAATATAAAGTGTATTTTAAATACAAATAATGAAATTATGGAAGGAGAAGGATTATGGTAAGTGAATTATTGGAAAGAATAAAAGAACTTAGGGAACAAATACCTAAAATGATTAATGATTTGTATGGTGATAAAATACCTGACGATGCGGCAGATGTTAAAAAAATTAAGGAAACTTTTGATAAAGACGAAGAAAGGTTAGAAGAAATAATAAAACCTAAATTACCTAACGCAACAGGAGTGGCTTTCAATCTTAATGATGCTTTAGAGGAATTAATAAAAAAATATCCAAATGGGTTTGAAAATATAGGCAAGGCTGTACCCCCCCCGATAAAAATGAGGAGAGAATTGAAAAAATTAGCTCAAGTTTAAAGGAATATGGTTGCAAACGCAATGATGATGAAATATTTGATAAAGAATTCTATAATAAAGACGTATTGATATATACATACGGTATAGGTATTGCAAGAGATCTTGATATTCGTAGAGTAGGTACAAGTGAAGATCCATACAAAGTTTATATCTATAACGGTCTTACAGCTGTATCTAATGATGAGATTCTAGAAGGAATAGAAAGTGGAAATCCACCAAGAAATAAGGTGGGCAATGACATCTTAGAACTTGATGGATATAAAATTGGGAATATAGCAAACATGTTTGTTAAGATACTACAAGGTGATGAGAAACTTTTTTTAGAGAAGATCGCATATAAAGAGCCAGAACATAATGAAATTAAATATTTTGAATTTGATGGCACTAGTTTTGAAAATAGTACGCTCACGATAAAGTTGTCTGACAGAAATGGTATTAAAAGAAGCATAATATGTCAAGATCCAAAATGCTTTTACGAGAACATTAAATGTTCTGAAATTTTAGAGAAAAAACAACAGTTAATGGGAATGAAAAACCTCGTTGATCAAATATATAAGGTTGAAGAATGTACAGAATTAGAAAAATTTAAGTCTGAAGAGAAAAAAACTACAAAAAAAATGACATTGGATGAATTTAAAAAGCAAAAGATTAAAATAGGTAAATATGAATTTAATATGGGTGCAACAGTAGAAGAAATAATTGACATGTTAATTTCTAAAGGTGAAATTAAATCTGAAAGAAGTTTTAATTTTTATGAAGTGGAAGGGCTGAACATAAACAATTGTAGAATATTAAAAGTAAATAGGAGTGAAGGAGAAGTATTTGTATTTTATAATTCTATGAGTGCGATAAGAGACCTTACGGAAATTTGGAAGAAAACTAAAGAAATAAAAGATGTAGTGGAAAAAGCAAAAAGGGAGGAATATAAAAAGTTAAAGAATGCAGAATATAAAGGGGAAAATAAGGAGCAATATCTAAAAATAATTACTTATGGAGGAATGGATTTTGATGATTTCTTGAATAGGAAAGTATGTTTTGCTGGAAATCAAGGGATATCGCATGGAGATATTTTAAAATTAAAGAATGATAAAGAGTTTATAGCTTTATGTAATATTATTGAAGGTGCAAAAAAAGGAAAGACAAACGAAGAGATAAAAAAAGAGTTGGATGGAATATTTTCAAAACCAGATTCAAGTGAAGATGATGATGAGATTTGTTTTTATTACTTACAAGATGAAGATATAGCAACATTAAAAAAATTTAAGATTTATGAGATCGGAGTTAAGAAATATTTAGTAACTAGACCTTTAGATAATATTCAAGATATAGAAACACTCGAAAAAGTATTTAGTGGTAATTACATTAAATGTGAAAATAATAAATTAAATTATAAGTTTTTGCAAGAAATGGGTGGAACACCTGTATCTAAATTAGATAACGCCCGTAGCAGTGATCATATATCTTATAAGATGAAATTGATAGTTGATATATCAAGAACAATAAAACAGAATAAAAATGAAGACAAACTAACCATTGTTAAAGCTCTTATTAAACAATCGTGGGATTCAAATGATTTGCCTGGTCGGGCAGTATCTAGCTGTTTAGATCAACTTGCTTCTCTGGGGATTATAACAAAAGCGGAAGTAGAAACTTTAATGTCAGATTTAGAAACTGTATTAAAATAATAAGATAAAGTCACCGTGATTCACGATATCAATGACTCACGGTGATATTTTTTTATAATAATTTTAATCTACGTACAGCTTCTTCAGTATCTTCTTTACTTGAGAAAGCGGTCAATCTAAAGAATCCTTCACCATTTATACCGAATCCTGCCCCAGGCGTACCAACTATATTAGCCTTATCTAATAAGTAATCAAAGAAGTCCCAAGACTTCATATTAGGGCACTCAAGCCATATATAAGGGGAATGTTTCCCGCCGATGAATGAAATTCCAAGTTCAGTTAATGCTTCTCCTATTAATTTTGCATTATTCTTGTAATATTTAATACATTCTTTAACTTGTATTAAACCTTTTTCAGTAAATACTGCAGCTGCGCCTTTTTGGATGATATATGACACTCCGTTTGACTTAGTTGATTGTCTTCTAAACCAAAAGTCATTAATATTATGTCCATCCAATTCTAGTTCTTTTGGTATTACAGTATAGCCGCATCTAGTTCCAGTAAACCCAGCCGTTTTAGATAGAGAGCAAAATTCAATAGCGCACTTCTTTGCTCCTTCGATTTCGAATATACTTCTTGGAAGTGCTTGATCGTCGATAAAAGCTTCATAAGCTGCGTCAAATAATATAATAGCGTTGTTACTTATTGCATAGTCGACCCATAATTGTAGCTTTTCTTTGCTATATACTGCTCCAGTAGGATTATTAGGGGAGCATATATATATTATATCTGCATGAACATTTTCGTCAGGTTTAGGTACAAAGTCATTATCGGACGTTGCATTTGCATATATAATCTTTCTTCCTGACATTATATTTGTATCCACGTACACAGGGTAAACAGGGTCAGGTATTAATACTACGTTATCCTTATCAAAGATATCGACTACATTACCGATTTCGCTTTTTGCCCCATCGCTTACAAAAATTTCGTCTAAATCAAGTGAGACGTTAAATGATTGATAGTAATTTATGATAGCATTTCTAAGGAACTCATAACCTCTGTATGGGCCATATCCCCTAAACGTATCTTTATTTGACATCTCGTCAACAGCCTCATGAAGATTTTTTATAACCTGATTACATAGAGGTAAACTCACATCACCAATTCCAAGGCTTATTATATTTGCGCTTGGATTTTTGCTTTTATATTCTTTAACTTTCTTATCTATATCTGCAAAAAGGTAATTTTTCTTCAAATTATCGAAATTATGATTTAATTTCATATAAGGTCCTCCTTATTATTTAGATAATTTTCTTTCTAATGCTGCTTTAATAAATCCTCTAAACAAAGGGTGTGCATGATTTGGTCTACTTTTAAACTCAGGATGATATTGAACTCCCACAAAGAACTTATTCTTAGGGATCTCGACAGCTTCAACCAATATTCCATTAGGTGAAGTACCGGTTATAATCATCCCATTATCTTCCATTAAGCTTCTGTATTTGTTATTGAATTCATATCTATGTCTATGTCTTTCAGATACTTCGTCAGCCTCATATAGTTTGTGCATCATGGAGTTGCTTTTTATCACACATGGGTAAGCCCCCAGTCTCATTGTGCCACCCTTTGGCAAGTTTCCTTGTTGATCTTCCATTAAATCTATTATTGCATGCTCAGTATTTACAAATTCACTTGAGTTTGCATTTTCTAATTTAAGTACATTTCTAGCAAATTCTATTACAGCTGTTTGCATTCCAAGGCATATGCCGAAGTATGGGATATTATTTTCTCTTGCATACTTAGCAGTTACAATTTTTCCTTCTACGCCTCTATCCCCGAAGCCTCCTGGTACCAATAGACCGTCACAATCTCCTAATAGTTCATCAACAGTATATTCAGTAACCAGTTCAGAGTCTACCCATTTTATATTAACTTTTGCACTATTTTCATAGCCGCCGTGATTAAGTGCTTCAGCTACTGATAGGTAAGCGTCATGAAGTTTCACATATTTCCCGACAATTGCAATTGATACAGTTTTATCTCTCTTATTTATTCTTTCCAGCATCTCTTTCCATTCTTGCATATCTCCTTCAGGAAGAGTCAAATTCAATTCTCTGCAAACAATATTTGAAAAATTAGCTTTCTCCAGCATCATAGGAGCTTCGTATAGTACTGGCACAGTAATATTTTCAATGACGCAGTCAGGCTTAACGTTGCAAAAGAGTGAAATTTTCTGTCTTATGTCATCCCCCAGTGGCTCGTCGCATCTAGCTATAATTATATCTGGATTAATTCCAAGCGATCTCAATTCTTTTACTGAGTGCTGCGTTGGTTTAGACTTATGTTCTCCTGAACTAGATACATATGGGATTAAAGTTACATGCATAAACAAACAATTGCTCTTCCCAACTTCTAATGACACTTGTCTGATTGCTTCCAAGAATGGTTGGCTTTCAATGTCTCCTACTGTTCCGCCAATTTCCGTTAATACTACGTCAGCATCATTCTTTTCGCCGACTGAATATATAAATGATTTAATTTCGTTAGTTATATGAGGGATGACTTGGATAGTGTCTCCTAGGTACTCACCGTTTCTTTCTTTTGTCAAAACGTTCCAATAGACTTTACCTGTGGTTAAATTAGAATACTTATTTAAGTCTTCGTTTATAAATCTCTCATAATGTCCTAAATCTAGGTCAGTTTCAGCACCGTCCTCGGTTACAAATACTTCACCATGTTGATATGGACTCATTGTTCCCGGGTCGACATTTATATACGGATCAAGCTTTTGAGAAGCTATCTTCAATCCCTTTGATTTTAATAATCTTCCCAATGAAGCCGCAGTTATTCCCTTTCCTAATCCTGAAACTACGCCTCCTGTTACAAATATATACTTTCTTTGTTTATCAGTTTTATTCATTATTTTTTAAATCCTTTCTATATCTATATTCACTATTCCATCGAATACTTTTTTAGCTTCGCCGGTCATATATATATTATCATTTTCATCATAATTTACATATAAAGTCCCACCATTTAGAATGACTTTGATATCCATTCCTTTCGAAAAGTAACCATTTTCTATGCATGCGACTACTGATGCACACGCACCCGTTCCACACGCTAGCGTTTCGCCACTTCCTCGTTCCCAAACTCTCATCCTTATAGAATCATTGCTTATTATTTTCACAAATTCTATATTGACTCCTTCAGGAAATAAAGAACTTCTTTCAAATTCCTTACCTATTTCTCTTATATCCAATTTTTCTAAATCATCATCATAAAATATGATGCAATGTGGGTTGCCCATGGAGACGCACGTTATATAATAATCATTATTATCGTTCATGCTTACTTTACGATTGACTACAATATCTTCAGCTAAATTAACCGGGATTTGAGACGCTTTAAGAGAAGGCTTCCCCATGTCAACAGAAATCAAGTCATCATTTAAAATATTAACAGATTTAATACCACTCAATGTTTCTATTGTTAAACTACTTTTATTTTTGTCTTTGTTAAATATATAATCATATACAAACTTTCCAACACATCTAATCCCATTACCACACATTTTACCCTCACTGCCATCTGAGTTAAACATTCTCATACGGGCGTCACACTTTTTTGAAGGTAATATAAGAATAAGGCCATCAGATCCGACGCCAAAATGTCTATCTGACAACTTAATACTAAGATTAGCTGGGTCTTGTATTTGATTTTTCACATCATTGTCGAAACAATTCACATATATATAATCATTTCCAAGACCCTGCATTTTAGTGAACTTAAGATTCATAAAAAATACCACCTATGACATAGAATAATACAATTATACACTACCAGGAAGACTTTTTCAAGGAAGATAATTGCTACAAAAATGATCATAGTAATAAGCAGATAAATGGACGTATCGATTAAATAGTTATAAATCGGATACAAATGATACGAATTTTTCTAAAATTATAATGGAAATATAGCAGAAAAGAATTACAGGGCATAGAAAAATAAAGAAACTTATATACAACTGACAAAACAAAATGATTTATTTTAAAATTACTTGACAATTTGTATAGTGCGTGGTATCATGTAAGAAGAATTTTTAACAGAAGTTGAAGAGACTGATTGCAATAATTTAGGAAATAATATTAATTATTAAAGAAAAAGAGAAATGAATGAAGAAAAATTAAAAAAAAATAATAGAAAAGGAGGAAGTGATTATGATAGTTGTAATAAAAGCCAAGATAAATGATTTCGATTCGTTGAATAAGAAAATAGCTGACGGAGAAATAAACTGGGGATTTGATAACGATGATGAAATAATTGATAGGCTTATGGAGGTAATTAAAGATGAAAAAAAAGGAGTTGTTAGAAAAGCATTAGATATAATTAAAAAATTGGGAAAAGGAATTTTTGGACAACTTTCAACAGTACTTAGTTCCTTAAAGGTTAGCAATCGTGCATATACTAAATTTTTAGTAAGCAATTGGCTTGAATCGAGCATAAAGAAGTATATGATAGCATGCAGAAACAGTGGAGCAACATCAGGAGGCTATGAAATATTGGAGCATGAAGGGAGTTATCTTGATGGAGATGATTTTGGTCCGGAAAATGTAGAGAGAAAAGTTAAGTTGGATGAAGACTTCAAAATGAGAGCTTTTGATATTACAGATAAGGAGGCCTTAGATGCAAAGCAAAGAGAATATGAAGAACAAGGTGGAACAGTAGCATTTATATCGTCAATTGGCAAATGGGTTACAGAGCAGGCTATGGGTGCTATTAATGGTATATTGGCACCACTAAGTCAATATGAAATGGTTGCCTCAATGTTCTTGAGTTATATTAATTTTGAACCGTACTTAGTGGAAAGTGGATTAAAAGGTGAAATAGATATATCAATATCATTGGATAATTAGAAAGAAATAATAGTATTTGTATACTAGATTGAGGTGAGAAGATGAAAATAGTTGATAAAGATAAGTTCGCAGAAATGGTAGAGACAGATAAATTTATAGAATATCTAAGAAGCTTGAAGAGCAGGGAAGAAATAGAGAAAGAGGCGCCTGAGAAAATAGGAATAGAAGTAACAGAGAAAGAGCTAGATGTATTAGAAAAGTTATCGAAAACGAAGGATAAAGAAGAAATGGATGAGGTGCTAAAGGAAATAGGAATAGATTTTCAAGATAAAGATAAGATGGAACAAGCAGTATTGGATCTAAAGAAGTACATAGAAGACAGTGGCGAAGAAAGTTTAAGCTTAGATGACGAGCATTTAAGTTTAGTTAATGGAGGAATAGATCCATTTATAACAGGATTAACCGTATTAACTGGAGGGTCAGTTTTATCCGGAGGAATTTTAGGACTTGCCGGGTGGGGATTGAGTAAACTTTTCAAAAAGAAGAAAAAGTAATAATTTTTAATAAATTTTAAATAGGAGTGATTAAATATGCCAGATGTAAATAATGAAATAAGTGATAACGAATTAAAAGAGAAATGTAAGAATATTTTCGAAGAAATGAATGGAATGAATGAAGAAGCAATGGAAAAATTTTTATTGGAAACGTATGAAGCTCCCGAAGAGGAGAAAGGAGTGAATGGAAGTGATCGTTAATGTAAAGCTTATATCTGAGGACGCATACGGATTTATTGATGACGTACTTCAGGGGAGAAATGAAATAATTGGCAAAGAGCTTACAAATTTTGTTTTCAAGGAACTAATGGCTTACTTAAATGGGCTTGGTGAAGATACGATTAAAAGTATGTGTGGGGAAAATTCAAATCTGACCTGGATCCTTATTGGAATGTTAAGAATGGGGAAAGCAGTGGTATGCGTGTCTGGTGCAATGTTAAGTATGTTCCTTGAAGCTTTAATCAGATTGCTCTTCGTTGAAACTAATAATTCTGAATTATTAGTAAAAATAGTAGAAATGTACTTCGCAGATACTATAGTGGATCAGATAGTTCAGTCTTGCATAGAGAGCACGAAAGGAACAGAATACGAAGTTGGAAGTATTAAATACGACATAATCAAAAAATCGACAGGAAGTGATAACGGAGCAATAGTTTGTGAGATTGGGCTACAAGTTAAAGAGGTTGACTTTAAGTTTTTGGAAAGTTACATAGAAGAAATGAAAGCAAAAGCAGAGCGAGAGTCAGAGCAAAGAAAAATAGAAGCGGAACTGAAAAAGCAAGAAGATGGAGAAAAAGTAGAGGAGTATAAAAAGAAGTCGCGTATTATGGGATGGATTGCAGCTTTAGGAGCATTCGTGAATGACAAAGGAAGAAATGCTAAAAATTCTGCTGTGGATAAGATAACAGATCTTGGATCTGCAACACAGAGCGCAGTGGTTGATGCAGCAAATAAGATAGTAGAAGGGCAGATATCAATTGAATCTGCAGTTAAGGCCAGTTTGGTTAACAAATTGATTGATAAATTTGTTAATGAATCATTTATGGTAGACTTTCTGAAAGATGAATTTAAAATAGAAGAAAAGAAATTGAAGGTTTTAATAAAAGTAGATAGAGATTAAGTGAAAAAGGTGAATGTGCATGAAAATTGTTAATAAAGAATTGTTTATGAAAATGATAGAGTCAGATAATTTTATGGAAGTCATTAGAGAACTAAAAAATAGAGAGGCGATAAAAAACCAATTACCTACTACTGCGGGAATAGAAGTATCTGACAAGAATCTGGATTTATTGGAGAAGCTATCGAAGACAAAAGATTCGAAAGAAGTAGAGAATATATTAGAAGATTTAGGTTTAGATCTTTCTAATAATAAGGATATAGAAAAAGTAGCAGCAAGAATAGAAGAATATTTAGAAAATGATGATGAAGATGACTTGAATCTGGATGAAGACTGCTTAAATTTAGTGAGCGGCGGGATTGATCCATTTTATACTGGCTTAGTAGTATTGATAGGGGGAGCAGCTTTTGTAGGAGGAGTCACAAGATTCGCTTGGAAAAAGATAAGTAAGATAGCTAAAAAGAAAAAAGATAAATAGTATTGACTTGAAAATGATAAAGAAAGTAGGTGAAGAAGAGTTGGTTGTTAATGTAAGATTGACCTTCAAGAAGGCAGTTGAATTTATCGAGGATATACTTGATGGGAAAAATAAAATAATCGGTGAAGATATTTCGTATTATGTCTTAGATTTATTGAAAGATTACTTAGAATCTCTTGGAGGAGAGGAAGGAATTAAACGAAATTATGGAGATAATTCAAGATTGACATGGATTCTTATTGGATTTCTTAAGTTTGGACGAGCTATGATTTATACAATTGGATTTTCTGTAAGCTTCCTTTTAGATATTTTTGCAAGATTAGTATTTGTTGAAAGATGTCCTGAATTGCTGATAAGAATTGTACAGAAATATTTTTCAGATAGTATAATAGACCAGATAGTTCAATCCTGCATAAAGGCTACAGAAGGAGAGGACTATGCAGTTGAAAGCATAGATTATAAAGTGATTGAAAGAGCAACAGGAAGTAATGATGATGGAATATTTTGTGACTTTAAAGTGCAAATCATCGATGCTAAGTTTAATTTTTTAGAAAGTTATATAGAAAGAATGAAGGCAAAAGCAAAACAAGAATCAGAAGATAGGGCAGTGAAACTAGAAAGAAAAGAACAAGAAGACAAAGAAAAAGTAGAAGAATATAAAAGTAAATCATCTGCCATGGGATTTGTTGCATTTGTTGGCGCAGTTACTCATAGTTTGGCTGGGAAATTTGCAAATTACTTTGTAGATAAGGTAACGGATCTTGGATCTGCAACTCAAAGTGCAATGGTCAGTACAGTAAATAGCTTAGCAGAAGAGCAATTGAAGACGGAGTCTGCAGCTAAGCTTGGTTTGGCTAACGAATTGATTACGTGGCTTGTGACGGACTCATGGTTGAAGGAATTTATGAAAGAAGAATTTGGAATAGAAGAGGATAAATTAAAAATTGATATAAGTTTGAGCAAGGATTAGACAAAAAAAGTAAGTAAATGATTAATCCTAAGAAAGTACATAGAGCAAAAAGTTTAAGTTTGATTGATGGGAATGTGATATATATGAAAATATTTGATGAAAAGTTAGTCAATGAATCAACAATTGATTACAAAGATATATGCAGCGTTAAGAATTTGGATGATTTTAAAGATAAAATGTTGAAGCTAGGAATAGAGGTTAAGGAGTCTGATCTAAAAATAATGAAATCTATATTAGAGTCAGATGATTCCGAAGAAATGAAATCGAAATTTAAAGACTTAGGCTTGGGCTTGAGTGATGAAGATATAGAAAGGGTTTTATCAGGTTTAAATATGGGAAAAGGATCAGAATTGTCAGACGAGAAATTGTCAAAAATTGATGGAGGAGTGGGCTTAGTAACTTTAGGAGTGGCAATATTGGCAGCAGGCTCTATCATCTTGGGAGCATGTGGATATATACTTAGAAAGGGATTTAAGAAAGATAAGAAATAAAACTATAGTTGAGGTGGAATTTTGTATGAAAGAGGTTAAAGTTGTAGCAAAAATAAAAGATGTCGATTCGGCAATTTCAGAAATCGCTAGTAAAAATATAAATCTTCATAGATTATATGATGGGGAATCGATTGATAATTGGAATGAAGTTGCCATTAAAATGAAAAGTGTTATCGAAAAAAATGAAAAAATTTTGTCTGAATGTAACGATATAGGAATCTTTGAGACTATGGCAAAAGATGAACTGCTGATGACAGAAGGCATTGTAAAAGCATTGAAGAATAAAGAGAATATACTTAAAATGGTTTACGTTAAGTTTTTAATAGATAATTGGCTTGATAAAAATATAGAGCATTACTTGGAAAAAAGCATGGACTCTCAAAAGATAAGCGGGACTTGCAAATTGTCAGAGTATAGCTTGGATTATCTAAATGAAGATGATGTTGTCGAAAAGAGAGTTGAACTGGGAGATGATTTTGCAATTAATGCTTATGATGATAATGATAGACAGGCAATAGAAGACGAAAACAGAGAAAATAAAGAAAGTGGATCTGTTCTTGGATTTTTATCGTCGGTAGGGGCAGCAGGTAAGAAATTTTACCAGGGCGCTAGTAATATGTTTAGTAGGTCTTGCAGCGGATATGGTTTTTATATATCGGGCTTTTTAGATAGTATAAATGATTATTTAAGTAAGACAGGATTTAATGGATGTATAGAAATAAAAGCAGAAGTATTATAAAATGACAGGAAGGAATTTGTTAAAAAAAATCAGTAGAAAAGAGCAAAGGGATAAGGATGGGTTAGGGCATTTATAAATGACATTAAGGATTTGGAAGGTTTTAAGAACAAAATGTCATCCGCCGGGATAGAAATGATTGACTCAGATATGAAAATGATAAGAAAAGTATTTGAATCTGACAACGTAAATGAAATTATCTGAGAAGGAATTAGTAGAGGAGGAGTGACTGATGATTTAGATAAGGCTTTATTCTGTAACTGGAATGATTGTAAATGCTTTTGCGATAATTGGCATATGTCAGACAAAGTCAATAAAAATAAAATAATATATATAAATTGGAGGAATAAAAAATGAAAATTATTAATGAAAAATTGTTAAAAGAATCAATAGAGAAGAGTAAAGAGTCGGGGGGGGGTCAGAACACTTATAGGTGACGTTAAGGACTTAGAAGATTTTAAAAATAAAATGTTATCTATTGGAATAGAAATGACTGACTCAGATGTGGAAATGATGAAAGAAGTATTTGAATCTGACGATGTGAATGAAGTTAGATCAAAGTTTAAGGAAATTGGCTTAGACTTGAATGAGAAAGAAGCTTCGACAATTTTTTCAAATATAAATTCTGAAGGGGAAATGGAATTGCCTGAGGACGCATTGGAAGACATTAATGGAGGAGTTGCAACTGGCGTTTTAGTAGCTGGTATATTAATTTCTATACCTATAAATATTTATGCAACGATTATATGTATAAGGGGAATAAAAAAATCAAATAAAATGAAGAAAGAAAAGTCTGAAAATAAGTAATATTATTATGGATAAAGGAAGTAATAACTTTCATCCAGCAGAGGAATATAATTTGTTAGAAAAAAGGCACGTAATCGAGACCAATGATACGATATCAGTATTGAAAGTATCAAGAAAGGGCTTGGATTATGTGCCTAATTGATTGTAATAAGGAAGTAAATTAATGATAAATAATAGGAGTTTGGATAAATAGTAATAGTAAGACTTGAGGAATAATGGAGGGCATAGCTAAGGGGAAAGCTGAAGGAATAGAGAAAGGAAAAGCCGAGGAAAGAAAATAAACTATACCCTATAAGATAGACACAATAAGAAGAAGGGATCCATATAAATGGACATAAGAATGAGGGATAGAATCCCAAATTATGGACAGTATAAGGATAAAGAGAGGATGTATCTTCCAGTAGATGATATAATAGAGATATCTACAGGAGGAAAGAAAATGAAAACATATACAAACAAGCAAATAAAAGAATTAGAGAAGAATAGATATGTATATAGGGTAACAAAGCATAAGCTGTATTATACAGCGAAATTCAAGGAAGAATTTTGGATTAGTTACCAGGCAGGGAATAGTCCTAGAAATATTCTATCGGACTTTGGATTTGATTTAACTATATTTGGACAAAAGCAGATAGACTCATTAGTACAGCGCATAAAGAAGGAGGCACTTTCTGGGGATGGTTTTTCGGAAGGAGAGAATCGACAAAGAAGAACCTCTAAGAGATCTATGAATAAGGAAGAGCTTCCGTCTCCGTCAGTAATAAAGAGTATGCAGCATGAACTTTTATATCTCCAACAGGAAGTAGAGTTCTTGAAAAAAATTATTATTGCAGACAATTTGAGAAGAAAAAATAAGAGAAGGGGAAATTAAGATTAAAGTAGAAGTGATCAACAATTTGCAGGCAATTGGTATTGGTTTAAGAAAGGCTTCGGAGAATTGATAAATCTGAAGCTTTTTTATATATTGGAAAGAAGAAATTAAATATGTGGTAGGCAATATGTACAGTTTGAGTCAAGAAATACTGGAAGAAGCAATAAAATGAATTCAACAGATAAAAGAAATGATTGAGAAAATATTAAATAATATAGAAAAAGACCTCGATTCTTTATCAAATGATGACAAGAGTCGAGGAATTTTTATTTATTTTATTAAATTTGACATATATTCAGAAAGAATATTTGAATTCTCTTCAGTAGATTTTAGGTCATTGCCGACAGAAGTTATATATACTTTGATTTTAGGCTCTGTTCCTGATGGCCTGACTATAACTTTACAGCCATTTGTTAATTCATATGATAAAACATTTGATTTTGGTAGACTTATTTTAGTCTTTTCTTTTGTATCTAAATCGGTTTCAATAGAATTTAGGTAATCGGAGGATTTGGTTACTTTTACGTCCCCAATGCTATCGATATTATCGTTCCTCATTCTATCCATTATATCCTGCATCTTTTTCATACCCGATTCACCCTCAAATGATATATTTAGATTAGAACTCTTATAATATCCGTACTCTTCATAAAGATTATTTAATATATCTATTAAAGTTTTGTTCTCTTTTTTATAATAAGCTGTCATTTCGCAGGCAAGCATTGAAGCAACGACAGCATCTTTATCCCTTACGTAAGTTCCTACTAAATATCCGCAACTTTCTTCAAACCCAAGCAAGAATTTATCTTCTGCATTATTCCTTTCCAAGAGTCCGATCTGTTCTCCTATATATTTAAATCCAGTTAATACGTCTATTACTTTGCAATTATATTTTTTTGCTATAGATTTTATCATTTCGCTTGATACAATTGTCTTTACTATTATTGCATCTGATGGCAAAGTATTATTGTTCTCTCTCATTGATAATATATAGTTGGTTAGTAATATTCCAAATTCATTTCCACTTAAAGTTATAAAGTTGTCGTTGTGCTTTACTGAGACTGCTATTCTGTCGCTATCCGGATCTGTAGCTAGTACTATGTCTGGTTTAACTTGTCTAGCAAGTTCCAAAGATAATTTTAATGCTTCCTTCATTTCTGGATTAGGATATTCGCATGTTGTAAAGTTCCCATCTGGTCTTTCTTGCTCTTTTACAATATGAATGTTTTCGTCTCTTATACCAATTCTATTCATTATCTGTCTAACTGGTTTGTTTCCAGCGCCGTTCAACGGAGTGTACACGATGCTTATATTATTTTCAATGCATGCGTCCTTATTTATACTATTTTTATATACTTCTTCTATATATTCATTATAGATCTCTTCAGGCACGTAATTTATGTTACCGTCGTCGATAGATTCTTCAAATGATTTTGTCTTTATACCGTTAAATATGTCAATTTTTTTCATATTCTCATATACTTCTGATGCATCAACTTCAGTCATTTGACAGCCATCGTCACCATAGCACTTGTATCCGTTATATTTTGCTGGATTATGGCTAGCAGTTATCATTATTCCTGCTTGACAGCTTAGTCTTCTTACTAAATATGATAATACAGGAGTAGGCTTTAATTCATTTGTTAAAAATACTTTTATTCCGTTCCCTGCTAATACTTTTGCTGCTTCTTTTGCAAACAATTCAGATTTGTTTCTTGAATCAAATGATATTGCTACTGACTTTTCTTTATATTTTTTATTTATATAATCAGACAATCCTTGAGTAGCTTTCCTTACCATATATATATTCATTCTATTTGTTCCAGCTCCCATAATGCCTCTTAATCCAGCTGTTCCAAATTCTAATTCTTTATAAAACATGTCATTAATTTTATCTGTATCTCCTTTAACTTCCTCTAGTTCTTTAATTAAATCCAAGTCATCTTGTGCTTTTTCTAGCCATAAATCAAAAGATTTCATCATATTCAAAACTCCCTTATAATAATTTAATTACAATTATATCATAATTAATATATATAGACAAATAGTATTGCATAATAAATCATATTTTGATAAAATGGAATATATGTTAAAACGTAAGGAGGAATTTATATGTGTGGACTTTGCGGATTCACAGGTGAGATAATAGATAGATCAACAATTGCTAAGAATATGACGGATAAGATTATCCATAGGGGACCAGATAGTGACGGTTTTTTTATAGATGATAACGTTGCCATGGGATTCAGGAGGCTTAGTATTATAGATTTATCAGAGGGCAATCAACCAATTTATAACGAGGACAGAAATTTAGTATTAACTTTTAACGGAGAGATATATAATTATAAGACGCTTAGAGAGGAACTAATAGAAAAGGGCCACGAGTTTTATACTAAGACTGATTCGGAAGTAATTCTTCACGGATTTGAAGAGTGGGGCGAAGAAGTTTTAAACAAATTAAGGGGCATGTTTGCGATAGCGATCTGGAATAGAAAAGAAAAGTCTTTATTTTTAGCGAGGGACTTCTTTGGGATAAAGCCACTTCACTATTTGAAACTAGACGACAATTTTGTATACGGATCAGAGATAAAAAGTATATTAGAATTTCCATTATATGAGAAAGAATTTAACTACAAAGCACTAGACAATTATTTATCGTTTCAATATGTTGTGCCGCCGGAGACATTTTTTAAAAATATTTACTGTCTTTTACCCGGGCATTACCTTTGGTATAGAAATGGAGAGATAGAAATAAAGAGATACTTCGAAGCCAGATTCAACATAGACAATTCGATAACAGAAGAGAAAGCAGTTAAAGAGATTGAAGAGGTTTTTGAAGACTCGGTTAATGCACATAGAATAAGCGACGTAGAAGTAGGATGCTTTTTATCAAGCGGGGTTGACTCAAGTTATGTTTCGACTTACTTTTCTGGACAGAAGACATTTACAGTCGGATTTGATTTTGGGGAAAAGTATAATGAAACCAGTTGGGCAGATAGAGTTTCTAAAGAAATAGGGACAGATCATCATAAAAAGATAATAACGAGTGAAGAGTTCTGGGGAAACGTTGAGAAGGTTCAATATCATATGGACCAACCATTAGCAGATCCATCATGTATAGCATTATACTTTGTATCGAACTTAGCGAGCAAATATGTAAAAGTAGTACTTTCAGGCGAAGGGGCAGATGAATTATTTGGAGGATATACAGTTTATAACGAACCGAGAGTATTTAAGTGGTATCAGAAACTATTGCCAAGGGCAGTTAGACATGGATTAGCGAAATTAGTGAAATCGATACCATTTTCATTCAGAGGACGAAGCTTTATCATAAGAGGGGAACGACCAGTTGAAGAGAAGTTTATAGGAAATGCATTTATGTTTGACAAAGAGGATAAAGAAAAGCTATTGAAAGATAATTCGATTGTGACACGCCCTCAAGACTTATGTAAGAAATTTTATGATAAAGTTAAGGATTATGACGAAGTTACTAAGATGCAATATCTCGACATCAACTTATGGATGGTAGGGGACATTTTATTAAAAGCGGATAGAATAAGCATGGCAAACTCACTTGAATTAAGAGTTCCATTTTTAGATAAAGAAGTATTTAAAGTGGCATCAAAACTTCCAACAGAACTAAGAGTCAATAAAGAAAATACTAAATATGCAATGAGGCTAGCAGCTTCAAAAAGGCTACCTCAATCAACAGCTCAGAAAGAAAAGTTAGGATTTCCAGTACCGACAAGAGTATGGCTAAGAGATCCTAAATATTATCAAATAGTGAAGGACAAGTTTAACTCAGAGACAGCTAAGAAATTCTTTAATACGGATGTAATAGTCAAGTATTTGGATGATCATTTTTCAGGAAAATGGGACAACAGTAGAAAAGTTTGGACAATATATATATTCCTTGTATGGTACGACATATATTTTGGAGAAGAAAAGTAAGATTTTTTAAGAAAATTTTGATAAAGCTAAGGCCCACTTTGATATTTTTTAAGTGGGTCTTAAGATTATATTGATTTTTGTTGACTAAGTTTAAGTTTATATTGACTCAATCCAGGATTCTCCATTTAAGTCGCTAACCATTCTAAAGTCTGTTTTAGCCGCCAAAGACATGTCGATTACCTTCGGACCATCCGGTGAACACGTCCTTTTAAACTGCGACTTAAAGAATCTTTTCAAGAAGTTTCTAAGTCTTTCCTTTATCTCTTCGCTAGAGTAAATATTTTTAAATGCGCTGCAAGAAATTCTAAATATTTTAGAGGGACTGAATGAGTATTTAATAAAATAATAAAGGAAGAAGTCAGTCAATTCATATGGACCTAGAATGTCTTCTGTTCTCTGTGCTATCTTACCATTCTTAGTTGGTAGTAGTTCAGGACTTACCGGGGTATTTATTATATCATTTAGTATTGCTTTTAGTTCTTCATCTGAGTTTTTGGCTATATATTTTATTAAAAATCTTATCAAAGTCTTAGGGACTCCTGAATTTGGGTTGTACATAGACATATGATCTCCATTATAAGTTGAAAATCCCAATGCAATTTCAGACAAATCTCCAGTTCCTATTACGATAGCGTTCTCTTTGTTAGCCATATCCATCAATATTTGAGTCCTTTCCCTTGCCTGAGAGTTCTCATAAGTTACATCTTCTTTATTTATATCATGATTTATATCATTTAGGTGAAGCTTTACTGCATCGCTTATGTTTATTTCTGTTGTAGTAGTCTTATATTGTTTTGCTAATTTCAAGGCATTGCTTTGAGTCGTGCTAGAACTTCCAAATCCGGGCATTATCACTGTGAATATATTTTCATGGTCAATATTTAATTTATCAAATGCTAATGCTGTTACAGCCAAAGCTAAAGTTGAGTCAAGCCCACCTGAGATTCCGATTACTGCCTTATTGCAATTGATATGCTTCAATCTAGTTGCCAAAGCTGTGGATTGAATCTCTAAAGCGTCCTTAAGGTCTTCTTCTACATCCGGTTCGTTGCTCGATATATATGGATACTTGTTATATTCTCTATCTATATTTAATTTTTTGGTAGGAAGTTCAAACCATACGTAGTTCATTTTATCATTTTCGACAAATGTATTTATCTTTTTCCTTTCATTTATCAATAATTCCAAGTCTATGTCAGCATAAGTAATACTTTCTGTAGCAAATCTTTCCGATTCCTTTAATATCACGCCGTTTTCTGATATGATATTGTGACTTGCGAATACTACGTCTGATGAAGATTCGTCAGCTCCTGCACATGTGTAAAGATATGCTGATATTGTCTTAGATGATTGGTTATTTACCAGTTCTTTTCTGATCCTTTTCTTTCCGATTGTTTCAGAACTTGCTGATAGATTCGCTATAACGGTAGCTCCTGATAATGCAAGATGTGATGAAGGAGGGATAGCTGACCACAAATCCTCACATATTTCTATACCGATCTTTAAAAATGGCATATTGGAGCAAGCAAATATTATATTACTGCCTATAACTGTCTCTTGCCCTGCATACGTTGTGCTTTCATATTTTGGTCCGCTCGTGAAATATCTTTGCTCAAAGAATTCGCAGTAGTTCGGCATATAAGATTTTGGTACCAGCCCCAAAATTTTTCCTTGGTATATCACACATGCGCAATTCAAAATGTTAGCCTTGTATAGTACTGGCGTACCAACTATTATTACAGAATCTAAATCCTTGCTGCTTTCGCACAACCTTATTATAGATTTTTCTGAATTGGACAATAAAATGTTGTGAAAAAACAAATCCCCGCATGAATAGGATGTTATTGAAAGCTCAGGGAATACAATCAGAGAGCAATCATTTTCATTAGCCTTTTCTATTAATTTCAATATTCTGTCTGTATTGAACTCACAATTTGCAATATTTAGTTCAGGGGTGACACATGCGACCCTTATAAAATTATCCTTCATAAAATCATCGACCTTTCTTTTACAATTTCAAAATAAACTTCACCGCAAATTATGAAAACTTACGGTGAATTATGATGACTTTTTTATTCTATAGACGTATAATTTATAGCATATCCTAATACCAGCCAGAAGACGACGCACATAAATGAAGGCTCTGACAGTATTGCTTTCTCAAATAAGCTATGAACCCCGAAGGCTATTACAAGTGAAAATAAACAAGGAAAGACTCCATTGTCATTCTTTTTTGCACATCTCAGTAACTTGTTTGAGAGTTTTATCAACACGCAGAAGGCAAATAGCAACAATGACAAGAATCCAGCCATCCCATAACAAACCAATACAGTTAGATATCCATTGTGCAGGTCATAGCATAATATCCCATTCTTCAAATATCTTTGTCCATAGTAAATTATGTTGCCACGTGCTATTCCGAAGACAGGATGATGTATAAATATTTTAAATGCTTGCTTCCATAGAATAAACCGTCCACTACTTATATCATAATTTTCGCGTCCAATTTTCATATTTTGAGGTTCTGAACTATTGGATTCGTCTGCCTCATATTGGGCAGATTGTTCAACTTCGTCATCAATATTACTATCGTTTTCTATTATTTCTATTGATTTATCTATGACTTGTTCATTATCCGAGACTATTATTTGTTGATTATCGATACTATTATCTATTACAATTTCTTGAGAAGATTGTTTATTTTGAATACAACTTATAGATTTTGCTACTATACTTTGAAACGTGTCTCTACATTTGAAGACAGATATAAATAAAAATATGCATGCAAGTGACCATATGACAGTCTTTTTTAAGAATTCCATTATACGGATCTTCCTTCCGTTGATAACTTCAGAATCAAATGATAAAATCAATTTATAAAACCAAAGGACAGTATAATAAATGATAACAAATAATAGAGAAGCGTTTGAATCAGTTAGAAGTAAAGAAGCACCATTTATAATAAAACTGAAATAGATAAGCACTTTTAAAGATCCAGGAAGATTATCTTTCTTTAATATGATATGACTAAAGACTAGACTTATACAATTACAAAACCCTTGCAAATTTGAATTTGAAAAGATACCGACAAATCGATTATCTAGAAAACCAATAGTTATATATTCATTTGCTGAGTTTGGATTAATCAAGTTCACGTAATCTTTTAAATGCTTTGAATTTATGTTACATATAGGCACCGAGATGTCACTTTTTGAGAATGCGAACACTAGGCCAATCAAAGAGCAAACAGTAGAAAGCAATACGACGCATCCAAATAAAGTAAACATTTCTTTTTTCAAAGAGCCATTTGTAGATCTAGTAGCAGCCGACATCCCATAAAATAGAATAAAGCAGAATATGTTATGTAATACCATGCAGAAACTAAAGACGAAATTAGAAGTTATATTAGTCAACAGAGTTATTAATGAACATATTGAGAAGAATATTAAGATTTTATAGAATGGGATCTTAACAAAGTTGTTATCGGCAATAAAATTCTTATATATAATGACCGGAGAAATTGCAAAGAACAAGCATGCAATTCCAATAGCGAACATATCAACAAATAGAACTAAAGTAAAGAACAAAATGATGATATAAATAGTTCTATATAAGCTCGGATTCAAAATGAATTCATTGATCCATCTTTTTTTCAAATAAATGCACCTACTTATAATCCAAAATAGTCAAATAGATTATAGCACAAAATATATCATATGACAATTATATATGAGAAATTTTAATTGGGATATAAATTTAGACATAAGAGGGACAAAAAGAAGGATATTAGTGAAAAAAATCAGAAAAGGATAAAAAAGCAAAAGGAGATAGAGAGCTAAACGAATTGCAGCTTCGATTGATTTTTGAGGTTTACGGAAACAAAATACACAAAAATGCTTGACAATATATATGCATATATGTTACAATATAATTATCGCAATGATTATGCGATAAAATATTAAATTTAAGGAGTTGATTTTATGAACAAATATTACTTTGAACCAGGTATTGGTTATGTGACTGATTTGGGATGTTTATATGTCTATGATTTTGGAAATAATAACTTTTTTGTTAGATCAGAAAAAGGTGACCAAACGGGAGCTATTAAGAACTCTATAGATTGGGAAAATGAAAAAGTATTGAATAGGATTTTCTTTGAGTCTCCATCTCCTGATGAGTTTAGCAAATGTGATGAAAATTGGAACTTGTATGAAGGTTTTGGAGAGGCTAATCCCAGTGGAAATGATTTGGTATACATCGAAAGGGATAGTTTAGAGGAAGCTTTAGATGGTTTAGGTTTGAAACATGATAACATTGAGGTAAAATCTAAGAGCTGGAAGCAAGAATGTATTAGATATTTGTCATTGAATTTGTTATATTCTGTTCTTGATGATGAAAATAAAAAACTTATTGGTGGGAATTTCGGTGTAAGAATGAAATTATTAGAAGGAATTTTTGGAGAAGGTGTATTAATTGTTACTGGTAATGATGACGGTGATTTGAATGGCGATATTTTAGCGTGTGGTAGTTTAGAGGAACTAAAGGATAAAGTAGAAGCAAAAGCAAAGAAAATTTTAGAAGAGAGTACAGAAAATCAATAATATTTAAGATATAGGTAGCTGTGGTACTTATATATTTAAGTATCGCAGTTGCTTTTTATATAGAGAAGGTTGTGCCAATAGAGGGATAAACAAAGAAAAAGGAGAGAAAAAGCTAAAACGAATTGCAGCTTCGATTGATTTTTCAGGTTTGCGGAAACAAAATATACAAAAATGCTTGACAATACATATGTATATATGTTAAAATATAATTGTTGCAATGACTATGCGATAAAATATTAAATATAAGGAGTTGATTTTATGAGCACTTATTACATGCGCCCGATGGTTAATCCTAATAGTAATTATATGGAGAGTATGGGACATAAAAAAATTCTGGAGATTTACTTGTTTATGATTTTGGAAATGGTAATTACTATGTTGCGAACGACGATGGAGAATTTGACGGTATGATTAGTTCATTTATGACTGCTCATTTAGATGACGGCATGAAGAGATGTTTTTGCGGGTCTCCTAAAGAGCTTGAACAAGATTCTTGGAACATTATTGACATTGATGAGACAAATAGAGCGGATAAAATGGAAAAATTTAAGGATGTATATGGTGGCCTTCATAATTCATTATTCTGCATTGAGGCAGGAAGTTTAGAAGAAGCTTTGAAAAAATGGGATGTAGAGCATACTGGTGGGATTAAGGAAAAAAGTTGGAAAGAAGAGAATATTAAAGGTTCAATTGATTGGCTAGTGACACGTGCTATAGGAAAGATTCTTGGTAATGACAGAATGAATGATTTGAATTTAAGGAACAAATTATCAATAGAAATTTTTGGATCTGATTTGAATAATTTGGGGAATATTACTTTAGAACAAGATATTTTAGATTGTAGTAGTGCAGAGGAACTAAAGAACAAAGTAGAAGCAAAAGCAAAGAAGATTTTAGAAGAGAGTACAGAAAATCAATAATATTTAAGATACAGATAGCTGTGGTACTTATATATTTAAGTATCGCAGTTGTTTTTTATATAGAGAAGGTTGTGTCAATGAGAAAAAATATATCATATTATAAAATGCGTATGAAAATTTAGAAGAAAGGAGAGACAATCAAGTGAAAACAAAGTTTTTTCTAGCAGCGAACTCATATAAAGGATTTGTATCCAAGTTTGAAAACCTATATAATAGTGAAGAAAACAAGATGGCATATATAATAAAAGGTGGGCCAGGTACAGGAAAGTCGACGCTCATGAAGAAAGTCTCTAAGAAAGGGATAGAATTAGGGGAGGAGACAGAGCTTATTTATTGTTCATCTGATCCAAGTTCATTAGATGCGGTCATATTTCCAGACAAAGGGGTATGCATAGCTGACGGGACGCCACCGCATGTAATGGAGCCCAAGTATCCAGGGGTATGTGACACGATATTGAATCTTTGTGAAAGTTTTGACAACGAGAAGTTATTTAATAGGAAAGAGGAGATAATAGAAGTTGTAAGGGAAAATAAGGAGTACCATGACAAATGCAAGAGATATTTAAATATATGCGGGATACTAATGAACAATATATCGAATGAGATTAAAAAGAATATAAATACAGACAAACTAAATTCATTTTGTGACAGATTTATAAAGAAGGAATATAAAAGTTTAGGAAATAGTGATAATATAAAGGAAAAAGTAAGATTTATAAGCGGATTTACTCCTGAAGGGATAATATTCTTTGACGAAACAATTGATAACATGTGTGAAGAGGATAAGGTTTTTGTACTAAATGACAAGTATGGCACTGTGAGTAAGGTGATATTGGGAAGATGCAGGGAACTTTTATTAAAAGAGGGAATATCGATAATAACGTGTCTGAATCCCTTATCGACGAGTGACATAGAATGTATTATAATACCGGAATACAGATCTGCAATCATTTGGAAGGAAAAAGCGGACTACAAAGAGAAAAATTATAAGAAAATAAATGTAAACAGATTCATATATAAAGAAAAAATGAGAGAGATTAAGAATAGACTTAAATTTGAGAAGAAAATGTATGACAACTTATTGAGCGAGGCAACAGAAAGTTTAAGAAATGCAAAGAAAGTTCACGACAGAATAGAATCATTTTATTCGGATGCAGTTAATTATAAGAAAATCAACAGAATAACTAATAACTTAATAAACGAAATTTTCTGATTATGATTGCAAGTCAATATTTTTTTGTATTGGCTTGTAGCTTTTTACGTAAGATGATATAATAAATGGGAAAGAATTTTTTAAATATTTAATTTCAAAAGAGAGGCATAGAAAGTGTATTTTATTTTATTAATTTTATTAGCTATACTTTCATATATAATTGGAAGTATTAATTTTTCTATTATTGTTACAAGGATGTATAGAAATAAAGAAGATATTAGAAATATGGGAAGTGGTAATGCAGGATTCACCAATACTTTGAGATCAGCTGGACTAGCTCCAGGAATTATGACATTTCTAGGTGACTTTTCTAAAGGATTGATAGTAATCTGGTTGGCTGATCATGTATTGAGGAGTACCGGACTAGGTAATGATTACATAATGTACGGAGTTTGCATATCAGAAGTAATCTGCGTGATTGGGCATGTATACCCTTGCTTTTTCAATTTTAAAGGAGGAAAAGGAGTCCTAACAGCCGGGGCAATGATACTTATGGTTGACTATAGAATTTTTTTGATATCTATATCAATTTTCTTGATAATTTTAATCATAACTAAGATTATGTCACTTAGTTCTATAATAGGCTTTATTATTTATCCATCGTCTACAATCATTTTGAGCATTTTAGAAGGAGATATAACCCATGGAGGATATTTGGCCAAAGTATTGACATCTATCATCATCTCTATGATAATAATATATAATCATAAGAAAAACATAATAAGACTTTTAAATGGGACAGAAAAGAAGTTGAGTATAGCAAAAAAATAGAGACTTAAAAAAATCGAAAGGAGCAATCCTTTCGACATTTATATAATAAAGCGAGTGAAGACCGGTTTTCTTCGCTGATAATAATATAATATGCTATAAGAAAGAAGAAGTGAAGGAAATGCTTTTTAAACTTTATATAGAAAATATAGCGGTAATAGAGAAATGTGAAGTAGAGTTTGACTCAGGCTTAAATATTTTAACAGGAGAGACAGGAGCAGGTAAATCGATAATAATAAATGCTATCAAAGCGGTACTAGGGCAAAGGATTTCTAAAGACATGATAAGATCAGGGAGCGAAAGTGCATTCGTAAGTGCATCATTTGTTGACATATCTAAAGAAGTTGAGGATTATGTAAATAAATTAGGATTTCATTTAGAAGAAGGTGCTTTGATTTTAGAAAGAGAGATATCATTAAATAAAAGAAATAGTTATAGAATAAACAGTAGACCAACGACATTGTCGACATTGAAAGACATAGGGGAGCATTTAATTAACATTCATGGACAATTTGAAACATATGGTCTATTGTCTTCAGAAACTCATATAGAATACATAGATGCAATTGGGAATCTGAAAGAAAAAATCGAGGATTATGAAGAAAGTTATTTAAAATTGAATGAACTCAAGTCAAAACTTGACGAATTGAACATAGATGACACATACAAAGCGAGAAAGATAGATTTATTAAATTATCAGATAAATGAAATAGAGGAAGCAAATATAACGGTCGGGGAAGAGGATAAGTTAAATTCATTGAAGAAAACGTATTTAAATAGCCAAAAGATAATATCGACGATCAATGAAATCAATGAAAATTTTAATGGAAATGATATATCGCAAGGAGCATTAGGACTGATTAAGAATATCTCTGATAAACTATATGAGCTGACAGAAATATTTCCTGAAGTAAATTCTATTACCGATAGGATGTCATCATTATATTATGAATTAGAAGATTGTTCATCGGAAATTATGAATATCTGTAATATTCCAGAAATGAGTAATGAAGAAATTGAAGAAATTGAACTGAGATTAGATACGATATATAAACTGAAACTGAAATATGGAAATAATGAAGAAGAAATACTTGACTTTTTGAAAAAATCTAAAGATGAATTGAATGAGATTGAGTTTTCAGAAGATAGAATAAGAAGGTTGGAAGATGATATAAAAGTATTGGAAGAGGAGGCTCTAAGAAAGGCTAACTGTATATCAGAGAAAAGGAAGAAAATAAGTATAGAATTTGAAGATAAAGTGAGAAAAGAGTTGATTTTCTTAGACATGCCAAACGTTAAACTAGTAGTGAATATAAAAAAATGTCAATTAAATAAGCATGGTTGTGATAATTTGACATTTCTAATATCTACTAATATAGGAGAAGAACCAGAGGATATATCAAAAATAGCATCTGGCGGAGAATTGTCTAGAATTATGCTGGCAATAAAAAACGTTTTGGCTAAGAGCGATAACATAGATACTTTGATATTTGATGAAGTTGATACGGGAATAAGCGGCAGCGCTGCTGAAAAGGTAGGACTTAAACTTAAAGAAGTATCTAAAAGTAGACAAATTATATGCATAACTCACCTGGCACAGATTGCAAGCTTCGGAAACAAACATTTCTTAATAAAAAAAGACATAAACGACAATAGGACGTATACTAATATAAAGTCATTAAGTCAGGATGAGAGAGTATCAGAAATAGCAAGAATAATAGGAGGAAAAACAGATGCAACGATTAAAGTTGCAAAAGAAATGCTTGCACACTCTCGTAATTAAGTAGAAGGAATAAAAGAATATTAAACAGACAACCCGCAATTAAATAGCTTGTTGAAGGGTTTTGCGGTTTATAATCGCAAAATTAATTAATTATGGAAAGACTGAAGAAGCAGCGGAATGTCCCGGAAAATCGTATTGTTAGCTGCCGTTATGATTCAATGGAATATGATGATATGACGGCAAAGCAAATGTATGCAGAGCTGAAAGAGCGCCTTTCACCGCAAGGAAAGACCTATATGTTTCTTGACGAGGTGCAGGAAATAGAAGGCTGGGAAAAAGTAATTAACTCGCTGGCATCGGATTTTGATGTTGATCTATATGTGACCGGTTCAAATTCCCATATGATGTCCTCGGAAAATTCGACATATTTGACGGGACGATATGTGTCTTTCCGCATTTTTACTTTGTCATTTGACGAATATTTAATGTTCAAGAAACAATATGCTAATGTCGGTGAGCCAAAAGCCGAGCTTGCTAACTATATACGTTTGGGCGGGTTTCCGGCAACACACTTGCAGGATTATTCTCAGGATGAAATTTATACGATTGTACGGGATATTTATAATTCTACGATGTTCTTGGATATTGTCAAGCACAATCAGGTAAGGAAAATTGACCAGTTGGAACGTGTTGTAAAGTATGCCTTCAATAATGTCGGAAATACCTTTTCAGCAAAATCAATTTCGGATTACCTAAAAGCAGAACGCCGTACACTCGATAACGAAACGGTTTACAATTACTTAGATAAATTAGAGAAGGCATATATCCTGCACCGTTGTTCCCGTTACGATTTGCAGGGGAAGGAAATCCTAAAGACACAGGAAAAGTTTTACCTTGCAGATACTGCCTTGCGATACAGTGCCCTCGGTTATAACACGGACAGCGTGGCATCAAGCCTTGAGAACGTCGTGTACTTGGAACTTTGCCGCCGAGGATATAAAGTTAATGTCGGTAAATCCGGCAGCAACGAGATCGATTTTGTAGCGGTCAGACAAAATGAAAAGATATATGTGCAGGTCACGCAGCAGGTTCGTTCCGAAAGAACAGAAAAGCGTGAGTATGACCGATTATTGGAGATCCACGACAATTATCCTAAGTATGTCCTTACAACGGATGAGTTCTCAGGAGGAAATTACCAGGGAATTAAAACGATGCACATAGCGGACTTCCTGTTGGATTCTGAATATTAAATAGTAGGTTTATGAAATGCTTGCTTTATAACAGGCAGCCTGCTATAAATGGTATGGGACATGTTTGGAAGAAATAATGATAAGAAAGGAGCCTTTTAACAAGCGATGAGGCTATGAATATATAAGATAGAAAGCGTTATAACAATTGGATGAAAAGCCTATAAAAATTTAGATTTAAACATCATTTCACTAAATATGATAAAGGAATTTATAACGAAATGACAGGAATCTGTATTTATACTGTAAGCATAGGAAAACCATTTAAGTTTGTAATGACTACTAATGATTATAAAAATAATGAATCTAAAGAGGCTGCAGACATCATAAGTAATGGGACATTGTTTAAAAACAGTGGGACAAGGATGATAAAACTCACAGAATGTAAAGTGGGTGATACAGCTGGGTTAGTACAATTCGAAGGAATGAAATTAGTTACTTAGCCTTTAGAATGGAATCTTTGATTAAATTAATGTAAAGTAGATAATTATTATCGGTTAGACAGAGATGTTTAACCGATTTTTAATTTTACAAACGATTTAATAAGAATTGGTTACAAAATATGTGGGAAACTGCCTATTAACAATTAACAAAATAATAAAAAATATTTCTACATTACAACCTATTGACTATATATATATATATATGCTACACTATTAATAGTCGTTTGGATAAAATGATGAAAATTGAAAAGGAGGATGAAAGGTATGAGTGAGTTCGCAAGAAGTGACTTAATAAACAGTGATAGACCAAAAGTATTTTCTGAAGGGAAAGAAGGAGAAGAGAAGGGAGTATTTGTACTTTCAGGAGATACGTACAGATTTTCAATAGAAGATACAGACATTAATTTGTATGAAGATGATATTCTAGGAGTAGACCTCGACTTAGGCAAAGCAATGGGTGATATTAGAAAACTAAATTTTAATAAGGTAAAGACAATATCTAAGAACGCTTTTAAAACGTTGGTTGGAGTTGATGGTTTAGAGTTTTACTTTGAAGGAGAACAAATAAGGATAGAAGAGGAAGCATTTGGAGATAAATTCAGAGGTTTAGTTAAAATGGAAGGAGTGGATGGACAAGTAGATTTATTATTGCATAACAATTGTTTTGTAAACTTTAGTGATGTAATTAATGGAATACAAGAGTTTAAAAATATAGACATATATCTTTATGGAGAAGAATGGAAAAAAGAAAATATAAAAAAGTTAATAGCACGTATAGGCGACGGGAAAATACGTGTACCAGAAAAAGAAGGAAAATTCAAAATTGCTGCGAATGAGAAATTCAAAGAAGACGAATTGGATGGCGCAGCGTTAGAAAAGTTGAGCAAAAATATGATAGCTGCTGTTTTGGAAGGTGTAGGCGATAAAGCTAGTGCTAAAAAGCTTAAAGAAGCAAAGGGTGCTTCTAATAATAAGAAGGAGAAAAAGGCGAACGTCGTTTCTTGGGATAAACTTAATAAAGCAATACGTTTAGCAATGAGGAATTTTGTTATTGATGAAATGAAAGAAAAAGGAATTATTATCAAGGCAGATGTAGATGCTGAGAAAGTGACAATAGACGAAGGGAAGTTAGTTCTAGATGGACATAAGGAATGCTTCAAGAAGATAAGCCTGGTTGGCGATGGTATGTTGGATATTTTAAAAGTTTTATCTACAAAAGGGGTAGGCGGAACTTTACTAAAGGACGATAAAAAAAATAGAGATAAAGTAAAAGAGGCAATTAAGGAATATATTATGGATCATTGGACTTACGTTACTAAAGAGAAGAAAATAGAATATGATATTTCTATGGATGATCAAAAATTGTTAAGTCTAGGTCGTGTAAAGCCGGATGAATTGAATAAGATAAAAGAAGAAAATAACATGGAATCTAAGGCAGTGGTAGAAGATTTAGACGCAGCTAAACAGAATGTTGCTAATTTTTTAGCAGCTATTGAACAAAATGGTGGGAAAATGTTTTATGGGCCAATAGAGGAATTTAAAAGAATGCGTAAGAGTTACATGTTGATAGGAAAAGAATATAAGCATAAAGATAAAGAAATTGTACTTCAGTGCAAGCAATGTATAAAAGCACTAACTGAAGCAATTGACAATCCAATACAAATAAGTAATGCTGGAATGAACAATGAATCAGAAAGGAAGGGTGATTAAGATGAATAGTCGATGGGGTAATGGCGGAGGCTTTCCGCAGCAAGGTCAACAAAGTAATAGCAATATGAACGGTATGGGCGGAGGCTTTCCACAGCAAGGTCAACAAAGCAATAGTAATATGAACAGTATGGGCGGAGGCTTTCCGCAGCAACAAATATGTGGTATTCAAACAACTCCTTTCATGCAATATAATAGAAGTTTTATGCAAGGAGGCAATAACAACATTCAAATGCCACAATATCAACAAGGAGCGGTTGAAATTTATCAGCAACGTCAGAATCAAATGCAACAGATACAAGGTCAACAAAGCAATAGTTATGGTGGTTATCAGCAAACACAGCCGCAGGGTCAGCAATGGGGCAGTAATCAGCAACAGATACAAGGACAACAGGGCTATAATTATGGTGGTTATCCGCAAACGCAGCCACAAGGTCAGCAACAGGTGCCGCAGCAACAGAAGGGCAAGAGTATGCCCAAAAAACTGAATGGTGAAGTTGAACTCAATAAAATGATTGTTTGTAAGGTACCATATGAGGGGCTTCCAATAGATAGATTTATAAATTTGGGGATAGATAATGAAGGTTTTGCAAGATATATATTTTATCCTAGTTTTACACATTTCAAAGGAGCTAGTGATGTAGTGGCGGAAAATTCGGAAAGATTAATATTGAATATTTGTAGCATAGCAGATGCGGTATGTAATGGCGGTGTAAATTATCCAAGTTTTGGGTTTAATTACTTGACTAACTATAACAATGCAAAAGAATTGTACGGTTGTATTTATGACTATGGAGACGAACATATAAATTCATATGACGGTTTTTTGAATAGACCAATTACTACTAAATACGGAAAGCTTACATACAGATATTTAAGAGATAAAAAGCCATTTACTACTACTGGTGCCAATCAAGCTAAGTCGGATTTCGGCGAGCGACCTCAGCCTCAGGCAGGAGGATTTGGCATGGGCATGAATAGCATGGGTACGAATAGCATGGGTACGAATAGCATGGGTATGAATAGCATGGGCATGAATAACATGGGTATGAATAACATGAGTACGAATAGCATGGGTATGAATAACATGGGCATGGGTATGAATAACATGGGCATGAACATGGGTACTGGACAAATACAAATGGGCATGATTAACATGGGCATGGGCATGTTTGGAAATAATAATAATAATAATACACAAGGCTTTTTAACAAGTGGTGAGGCTATGAGTGAAGAAGATAAAAGAATTTATGAACATTACATGAAAGATTTAGAATGGTATGGACTTAAACATCATTCACAAAAATATGATAAAGATATTTATAATGAAAGTGCAGAAATCTATGTTTATGATACAGGTTCAGCGAGAAAAATGTCTGCTTATCAAATAGGTGAAGGAAGGCCATATAAGTTTATAATTAATAGTAATGATAATCGTTATAAAGGTACACACAAAGAACTTGCAGACGGCATAAATAATGGTACGATGGTAAAAAATTGTTATGGCCATAGGATAGTAAAGCTCACAGAATATAAGGTGGGTGATATAGCTAATTTAGTATCCGGAGGAGTGAAATAGATTGATTTTAGTTATGTAGTTTTTTATTATGAAGAGATTTTTATTTAAATGACTTAGACACTAGAAATGTATTAATGATGAAATGTTGACTTAAATTAGCTAAGGATTAATAATTATTATCGGTTAGACAGAGATGTTTAACCGATTTTTTATATGGGTATGTTTATAATAGATAAAAGGCGTTAATTCGTCATATTTCTAATAAATTTCAAAAGTTGTATAGGTTGATGATGACTAAATAGGGGAAATGGCATAGTTTTCTATATTTTTGAACTGAAGATCCGCAATTAAATAGCTTGTTGAAGGGTTTTGCGGTTTATAATCGCAAAATTAATTAATTATGGAAAGACTGAAGAAGCAGCGGAATGTCCCGGAAAATCGTATTGTTAGCTGCCGTTATGATTCAATGGAATATGATGATATGACGGCAAAGCAAATGTATGCAGAGCTGAAAGAGCGCCTTTCACCGCAAGGAAAGACCTATATGTTTCTTGACGAGGTGCAGGAAATAGAAGGCTGGGAAAAAGTAATTAACTCGCTGGCATCGGATTTTGATGTTGATCTATATGTGACCGGTTCAAATTCCCATATGATGTCCTCGGAAAATTCGACATATTTGACGGGACGATATGTGTCTTTCCGCATTTTTACTTTGTCATTTGACGAATATTTAATGTTCAAGAAACAATATGCTAATGTCGGTGAGCCAAAAGCCGAGCTTGCTAACTATATACGTTTGGGCGGGTTTCCGGCAACACACTTGCAGGATTATTCTCAGGATGAAATTTATACGATTGTACGGGATATTTATAATTCTACGATGTTCTTGGATATTGTCAAGCACAATCAGGTAAGGAAAATTGACCAGTTGGAACGTGTTGTAAAGTATGCCTTCAATAATGTCGGAAATACCTTTTCAGCAAAATCAATTTCGGATTACCTAAAAGCAGAACGCCGTACACTCGATAACGAAACGGTTTACAATTACTTAGATAAATTAGAGAAGGCATATATCCTGCACCGTTGTTCCCGTTACGATTTGCAGGGGAAGGAAATCCTAAAGACACAGGAAAAGTTTTACCTTGCAGATACTGCCTTGCGATACAGTGCCCTCGGTTATAACACGGACAGCGTGGCATCAAGCCTTGAGAACGTCGTGTACTTGGAACTTTGCCGCCGAGGATATAAAGTTAATGTCGGTAAATCCGGCAGCAACGAGATCGATTTTGTAGCGGTCAGACAAAATGAAAAGATATATGTGCAGGTCACGCAGCAGGTTCGTTCCGAAAGAACAGAAAAGCGTGAGTATGACCGATTATTGGAGATCCACGACAATTATCCTAAGTATGTCCTTACAACGGATGAGTTCTCAGGAGGAAATTACCAGGGAATTAAAACGATGCACATAGCGGACTTCCTGTTGGATTCTGAATATTAAATAGTAGGTTTATGAAATGCTTGCTTTATAACAGGCAGCCTGCTATAAATGGTATGGGACATGTTTGGAAGAAATAATGATAAGAAAGGAGCCTTTTAACAAGCGATGAGGCTATGAATATATAAGATAGAAAGCGTTATAACAATTGGATGAAAAGCCTATAAAAATTTAGATTTAAACATCATTTCACTAAATATGATAAAGGAATTTATAACGAAATGACAGGAATCTGTATTTATACTGTAAGCATAGGAAAACCATTTAAGTTTGTAATGACTACTAATGATTATAAAAATAATGAATCTAAAGAGGCTGCAGACATCATAAGTAATGGGACATTGTTTAAAAACAGTGGGACAAGGATGATAAAACTCACAGAATGTAAAGTGGGTGATACAGCTGGGTTAGTACAATTCGAAGGAATGAAATTAGTTACTTAGCCTTTAGAATGGAATCTTTGATTAAATTAATGTAAAGTAGATAATTATTATCGGTTAGACAGAGATGTTTAACCGATTTTTACTTTTGTAAATGATTTAACTATAGAATATGTGGAAATTACTTATTTATAATTAACAGAATGATAAAAAATATTTCTACACCACAACATGTTGACTATATATATATATATATGCTATACTATTAATAGTCATTTAGATAAAATGATGAAAATTGAAAAGGAGGATGAAAGGTATGAGCTATTTCGAGAGAAGTGATGTACTGAAAGATGGTAGAGAAGCGGTATTTTCTAAAGAAAAAAAAGTTAAAGGATTGTTTGAACTTGATTCGTCAGGCACAATATATAGATTTGCAATAGAAGATGATGATATCAATTTGTATGAGGATAATATTTTAGGAGATAACTTTGATTTAGAGAAAGCAATGGGTGGAGTTAAAATATTAAATTTCAATAAAGTTAAGACAATATCCAAGGGAGCTTTTGAATCATTGGTTTCGACTCAAGATTTAGAATTTTACTTTGAAGGTGAACAAATAAGGATAGAAGAGGGAGCATTTGGAGGTAATTTTCAAAAATTAAAGAAAATAAAGGGACTGAGTGGTCGGTTGGATTTATTATTACATAACAATTGTTTTAAAAATTTTAACGATATAATCAAAGAATTAGAGTTTGAGAATGTAGATATATATCTTTATGGTGATAAATGGAGTAAAAATAATATAGAAAATTTAATAAAACATATAAATGGTGGCAAAATACATGCACCAGAAGAAGAAGGAAAATTCAAAATTGCTGAGAAATTCAAAGAATTGAAGGACGAATTTTTAACAAGTTTGAGCAAAAATATGATAGCTGCTATTTTGGAAGGTGTAAACGATAAAAAGGATGCTAAGGCACTTAAAGACACAAAGGAGATTTCTAATAAGAGAAATAAAGACGAAAACGTCGTTTCTTGGGATAAACTTAATGATGCGATACGTGTGGTGATGCTTGGTAAGGTTGTTAATGGAATGAAAGAAAAAGGAATTATTATCAAGGCAGAGGTAGATGTCAAGAAAGCGAGAGTAAGTAAAGGGAAGTTAATACTAACTAAAGATTGCTTCGATAAGATAAGTCTGATTGGGGATGGTATGCTTGATATTTTAAAAGGGCTATCTGATAAAAAACACCCAACATCAGGAAAGTTGCTAAAGAACGACAAGAAGAACAGGGATAGAGTAAAAGAAGCAGTGAAGAATTATATTGTAGAAAACTGGACTTACGTTACTGAAGAATTAAAAGTAGAATATAAAGTCGTTATGGATAATGAAGAATTGGAGAAACTAAAAGGCCTATCTGAAGAAGAACTAAGTAAGATAAGACAAGAAAATAACATTGCAGCTGTAGCTAAAGTTAATGTAGAAAGTGTAGAAGATGCTAAAAAAAATATTGGTGATGTAATGGCGGTAGCAAAGGAAACTGGGTTAGAAAAAATTCCATTAGATAAGGAACAATGCATAATGTTGCGCAAGAGTTATATTTTATTAGGGAAAGAATATAAACATAAAGATAAAAAAGTTGCACTTCAATGTAAAAAATGTATAGAAGATATAAATGAAGCACTTAAAAAAGGTCCGGAGAAGATTGAAAATATAAATCCTGATTTAAATGGAAATACGGACAAAACACTTGAAAATGATTCAACAAAGAAAAATACTAGGGAAGGAAAGTGATTAAGATGAATTATGGATTTGGCAATAGTGGCTATAGTAGACAACAGCAAGGTAGTGGTTATCAGCAAATGCAAACAGGCATGGGTATGAATGGTCAACTTCAACAAGGAATGAATACTTTTCCGCAACAGCAGCAACAGAGTTATTACTTTGTGTCGACGGCAAATATGCAGGGACCAATCAATAATATGAGCGGCATGCCTTCAGGGCAAGGATCAATGTACAATAACATTAGTAGTAATTGTCAACAATGGAATAGTGGCATGAATAATGGTTATCAGCAAACAGGCATGAGCATGAATAACGGTTATCAGCAAACAGGCATGAGCATGAATAACGGTTATCAGCAAACAGGCATGAACATAAATAATGGTTATCAGCAAGCAGGCATGAGCATGAATAACGGTTATCAGCAAACAGGCATGAACATAAATAATGGTTATCAGCAAGCAGGCATGAGCATGAATAACGGTTATCAGCAAACAGGCATGAACGTGAATAATGGTTATCTGCAAACAGGCATGAACGTGAATAATAGTGGTCAGCAAGCAATGCAGCAACAAATGTCGAGAGTTTATAATATTAATCCTAATATAACAAGCCAAGATTTAGCAAAAGGAGGTCAGGTGAATTATGATACATTGGATATACTCTATGGATGTTATATTAAATTTTTAAGTTTGAATACGATGTGTAAAATAATAACGGCATATTTAAAAGAGGGAGATGAACGAAATGCAGGTAGATGTATTGAAGAGTTGCGTAGAATTATAGGTGTGGCTTGCCAAGTTGCAGCTTCTAATGACAGACAAAATTTTACCCCAGTAAATACAGCTGTTAGTGCGACATTGCATTGTAACAGTTTTGCAAATGTGCAGTTGACTATAGGGGAAGATTTTTCTGATACAGTGAAGACTGTAGGTGAAAAAGATCTTAAAGATCTTAAAGAGCTTATATATCCGCCACATAGAAGAAAAGAATGCCAAGACAAAACTTATCATTACAAAATTACTGAAGCTGCGAAGAAACTTCTTGAAGAAAATAAAGCAGATTTGGTTAGAATATGCTACTTTAGTGAAGAAGATAGGAAGGATCAAAAATATATACTTTATCGAAGGCTTGACAATGAGAAGATAGTAGCAGAAGAATTTGAAACAATTGAGAAATTAAAAGAAAAAGAAGATGGATATGCCGACTGTACGAGTAAGAACAATATAAAGTTTTTTGATTTTATATACAGTAAATTAAATTTTACAAAATCGTATGTATTTATAAAGGACGGAGAATTTGATAAAAAATTACCGAATATAACCAATGGTGATTTTTTAAAGTGTAGCTCTGAAGAGTTATCTTTTCTTGATGAATTAAAAAAATTTAAGGAGGAAGAGAAAGAATTATACGATAAATATCATGATAGATTTATTTATGCAATCGTTAAGAAGCCTTTAAATGGTAAAGATACAGGAAAAAGTGTATTCAACGAGTTTAAAAAGAAAGTTAAGCTTAAAGGTGATTATAACAGTGGGTTATACAGTGAGCTGACATGTTATTTAATCGACACTGACTTTGGCAAGTTGAATAGTAAAGAAGCAGAAATTTTGTTGGTTAATAAAGAAACATTAGTGATAATTCCAAAAATTGAAAGTTTTCTTAATAATGTTTTAGGCTTCAATGGAGAAGTTGCTGCGGATAAGACTGAAGAAGTTTTTATCGGACTCAAACAATTATTAGATAAAATTTCTGATTATAAAAATCATGGAAAAAGGGAAGAAACAGAAAAGAATAATACTATAGCAAATAATCCGTATAATAATATTATGGACAAATATTTGCTTAAGGGTGAATATTGCTTATTAGAAAATTTATGGGACAAGGAAGTTAAACTGAAAAATATAGATAAAAAGGAAATAAGTTTGAACATTTCACATATTAAAGAGGAATCAGTGAGTGCTTTATGTAAGGAAATGGGCTTTACAAAAAGTTCCTTTAGATACTATGTGGATGAAAGTGCGAAAGAGTCAGAAAACAGGATCATGGTGGAAGCATCAGAAAAAAATTGCTTTATAATATGTAGGGATTTAAATGATATTTTAAAAGATGTTGAAACAAAAAAACAATTTGTGTCATGTTTGAAGGAAATAGGGGAAATGTATTTGCGTATTATGGAGCATATTAATGTTAATGAGGAATTTAAAGAATTAGAAAATGCTGAATTCTACAAAACTTATAACGAAGAAACATTTGGTAAGTATAATGTTCAATTTAAAGGGAAGGAAATAGATTTTCTAGAAAATATACAATCAGATGACAAATATATTCAGCGTAAACTTTTAACAATGTTTACTGGTAAAGGAAGTCCAGACGTAGTTTACGAATGTTGTTTTGCTTGCACGGATATAGGAAAGTATAACGAAGCACCTTTAGAACATAGAATTGTTACTAGTAAGCGTGGTAGTAGAACATTTTATATAGTTTATCCTACTATAGGAAAGGAATTACTTTTAAGTGGAAATGCGATAGATGAATTGAGAAAAACTAAAAAAGGAAATTTAGCTTTTAGAGAACTGTTTGTAAGTGTGTGTAGATTAAAAAGAATATTCAATGAAGTATATAAAAAGTCTAATGAACCTGGTAATTTAGTTAATGCTTCTTTGTTTAAAAATGAAGAGCTATTTGAATCAATTAAAAAAAATATGAAAGATATTGTAAGTGTAGATGACTTTTTCAAAAAACCACTTGGTTTTCAAACAGAAGATAAAAAAATCAGTGTTTTTATGAAGCATTCTGAAATAAGAGATGGAAATACAGAAGATATTGTAAATAAGTTCCTTGATTATCGCTATAAGAAGGAATTAGGAGAAGATTATAAAAAAGATGAAATTGTAGGAATTAAAGATAATTCGAAATTTAGATATAAATATGGAATTGGTGCAGAGGCTGAGGGTGATGTAGATAGCCTTAGGGTTATTTCAATTAAAGGAGAAAATGCTGAATGCAAGTACTGTATTATTTGTAAGTCGCCTGAGAAGTTGTTGAAAGATACTAAGATTGATGAATTTTTTGATGTTCTTAAGAATATAAAAGAAATAGCAGGTGATACAGAAGGATATAAATCTTGTGCAGAAAACAATGATGCATATAGTGTGATTTTAAGTAAAGAATGCATAGATATTGATAAATTTTGGAATGAATATGCTTTCCCTTGTGGTATTAGATTAACTAAAAAACAGGTTCTTGAAAATATGACAAAAGGATTTATTGAAAGTATTAAAAAATCCTATTCAGACTTAAAAGAAAGAGTAGTAAGTGAAGAAGGTTTCGTAGATGAGGTTATTGATGGATTTTGCGAAAGTTTAGATTTTAACATTTATTGCCTTGATACAAATGAATTAGGTGGCGATTTTAGCGTTTACAAAACTTTGAATGGTGATTATATAGTAACTACTACTACAAACCTTTTTATGTCGAACGATGTGAATGATAGTACAATAAAAAAGTATATTAATAGAAAAGATGAGTTAGATAGATTGGATAGTAAGAGTGAAAAATATAAAGAAGTTTTGAAAAAAGCTTTTGGTAAGATTGGTGCGACTGAATTAAGAGGTATTAAAAGTGGCAGTTTTGAATGCTTTGATTTTGACGATTTTTTGGTATTGTTTAATTTATTAGATAAAAAATATGGGAAAAAATTAGGCGATGTTATATATGACGATGAAATCAGGTATGCATCTTACGAATATATAGGCCATAATGATCAAGAGTTGTTAAGCATTATCCGTAGAAAAGTAGATGGTTTTTTTAAAATCTATGGTAGGGGAGATTTGCCTCATGTTTATTTAAATGTGTTAAATGTTGGTGGAGGCGAAAAAAAGATTACAGGCGAAGGAGAGTTTTATAAAGATATTGACTGGATTCGAGAAAAATATGGTTGTATAGCTTGCCAAAGGGATGGTAAGGATTGTTATATTTTATACGACGAAAATTGGTTACAAGATGAATTGAAAAAAACGGGTGCTGTTAAATTTTTTGGAAGGTTAGTAGAAATGGCAAAACAAAAAATTGATGATTGCTTTGGGGAAATGAAGTTAACGACATCTGTTTCAGAAGTATTAAAAGAAATTGAAGAAAAAGGTAGAAAATATGATTGGAATAGTTTTTGGGCTCGCAAGGTAGATGAAAATCATAATTATTGGAGTTTCTATGAGGAAAAAAGTAAGGGGAATAATCAAGGATCAAACTATAGTTCAACGGCAGTGGATGAGCAGCCAATGCAGCAAGGCCAGCAATGGGGCAATTATCAAGGATCAAACGGTAGTTCAACGGCAGTGGATGAACAGCCAATGTAGCAGAAAGGGGCATATAGATGCTGGTTTGTTACTGGTACTAATATCGAAGCATACAATGTGGAGCCAGGTAAATATAGGTTTATAAAGCATGAATTGCCCGATGAGTCCATATGTTATATAGTCTACCCAGTTTCTGTTCAAAAATTAAGTTATTTATTCACAGAAAAAAATGATATTGCTCGTATTGCATCAGAAACAGCTATGAAGATAAATGCGTGCAGTAAGACAAAAAAAGAACTTGATACAATACTTAAGGATGGTCTAGGGCGTTTAGGTGAGAAATTTTATCAGCGGATTAAAGGGGATGTAGAAGAGTTAAAAGCATTAGCAAATGAATTGCAAGAAGGACCGGAAGGAAATTTAATTGAAGTAGGTGTAAACAGTGGGTATGCAAATGCTTACGCATTTCTTAGCGAGTATGCAGAAAAAGCCATAGATGTAGTCGAATTGTTTAAGAGAGAGGCATCAGCAAATATGAGCTGGAATTCCATTTACAAAAACACTGTTGACGATCTCGTCAATCATTTTTTAAATAAGATACTACAAACGTACGAAAATTGTTTATCTCAAGCAGGTATTTCTTTAGATGAGCAAGACAAGAATTATATTGGAGGCGAAAGTAAAATTAATTTAATGAGGATAATAACTGTAAATAGCAGATGAACATAGGTAACATGAATAGTATGGGGCATGTTTGGAAGAAATAATGATAAGCAAAGGGAATTTTAACAAGTGGCAAGGCCATGAATACAGAAGATAGAAAGCGTTATAACAATATAAGTTTATAATTACTACTAATGATTATAAAAGCAATGAGTTTAAAGAGATTGTAGACAGCATAAGTAATGGGACATTGTTTGAAAACAGTGTGGTAAGGATAATAAAACTAACAGAATATAAAGTAGATAATTATTATCGGTTAGACAGAGATGTTTAACCGATTTTTGTATTATACGAAGGAATTTTTGTAAGGTTTAAGGGAAAGGGGTGTCGGGCACTTGTAATAAGTATACATTTATGATATAATATATAGTGTATTGTGGAATAAATTTAAAGACTAGAAGGATTTTATTAATATAAAGGGAAGGAATGATGATAATGGATATTAATGGAGTTAGTGCAACTAATGGGAGAGAAGATTTAATTAAGGTTCCTGTAAGAACTTTTACTGCTGCGAGGCAGGTACTTAGAGGGATGTTATTATTTAATAACGTAAGAAAGAGTATTGATATTAGTGGGGAAGATTTTGTTTGTTATCAGATAAAAAGTAATGATAATATAAAAGATTATGATTCTAGGGATGAAGTAAGAAGTGTTTTTAGGTTGGATAAAACGGAGGAATCGGAGAAGGAAGAGTATTTGATTTACAATCATACAGAGGAGGAGATAGATTCAGACATAGAACTCATTAAAGAGCTTTGCGGGGAGGACATGGAATGTGAAGAAAAGAAAGAAATGTTAACAGGTCAGTATATGGTATTAAAGAAATTGATAGAGGATGGCAAGGTTCTGAGTTTTAGAAATAAAGTAAATGAAAAGAATTATACTTTACTTTGTTTGGCAGCGGAAGAAGTAAAGAATCATCAGGACGAAGAAATTGTTGATGTACTAATGAATTTTATGGATAATTACAAAGAAAAGTTTGAAAATCAAGACAAAATCTTGAAATTTGCAAGTAAGATTTACGAATTAGGCATTATCGATAACGAGCAATTTGAAAGACTTAAAGAGTTTCAATATAAAAACGAAGACTTTATTTGTTATAGCATAGATGGGCATGATGTAAATGAAGAAATAAAAAGTGTTTTTAAGCTTGATAAAGCAGAGGGATCAGAAAAAGAGGAATATTTGATTTATAATCATACAGAGGAGGAGATAGGTTCAAATATAGGACTGATTAGGGAAATTTGTGGTGAAGATACTAATTGTATAGAAGTCGAAAGGATATTAAAGGATCGACGTAATGCATTAAAAAAGTTTATCGAAAATGGTAAAGCCCTAAGCTTTAAGAATAAAGTAAATGAAAAGAATTATACTTTAATCTGTTTAGCGGCGGAAGAAATGGATATGTATCCGGATACAGATAGAGCATACGGTTTGATGAGGTTTATTAACAATTACAAAGAAAAGTTTGATACAAAAGATAAGATTTTAAAATTTAATAATAAAATGGTTGAACTGGGATTGGTTAAGAAGGAACAGGTTGATGCATTAGAGGATAAAATGAAAAAAGCGTTGTGGAATTTAGACGTGTGCATTGAAAGGTATAGAAAGTATCAAGAATGTGCTTGGAAGCAACAGATGACTTATAACTTTAAAATGGTTAATAATAAAGGGGACCATATAGTTTTAGGAGTGAGAGGCAAGAATGGAGCCAGGAAGTATATAATTTGCAGTAAATTAAGTGATAATATTAGAGAATGTAGAAGAGAGATTGAAGAATTAAAGAAAACGATGGAATCTAACGACTATTTTACATGTAGCGCTACGGAGCATATTGAACAATTCAATTGTATAACAGAAGCGATACAGAATGGCAGCATCAAAGATGCAAATAGCGTAATGAAAGGTGATTTTAATAAAGGGAAATTTAAATCGATTATTGTAACTAATAAAGAAGTTTCTAATTTTAATGAAGAGCAAATTGTATTAATGAACAGACTTAACGAACTTTATGAAAACGATAGTTTGTATGAAGAATATTATAGGAAACTGGTAGAATCTTTTAGAAATGAAGGCTATAGAGGTAAACCATTGGACAAGATAATCTTTGAAAAATAAATGAAGTGAATTGTAATTTTTGATATAAGAATAGAGAAGGTAACTAATTGGGATAATAATGGTATCCTGATTAGTTATTTTTTTAATCTGATATAGAATTTTAATAAGGGGCGTGCTTGACAATTATTAAAAAAAATGCTAACATTTACGGAGCGGATTATGTATTTTAGGACAAAATGTCTTATAGTTATTTTTATCATAAAAGTAATGGAGGTGATTTTGAATATGGCTAGAGATGCCATTGATTCTATAAGGAAGGCTGAACAAGAGGCTGAAATCCTATTGACAAATGGGAAGAATAATAATGACAGGATGTTGTCAGAAGCTGAATTGAAATGCAAAGAGATTAGAGATCAGGCGATAAAGTCAGCTAAAATTGAAAGAGGTAATATAATAAATAAGGTAAAGGGAGAGATTTTGGTATTTAAGGAGAAATCAATTGAAGAGTATGAACGAATATGTCATAATATTATGACTAAAGCTAAGAAAAAAGAGAGTGAAGCCATAGATTTAATTATAGATATAATAAGTATATAGCTGAGTCAGGTGGTGAGTAATTTGATATTATCGATGAAAAAGATAAATTTGTTTGCTTTGATTAAGGATAGGAAAGCAATATTAGAATATCTTCAGTTCAAGGGCATATTAGAAATAGTAGATATTAAAGAAGACTTAAATCTAGAAAGAGAGAATAAGCAGGATATTATTTCAGTTATAGACAGAAATATGAATGCAATTGAAAAAGCTTTAAGTATATTGGAAGAAAAGATAAAGCCTAAGAAACCATTGTTCTCTTGCAGGAAAGATATAGATAGGTTAACATATGAAGAGAAGAATAAGAAAATTTCTAATTATGTTCAAAGTGCTAACGAAGTGTTATCAATATCTCAAGGTATTTTAGATAAACTGTCATTGATCAATAAGTTTAAAATGGAAATGGGGACTCTGTCTGTATACAAATCTTTAGATGTGCCTATGAATTTTATAGGAACTAAGAAAACTAAGATGATTTTATTAAGTCTACCGAGCAATATCAGTAATATCTATGACATTGAGGGAATGCCAAAGGAAATTTATGCAGAGAAACTAAGCGAGACAGAAGACAGAAATTTCTTTGTATTGATTTGTCATAACGACGTATATGAGAATGCTACTGAAATATTGAGGGAGTATAACTTTAATATAATTGGAACTGGGCTTTACGAGACAGAACCTAATGAAAGAATGGAAGAAATAGAGCAAGAAATAGAAAAAAATCAAAAGGAATTGGAATTGCTTGATAAAAGTCTACTAGATTTTGAAAAAGACATGGATAATATGAAATTTGCTTATGATTATTTACTAATGCGCAAGGAAAAGTATGAGCAAATTGAAAAACTAGAGTTTACAAGTAAGACTTTCTTTGCATCAGCTTATATAGAATCAGAACTAGTTGATGATTTTATAAAAGATATGGAAGAAAAATTTAATGTTTGCATAGAAGTTTATGATATCCCAGAGGACGAGGAGTATCCGATTAAGTTTAAGAATAATAAGTTTGTAGAACCAGTTGAAAGTGTAACAGAATTGTATTCTATGCCATCGAGAGGGGATATAGATCCAAATGCAGTAATGGCACCTTTTTATTACTTAATGTTCGGATTAATGTTATCTGATGCCGTCTATGGACTAATATTGACATTGGGTTGCCTTTTTATTAGAAAAAAGTTTAAACTGGAGAAAAAAACTGACAACCAGATGAAAATGTTTGCATATTGTGGGATATCGACTATGTTTTGGGGAGTTTTATTTGGAAGTTACTTTGGAAATGTAGTAGATATTGTATCAAAATTATGCTTTGGGAAGCAGGTGACAATCCCACCGCTTTGGTTTTCACCCTTGGATGACGCAATGAAGATGTTAGTCTTTTCATTTGCATTAGGATTCCTTCACGTGATGGTTGGAATGATTGTAGATTTTTATATAAAATGTAAAAATGGTAATATAATTGACGGAATATCTGACGATATGTCATGGTGGGGCATATTTTTGGGACTGTTTATGATATCATTTGGATCTGCATTTAGCATTAGTTTACTAATAGATATAGGAATATATCTACTGGCAGCAGGAGTGTTAGCAATTTTAATAATAAGTGGAATAAAAGAAAAGGGAGTAAGTAAAATAACGTCAGGATTTGGGAAACTTTACGGAATCACAGGATATTTGAGCGATATTTTGTCATATTCAAGGTTACTTGCACTAGGACTTGCAACAGGGGTTGTAGCTTCTGTTATAAATACTATGGGAAGCATGGCAGGGAATAGTATAATTGGATTAATAGTATTTGCAATAGTATTTGTCTTAGGACATGTATTGAATATTGGGATCAATGTACTGGGAGCTTACGTGCATACTGGAAGATTGCAATACGTTGAGTTTTTTAGTAAGTTTTATCAAGGTGGAGGTAAGGCTTTTAAACCGTTCTCTACCGAAAATAATAAATATTATAAGATTAAAATCAAGGAGGATAATTGATATGTTTGAAGGATTAGGGTTAATATTAGCTTTATTTGGAGCAGCATTGGCAGCAGCATTGCCAGGAGTAGGATCAGCTAAAGGAGTGGGACTAGTAGGTGAAGCAGCGGCAGGACTAGTCAGTGAAGATCCATCGAAATTTGGAAAATCTTTGATACTCCAGTTACTTCCGGGGACACAAGGTATATACGGATTGTTGGTGGCATTTATAATACTATCAAATATAGGAGTGATAGGCGGAAATATGAGCGTATCATTAGCAAAAGGTTTATTATATTTAGCATCAGCATTACCTATGGCGATAGTTGGATACTTTTCAGCAATAGCTCAAGCGAGAGCAGCAGCAGCTGGCATAGGGATAACAGCGAAAAAACCAACTGAAAGCACTAAAGGAGTAATGATAGCTGCAATGGTTGAGACTTATGCAGTATTGGCTTTATTAGTATCACTTCTTTCTGTCATGGGAGTATCTAGTATTAACATTTGATAGAGGGGAGGAAGCCATTCAAATAAAAAAGGGTGGCGCATGACATATGGCTTTAGAAGATATAATAACGAGGATAGAAAATGATGCGGAGAAATTAGTAAAAGAACAATCAGAGGGAACCAATTCTTATATAAATGAAATGATACTAGAGGCACGGATAAGGGCAAATGAAGAATCAGATAATATTATTAAAGAGGCTCAAGCGGATTCAAAGGAAATGCTTAGTACTGGAAAGAAATTGGCTTTAAGCGAATGTAAAAAAATGATATTGAGCAAGAAAATAGAATATATAGATGAGCTAATTGATAAGGCAAAGAGAGAAATTTTAAAAGAGGACAAGAAGTATTTTAGAATATTATTGAATTTATGTAACAAGTATGCTGAAAAAGGGGAGGGAATTGTATATTTATCTAAATCGGATATAAACAGGTTGCCGAAAGATTTTGAGACGAATATAAATAGTAAATTGAGCGATGGAAAAAGTTTAAAGGTATCTCACGATGCGATTGATATATCCAATGGTTTTATTATAAAATATGATAATTTTGAACAGAATTGCATATTAGATTCAATTTTTGAAGAGAACAGAGAAGAAATAATAGACAGATTAAATGAGTTATTATTTGATGAAAGGTGAATTTAATATGATAAAAGAGATAGATTATATAAATACGATAGCTAAAATTAGATTTAGAGAGACAAAGATGTTGAGCAAGAATGATATCGAGTCACTGGTTTTAGCAAAAAATATCGACGAATGTATAAAATTATTATATGACAAAGGTTTTGGAACCACAGACCAGAGAGAATGTAATATAGATAAGACTATAAGTAAAATTATTAGAGAAGAGACAGAAAAATTATATGATTTCATAAGGTCGTCATGCCCAAAGCCATTCGAATTGAAGTTTTTATTATATGAAAATGATTTTCATAATATAAAGGCACAGCTGAAGAGTATATATTATGACTCTAAAATAGATAATATCTTTCTTCCGGAAGGAAATATAAGCATCGAGGATATAAAAGAAGCATCAATTAAGATGAACTTTTCAAATTTTCCTGAGTTTTGTAGAGAAGTGGTTGTAAAATCTAATGAAGTATTGAAGCAGACAAGGGATGGACAACTATTTGATATAATGATCGACAGAGGTTGCTATGAGGCAATTAAAAATGATATTTTAAGCATAGGAAATAAGTTTTTAATAGATTTATATAATCTGATATTTGCTTTATCAAACGTACAGGTAGCAATAAGAGGCAGCAAGTTGAAGAAAAGTCAAGAATTTTATGATAAAGTATTGATGGACAACGATTTGATTTGCAAAGAGGAACTAATAAACAACTCTATCCCTGGAGAGAAAAGCTTGATGGAATACTTAGTTAAGATAGGATTTGGAAATGTAATAGAAAAGGCATCACTTGAAAAGGCTATTCAAGATGAAATATTTAAATTTATAGAGCAATTTAAGTACAAGTCAACAGGATTAGAGCCGGTAGTATCATATTTATTCAATAAGAAGAAAGAAATTAAAATAATTAGGATAATCTTAAATCTTAAAAGGAATTTATTTAGCCCGGAAGAGATTCGTGACAAAATATGATAAACGGGGGATTAGATATGCAGAAGATAGCAGTTTTGGGGGACTTGGATAGTATTTGTGGATATGCCTTTTTGGGAGTGGATATATTCCCATTTTCTAATGAAGAAATAGAATCGGCATGTAAATTGTTGAGACAATTGTCTAATGATGAATATGCAATAGTATATATAACTGAAATGTTATATGCTAAAATTACGGATTGTATAGAGGCTGTATTGAAAAATAATAAAATGATAGTTATAATACCTATTCCGGGACTTAATTTTAATACAGGAATAGGAACATATAATATAAAAAATGCAGTTGAAAAGGCGGTAGGAGCAGATATTTTAAGTAGTTAGGGGAATTTAAATGAGTAATGGCAAGATAATGAAAATTTCAGGTCCACTTGTAATAGCACAAGGAATGATGGACGCAAATATGTTTGACGTAGTTTACGTTAGTTCTGAGAAACTTATAGGAGAAATAATAGAAATGCATTCAGATCGTGCCTCAATTCAGGTTTATGAAGAGACTTCAGGACTAGGGCCAGGAGAAGAAGTTGAATCAACTAACATGCCATTGAGCATCGATTTGGGCCCGGGCTTAATAGGAAGTATTTTTGATGGCATAGGTCGACCGTTGGATGAAATAAAATTAAAAGTGGGAAACAATCTTAAAAGAGGAATTAGTATACCATCAATAAATAGAGAAAAAAAATGGAATTTTAAGCCGAGCGTTTGCGAGGGGGAAACGGTAGAAGAGGGAGACGTAATTGGAATAGTAGAAGAAACTAGAATCGTGAAGCATAAAGTAATGGTACCACCAGGAATTTCAGGGAAAGTACAATCAATTTCTGAGGGAAGCTTTAAAGTGGAAGATACTATTTGTAAAATAATAGATGAAAACGGAAAAGAATTGGATATAAGCATGCTACAGAGATGGCCAGTAAGAGTTGGAAGACCTTACAAGAAGAAATTATCTCCTAAAGAACCATTGGTAACAGGACAAAGAGTAATTGATACTTTGTTTCCAATAGCAAAGGGAGGGACATCAGCAGTACCAGGACCTTTTGGAAGCGGGAAGACAGTAGTACAACATCAACTTGCTAAATGGGCAGATGCTGATATAATAGTTTATATAGGATGTGGAGAACGTGGGAATGAAATGACAGATGTTCTCAATGAATTTCCAAATTTAAAGGATCCAAAGACAGGATACTCTTTGATGGAACGAACTGTTTTGATAGCAAATACTTCAGATATGCCAGTTGCAGCAAGAGAAGCATCGATATATACTGGAATAACTATAGCCGAGTATTTCAGAGATATGGGATATTCAGTTGCATTAATGGCAGATTCGACATCTAGATGGGCTGAAGCACTTAGAGAAATGTCAGGAAGATTAGAAGAAATGCCAGGAGAAGAAGGATATCCTGCATATTTAGGGAGCAGACTGGCTCAATTCTATGAGAGAGCAGGAAGAGTAATATCATTGGGAAGTGATGAAAGGGAAGGAACTCTGTCAATTATAGGAGCAGTTTCACCGCCAGGTGGAGATATTTCAGAACCAGTAGCTCAGGCAACGTTAAGAATAGTTAAAGTCTTTTGGGGGCTTGACTCATCTCTTGCATATAGAAGACATTTCCCAGCAATAAACTGGCTTAACAGTTACTCACTTTACGTAGAGTCTTTGAGCAATTGGTTTAAAGAAGAAGTAAATGAGGATTGGATAGAATTAAGAAACCGTTTGATGCACATATTGCATGAAGAGTCTGAGTTAGAAGAGATAGTAAAGTTAGTTGGAATGGACGCACTATCACCATCGGATAGGCTTAAGTTAGAAATTGCAAGATCTATTAGAGAAGACTACTTGCATCAGAATGCATTTCATGAGATCGATACGTATACTTCATTGAATAAACAATTCATGTTGATGAAAATGATAATAGATTTTTACGATAGGTCTAAAGAAGTGATAGAAAAAGTACCAGTGGACGACATTTTATCACTACCGGTTAAAGAAAGAATAGGAAGATTTAAGTATGTATCAGAAGAAAGTATCGATGATGAATACGAATTGATAAATGAACAGATAAAATTAGAAATAAGTCAGTTGCTAAATAGAGAAAATGAATAATGGGAGGAAGAGTTTAACTATGCCCAGAGAATATAAGACGATTAAAGAAGTAGCAGGTCCACTTATGATGGTTAGTGGAGTAGAAAATGTTAAGTATAATGAACTTGGAGTGATAGAATTAAGAAATGGGTCGACAAAAAGATGCAGAGTATTAGAAGTGGATGGAACAAATGCAATAGTTCAGTTATTTGAGAGTTCGGCTGGAATAAATTTATCAGACAGTAAGATAAAGTTCCTAGGACGTGGGATAGAATTAGGAGTGTCTGAGGATATGCTGGGAAGAGTATTTGACGGAATGGGAAGAATCAAAGACAATGGACCAGAAATAATTCCGGAAATGAGAATGGACATAAATGGAATACCAATGAATCCAGTGGCTAGGAACTATCCAGAAGAATTTATAGAGACAGGAGTATCTGCTATAGACGGATTGAATACTTTAGTAAGGGGACAAAAACTGCCGATATTCTCAGGAAGTGGACTGCCACACGCTTCATTGGCATCGCAAATAGCAAGACAAGCAAAAGTTAAGGGGACGGAAGATCAATTTGCAGTAGTATTTGCAGCAATTGGAATTACATTTGAAGAATCTGAGTTTTTTATAGAAGACTTCAAGAAAACAGGAGCAATAGACAGGACAGTACTATTTATTAACTTAGCAAATGATCCAGCCATTGAAAGGGTTACGACTCCTAAGATAGCATTGACTGCGGCTGAGTACTTAGCATTTGAAAAAAATATGCACGTGCTAGTGATTTTAACAGATATTACTAATTATGCAGACGCATTGAGAGAAATTTCAGCAGCAAAGAAGGAAGTGCCAGGAAGAAGAGGATATCCCGGCTATATGTATACAGATTTGGCATCGATATATGAAAGGGCAGGAAGACAAGAGGGTAAGAATGGAAGTATTACAATGATTCCAATACTTACAATGCCAGAAGATGATAAGACTCATCCAATACCAGATTTGACTGGATATATAACAGAGGGTCAGATTATTTTAAGCAGAGACCTGTATAGAAAGAATATAAAACCACCTATAGATGTGCTTCCGTCTCTATCTAGACTTAAGGACAAGGGAATAGGAGAAGGAAAAACAAGAGAAGATCATGCAGACTTGATGAACCAACTATTCTCGGCTTATGCAAGAGGTAAGGAATGTAAAGAGTTGATGGCAGTTTTGGGAGAAGCAGCATTGACTGATATGGACAAGTTGTATGCAAAGTTCTCAGAAAGCTTTGAAAAGGAATATGTTTCGCAAGGATATAATAAGGACAGAAGTATAGAAGAGACGTTGGATATAGGCTGGAAGTTACTATCTATGTTGCCTAGGTCTGAATTGAAAAGGGTGAAGGACAAATATCTTGACCAATATTATAAATAAAGGAAGTGTTAAGGAAGTATGTCAATAATGCGAGTTAATCCGACAAGGATGGAACTTACTAATTTGAAGAAAAGATTGGTTGTAGCAAGAAGAGGACATAAGTTATTAAAAGATAAACAAGATGAACTGATGAGAATTTTCTTGGATATGGTAAAGGATACTAAGTCATTGAGAAAAGAAGTGGAAGAAAATATAAATATGGCAAATAAGCACTTTGTAATAGCAAGATCTGTCATGCAGGAAGAAGTATTGAAAACTTCAATGCTATTGCCTAAAAAAAAGATAAAATTAAAGGTGTCATATAAAAATATAATGAGCATAAAAGTCCCTGAATTCGTTTGCCATAATGAAATCAATGATAAGGAAGAAGATTTTAAGGAAAGTTCAGATATGTTATCATACGGATACGTATTTACATCTGGAAAATTGGATCAGTCAATAAGTATGTTGTCTTTGACTTTGAAAGATATGGTGACTTTAGCGCAGAAAGAGAAAGCTGTTATGATATTGGCATCGGAAATAGAGAAAACTAGAAGAAGGGTCAACGCATTAGAACATATAATGATTCCAAACTTAGAAGATACTATCAAATCAATATCAATGAAACTAGAAGAAAATGAAAGAAGTAATACTACTAGACTGATGAAGATAAAAGATATGATGGTTGAAAAGAAAATAAAAGAGAGGTGATACCTTGGAATCAATTATTAATTCGATGGTCATATCACTTAATTCTATTATAGACCCACGATTATTAATATTTTTAATATCGCTTATGCCAATTTTAGAATTAAGAGGAGGTTTAATAGCAGCAAGCTTACTAAATGTTGACTGGAGATTGGCTTTTTTAATATGTTTAGTCGGAAATATGATACCAATACCATTTATTTTACTATTTATAAGAAAAGTCTTCGATTTATTGAAAAAAACAAAGATGTCTAAGTTTATTGAGAAGCTGGAAGGTATGGCTAACAAAAAGGCAGAATCAGTTAGGAAATATGAGATTTGGGGACTGTTTTTCTTTGTTGCAATACCACTGCCAGGAACCGGAGGATGGACAGGTGCATTGATTGCAGGACTATTTGATATGCCATTTAAGAAGTCGGTTATATCAATCTGCTTGGGAATTTTAGTGGCAGGCATAATAATGGCTACCTTATCTTATGGAATAGTAGGATTTTTCAAGTGATATTTAGATTCGCTATAAGAAAAAAGAAAACAAAATAGAAATTGACATAAGTTTTCTATAATGATAGGATTATAATTGGAATTAAATAGCATATAATTTAAAGAATAAGTAATCCAATTATAAATAAAGAAGGTTTTAATTTATGAAAGAATATAATATAGGCATAATCGGAGCGACTGGAATGGTTGGAAAGAAGTTTATATCATTACTGAAAGACCATCCATGGTTTAAAATTAAAGTACTGGCAGCAAGTAAACGTTCATCTGGTAAGAAGTATAGAGAAGTTATGTCAGAAAAGTCAATAGAGATAGAGGACATTCCAGAAGAAATATGCGATATGATAGTTTATGATGCCTTGGCAGATGCAAAGAAGATAGTGTCAATGGTAGACTTTGTATTTTGCGCAGTAAATATGGATAAAATAAAGACATGTGAACTGGAAGAAATGTATGCAAGACTAGAATGTCCTGTTATATCTAATAACAGTGCAAACAGACTTAAGGATGACATACCAATGATGATCCCAGAAATAAATCCAGAACATTCAGACATAATACCAGTACAGAGAAAGAGACTTGGGACTAAGAAAGGATTTATAGCAGTTAAGTCAAATTGCTCAATCCAATGCTTTGTACCAGCACTTCATCCACTTTTTGACCTGGGAATTAAGAATATATTAGCATGCACATATCAGGCGGTTTCCGGAGCTGGCAAGACTTTAAGGACATGGCCAGAAATGGTTGACAATATCATACCGTACATATCGGGGGAAGAAGAAAAATCTGAGATAGAACCATTAAAAATATGGGGAAGTATAGAAAATGATAAGATCAAGTTGAATAATGATATAAAAATTACAACGCAATGTATAAGAGTCCCTGTCAGCGATGGACATACGGCAGCAGTTTTTGCTTCATTTGATAAGAAAATTGATATGGAAGATATAATATATAGATGGGATTCATTTAAATCGATTGCTCAGGAACTTGATTTGCCTAGCGCTCCTAAGAAATTTATACATTATTTTGATGACGACTCAAGACCACAGATAAAAACTGAGAGAAATTTAGAAAATGGTATGGCAATATCAGTTGGAAGGTTGAGACAGGATAATCAATATGATATAAAATTTGTATCTATGTCACATAATACTGTCAGAGGGGCAGCAGGAGGAGCTATTTTGATGGCAGAGTTATTATGTATTCAAAATTATATTTAGTAAAGAGGAGATTTTTTTATGAAAGAGACAATATTTGAAGGATCTGGTGTGGCAATTATCACCCCCATGAATGAAGACAAATCGATTAATCATACAGCTTTTGAAGAAATAATAGACTTCCAATTGGAAAATGGTACAGATGCGATTATAGCATGTGGGACAACAGGAGAATCGGCTACATTGTCTGACGATGAGTATTATAGCGTTGTAAAGTGTGCTGCAAATAGAGTAAATAAAAGAGTACCAGTTATCGCAGGGGCAGGAAGTAATAATACAATTCATGCTATTGAACTGTCATTGAGAGCGAAGTCAGCAGGAGCTGATGCGTTGCTAATAGTGACCCCTTATTATAATAAGACATCTCAAAAAGGATTAGTAGAGCATTACAAATTGATAGCAGAAAATGTAGAACTGCCAATAATTTTATACAATGTGCCATCAAGAACAGGATGTAATATAAATCCTGAGACATGTTTGGAACTATCAAAGATCCCTAATATAGTAGGAATAAAAGAAGCAAGTGGAAATATATCGAATGTGGCTAAGATATTGTCGCTGTGCGATAAGGATTTTAAAGTTTATTCAGGAAATGATGATCAAATAGTACCGATAATGTCACTTGGGGGAAGCGGAGTTATATCTGTTTTTGCAAATGTTTGTCCTAAAGAATGCCACGACATAACATCGCTTGCATTGAAAGGAGAAATATCAAAAGCAGCTGAGATGCAATTAAAATATTTAGACTTGATTAACATTTTGTTCTGCGACGTCAATCCAATACCAGTAAAAGAAGCTATGAATATGCTAGGATATGACTGTGGAAGATGTAGATTGCCACTGACTACCTTGAATGAAGAAAATTTAAATAAATTAAGAGAAATGATGAAAAAATATGACATTATTTAAGTAAAAAGTGAGGTTGTTTAAAATAATATGAGTTTGGTTAAAGTTATACTTAACGGTTGTCGAGGAAAAATGGGAAAAGTTATAGAAAATACAGTCAAATCTAGACCAGATATAATTATATCTGCGGGAGTAGATGCTTTAAATGAAGAATCATCTTATGATTTCCCAGTATATAATGACATAAATGATGTAAAAGAGGAAGCGGATGTTATAATTGATTTCTCAAACCCATCAGCACTTAAAGGACTTATAGACTTTTCGATAAATAGAAAGATACCATTGGTTATCTGTACAACAGGCTTCTCAGATCAACAAATTAATGAAATAAAGCTTGCATCAAAGAAGGCACCTGTATTCTTTTCAGGGAATATGTCATTGGGAATAAACTTGTTAATGGAATTGTCGAAAAAAGCAGCAAACATATTATACGATAGTTACTTTGACATAGAAATCATAGAGAAACATCATAATCAGAAAATAGACGCTCCAAGCGGGACTGCACTTATGATAGCAGATGCAATATCATCATCACTAGAAGATAACATGCAATATGTATTTGATAGACATTCATATAGAAAAAAGAGGGCTAGGAATGAAATAGGAATACATTCTATTAGAGGCGGAAGCATAGTAGGAGAGCATGAGGTTGTATTTGCAGGGAAAGATGAAGTAATAAAATTGACACATTCAGCGGGATCTAAAGAAATTTTTGCAACAGGTGCGATTAATGCAGCAATATTTATGGCAGGTAAAGCCGATGGATTATATAATATGGGCGATGTCTTGTCTAGTAATAATTAATAGATAACAATTGAAACAGGAGTGACAGAGTTGCTCTTGTTTTTTTTTATCATTTATGAACTTGATGATAAAGTTTGAAAATAAAAAAGAAAAGAATGATTTATCACATTTAATAAAAACATATAACTTTTTAACTAAGGGGCTTGACTGAAATACAAATTTATGTTATTATATATTAAAAAGGTTAATAGAAAGGAATGATATTTATGCATATTTATTTGTGTGAGGATGAAAATATTGACGTCGATCCCAAAAAATTAAGCTTTATTGAACTGAACGACGCTGGCGATGAGAAAAGAGTAATGATTTATTCCTATAAACCAGGAATTGATTACAGTTCATTGATCGTTTTCGCAGAAGAAATAAACCTCGGGTTACATAATGACATGGCTTTGAATATGACTAAGGAAGAATTTGAATCAAAGTTTTATAATTGTCAGATGTTCCCCTTAAGCTATTTGAAGGATCTGGTATATGTTTATGATATTGATGATTCTGATGATAAAAGTAATTATAAGTTTGCAAGTCTGTTTAACCGACTTGGATTGAATGAAATGGTAGGATACGATTCACAGAAACATGATAGAAGTTCGTTAGCTGGTATAAAAGATCAAATTAATGATATGCAACCGATTGATTTGAGTAAGAACGATTTGATAAGAATATATGATTATAGCGACGAAAAAGTGGAACCTTTGGACACGATAGTATATGTTTATAAGTATAATGTTGAATCAATGAGTGGCATTAAGGCAATTGAATTGAAAAGTGTTGATGATAAGACACGTAGAGTACTATTGTTTAATGATAAATGTGATGATCTAAATGCTTTATTTGAACAAATGAATCTCATAGAAGAAGGAAATCTTGATGACAAAGCTATTAAATTACTGGATGATGAATTAGAAGGTGAATTTAGTAGAGAAAATATTGAATTTATGACTAAAGAAGATATAAAAAAATTGATGTATGAACAGGAAGAATTGCAATATGTTTATCCCTGTTGTAAAACAATAGATGATCTAAAAAGGAATAGAGAAAACTTAAGATTTGCAACGTGTATCGATGATGGAAAGAAAATAATAACGATTTATGATCCGTCAGTAGATAGCTTTGAAGAAGTTAAGAAAAAGATAGAAAGTTTAGATAAAGAATTTATTTTTAGTAGGATGAGTATACATAATTTGCGATGGATGTACGGATATACAGAAGATAAGTTGGATTCGATAGAAATTTCTAACCAAAATTTAGATGCTGGAGAAGAACAACGTGGCTTGGTATATGTATTTAAGTATCAATTTAAAGAAGATTGTCCTCAGAATGTTAAAGTAATTAAATTGAATGTCACAGGTGAAGATAATCAAAGAATACTATTGGTTAACTTGAATGGAAGTAATGACCTTAAAGCATTGAATAGACAAATAGGTTTCATAGAGGATGGAATGATTGATCATGAGGCAGAAAAAATGTCTAAAAGTGACTTTGAATGCTATTTGCAAGATAAAGGAATTGCATTGGACTTTAAGGAGAAAGAAATTATAACGGATGATTACTCTACGGATAATAGAAAAGACATAAAATTTCTTTTTATGCCTAGATTTAATAAGAGAAGATTCCAGGAGAAAAGAGGTAGCTTGAGTTTTGTAAGATTTAATCACGAAGGTAATATGGTAATAGGAATATATGATAGCCAGGATACAGATTTTGATAGCCTTGAGAATGTTAAACGCTTTATAGATGAAAAGAAAGAGGAACCAGATGGACTTAGATTTGTAAGGGATGAGAAGTTTAATTTAAAAACATTGAGAGATTATTATGGATATGAAGACAATAATGTAGTAGAAATATGATAAAAGAAAAGTATTAGACTGGAATATGTCAAGTTGATAACTTTTACTTGAAAGGAGGTGAGATCTATGGTACGCTTATATTCTTATGACGGAATCTTGAATGATGCTCGAAATACGAAATTTGTACAGATAAGTGATAAGGATGGTAAGCAAAGAGTGATTTCTTACAACTCAAATTTGAAAATGAATGTTCCTGACTTTTATAATTTTATGAATTCGGTAGAATTCCAAGACAATGAATCAAATTTTGTAAATGAATGTACTTCGGAATCATTGATCGGAACATTTGAACACTTTAGACCAAATGAAGTAGTTGATAGAAATTACATAGAAAATTTAATACTTCTCTATGTCTATAACGGAAACGATGGCAATGACTCTGTAGAAAATTTAAGTTTCTCTTTGAAGTAAATAGGATTAATAATAAAATAAAAAGGATTTTTGCATATAATCATAAATTAAGCATTGGATATAATGCTTTGTTTTGTACTATCGAAGAAGTAGCAAATGGATTGCACGACCAGACATTAGCTGTTACAATGACACCTGAAGATTTTAGGACAAAGTGCCCTAATGTCGCTATATATGATGCAAATTGTATTAGACAACTTGAAAATATGATTTACGTATATGACTTGGATATCGATATGACAAATAAAGTGCATTATAATTTTATAAGGTTGGATAATAGAGAGACAGAAGGAATTATTAATGTTGTGGCATATGATAAACGTGAACATAGTGAAGAATCAGTAATCAATGCAATAAATAATAATGAAATTGGAAATCCAATATTACTATATAAAGAGGAATTTACTACAACTTATGATTATCGTGATGATAAGCTTGTAAATTTAAACAGAGAAAAGTCAGTATATTTATATAAGTATCAGTTTGATGGAAATGTCAGTAATGCAAAAATGGTAAATTTGAATAACTTTGATAGTTTTAATCGCAGAGTGCTGATGTTTAGTGATAATAGTCAAGATATAAGCTTTGCTGGAGAATTAAAAAGGAAGATATCTGAGACAGAGTCTACAGCGTTGAGTGAATTGGATTTGAATGACGCTAACAAAGTTGAAAAAATGTCTGAGACCGAATTTGAAAATTTCTTTGATCAGAATGGTTTCGTAAATAGATTAGTTACAAAAGAACAAGTAAGTGAAATGGCGAGTAGAGTGAAAACAACAAGAGTTAAGTTTTATCTGCTAGGAGATAATAGCAGCTTAATGAATAATCAAAATGTAAGATTCGCAAAGTATGCTGATAATAGTAAAAAAATAAGAGTTATATACGATTCGACAATTAATAATATTGAATCTGTTAAGGCTTTTATGAGAATTGTATATCAAACGGGAAAAGCCCCTGGCGGATATAGAAGTATTGCTTTAGATAGTTATGCTTTGAAATCAAGATATTGTTATTCAGATGATAAAGTGGATGACTTAAGTTAAAAATAATATTAAATATGAGGTGATCGTTTATGAATATTAATGGAATTTTAGAATGTTTTTTTAGAAATAGAGACTATTATGAAAAAATAAAGGATATTGATAAGGATGCTCCAGATGCTGTCGATAAACTTGATAGCGTATTAAAGGAACTTAAAATAGAATATCTTGGCGATATGAAGAATTTGGTTGATAAACTAGCATTGATAAAGGAATTTAAGGAATTAAATGCAAAGGATCCAATTAAATTGAGAGATTATGATTGCTTTAAAGACAGATATCCGGATATTTTAGTATATAGCGATGATACGGAACAGGGGAAAAAAGCAAAAGTTAACTTAACTTATAATGATTATATAAATGCAAGTGACATAGTGTTTGAAAATGATGAGAGCGCTAGCTTGTTTTCAGACAATGGCGTGGAATTTTTTGCAACCCAATGTCCTTTAGTAGAAGAATTAAATGGAACCGACACAAGAGATAGCTTTTGGGATATGGTTAAGACTAAAGAAGTAAAGTATATAGCAGCATTAGGTTCAAACATAGAACATTATTGGGAATATCCAAAAAGTATACATTTTAGAATAGAAATAATGAGCGTAGATGACATGGGAGACTATGAGAAAAGGGTTATAAATTTGATAGAAAAAGATAAAGAAACAGGAGAAGAAAAATCGGTAGCGGAAGTTAATCATTATTGGTATAAGAATTGGGAAGATCGTAATGCACCTACAAACATAGAAGCATTTAAACAATTTATTGAGGAGTTTGTCTGCCCTGAAGCAAATAAAATAGTAGTACATTGTTCTGCTGGAATAGGTCGAACAGGCGTATTTTGCACGGCCTTAATGATGTATAAGACAGGTTCCTCAGATAGCTTAAATATAATAAGCAAATTAAGAGAAGGAAGAATGCATATGGTTCAAACTATTGTACAGCTTGCATTTCTTAAAGAGTTTGCTGATAAATATGTAGGGTCAGAAATAGCTAATTTATTCAGAGAGGATGATCCTGGTAACGAAGACTTGTATATATATAATTTTGAATCAGTTCCAGGGCCAAATATCTCAAATGCTGATGATTTGATAAAAGGTGAGTACATAAAGGCAGATGATAATGGAGACGGAGCAAAAAGATTGGTGAGCTATGGTGAAATATATGCAAGCGATACTGATTTGCTTAGAGAGTTAAAGGAATTTGTTAGCAAGGTTGAATCAAATAATGCCAAAGAACCTGTAAAGTTGAAGGTAGAAAGTTCAATTTTTGATAAGCTAAATATGCATTCTAAAGAAAAATTAGACCAAATGATAGAAAATCCATTTGGATTTTAAATAAAACGGTTAGGAATTATATATTAGACAGTGAGATTATAAGTGAACAATGTAATCTCATTGTTTTTTTATTGAATTAAGAGAAGGAAGGCTTTGGGTAAGAAAATAGTGAAATAATTAATCTATATTTCCAGATAGCTTGATAAGTGGAAATATACATGATATAATGGACATAGAAATTTCAACTTGCATGAGGTGACTATTATATGAAAAACAGAGCCGGAGAACTTGTGACAAATTTATCAGGTAAAATGGCATATCGATCATTTAAACCAAATCAACTTCCTCCAATACCTGCCATTGAAAAGGATGATGAGATGGTAGAATATTTAGTAAAGGCAAGCAAACAGATGGCGAAAATAGAAAGTATTGCAAAACGAGTACCAAATGTTAATTTGTTTGTATCTATGTATATAAAGAAGGAGGCATTATTATCATCACAAATTGAAGGGACACAATGTACTTTGGACGACGTTTTGAATCCACTTATTAAAGAAAATATAAACAGAGATGTTTCAGATGTAATAAATTACATTAAGGCTACTGAATTTGCAATTGAAAGATTAAAGACATTACCTCTTTGTACACGACTTATTAAGGAAACACATGCTATATTATTGTCAAATGTTAGAGGTAGTGAAAAAAATCCAGGTGAACTTCGTTCTTCACAAAATTGGATAGGTGGTAGCACACTTCAAAATGCCAGGTATATTCCACCAAATGTTGAAGATATGAAAATTGCTATGAGCGATCTGGAAAAGTTTATAAACAGTGACAATAATTTAGATCCACTCATTTGTGCTTCACTAATTCATTATCAATTTGAAACGATACATCCGTTTTTGGATGGTAACGGTAGAGTTGGCAGACTTTTAATTATCCTTTATCTTATAGAAAAAGATATATTATCGACTCCAGTGCTATATTTGTCTTATTTTCTTAAAAAAAACAGAATCGAATATTACGATCGTATGACGGAGGTCCGCAGAAATGGAAATTATGAACAATGGATTAAGTTTTTTTTGTTAGTACTTTCAGAAGCGGCAACAGATGCAATAGATACAATTGATAAACTGATAGAATTGCACGATAGAAATATGAAAATAGTAAATAATTTTGGAAAAGCAAAAGCATCGGTATTAAAACTTATGACTTATTTAGAGGGAAATCCAATAATTGAGATTGTAAAGGCAGCAAAAGCATTAAATATGGCATATAATACTGTGTCAAGAGCAGTGAACTTATTGATAGATAATAATATTCTTATTTGTTCCGATAAGATAGGAAAGACAAAGATTTACTCTTATGAAGAATATTTGACAATTCTTCGTAAGGATACATGATAAATTAAATAGAAATAGTCATATCTGATGTAAAGCAGTTATGGCTGTTTTTGCATTTTACTAGTGTTATGGTTGAGAATAGTAGAAAAAAGTCACGGATTGATTATAAAAAATTGTAATCTGAAAAGAATTTTTTGATTAAGATTTATAGGGCAACCGCATGAAAAAAATTGATAGGAGTGGTATAATAGAAAATAGGAGGGGATAAGTTATGATAGAGTACTTTGAAGAATTAAGTGAT
>CAKSSR010000012.1 GCA_934489735.1 uncultured Eubacteriales bacterium | reverse complement strand
ATAGCTTGGTAAATATCTTTCCGTTAGGAGAGAGTTCCCAAGAACCCTGCGACTTTAGTCGTGGGAGGTTCAGTAAAGATTAATAATAAGTATATTTTCCTCAGAATTATGCATAATAAGATTAAATTAGTATAACTTTAGGAGGGATTTGTTACAATGGATGACAAAAAATTTGCTGACTTAATGCAAAATCGAGAGTTTGTAATAAAAATATTAAATACTTCGGATATAAATAAGGTACAAGAACTTTTTAAAGACAAAGGATTAGATTTATCAATTGATGAACTTAAGGATATAAGCGACTCTATAACGCATATTGCAACAAAATTGATTCAAATGAATGGGGAATTGGCAGACAAAAACTTGGACGAAGTATCCGGAGGAGGGAAAGTAGCAAAGGCTAGTGCAGTAGCATTCACAGGATTGTTATTAGCTGGGACGTTATTAGCTTGTGCATATGGATATGATAGAGGAAAGCAAGAGGTGCCTCTAGCAACAAAGATTCATCAAGCAAAAGCAAATTTTATTGGAACTACATTTAGTGAAGACGTAGATTATGCAGCCAAAAGGATTTGGAGCGGTTGGAAAGCAGCTTATAACGATTTGAATAGATAATAATAAACAGCAGTTAACCTGAACTTAATCAAAAGTTAACTGCTGCTTCATTTTTCTAAATTTAAATGATTATCTTCCTAAATAAATTATAGGATTTACGCACTTTCCATTTTTAACAACATTTACATGAAGATGAGCGCCTGTTGAAAATCCTGTTGAACCCACATTGCCTAATTGTTCGCCTTTACTTATCTTTTGACCTTTCTTAACTGTTATTTTTGAAAGGTGAGCATATCTGGTCTTAAATCCGTTTCCATGGTTAATAACCACGTTGTTTCCGTAACCTTTACTGCTATAAACTACGCTTTCTACATATCCGCCATCTGCAGCAAATACCGGTTTCCCCATGATACCGCCTTGAGCTATATCAATACCTTCGTGGAAAGATCCCCATCTTGGACCATATCCGCTTGTTATATTACGAGTATATTTTACAGGCCAAGCGAATTTTCCAGTTGCTATACCATTTCCAGGTGCTTTAGCTACTTTTGGGTTGGCAGAGACACTGTTATTACTTCTTTTCTTACTATTATCTTGCTTTTTGCCCTTTTTTTTGTTCTGTTTCTTACTTGTCTTCTTTGCCTCTTCTAGAACTTCAGCTTTGCTTTGAGTTTGAGTCTGCGGTTGAGTTTTAGCTTGTCTAATTGGAGTTTTATTAGTTTTTTGACTAGTTACAGGTGAAGTTTTCTTAACTTTTTCTTTTGTACCGATGACAGTTACTTCATTTACAGGTTGTACAATTATTTCTTTGCTTACAAATGACCTATTCACTTCTCTACCGTTTATATATTCTACTTCTTCGGTTTCAACTTCTACGCCATTTTTACCATTTTGCTGCACATATGAGCGACCTTTATCTGTTTGGCTATCATATTTTACTATCTGAGTGTAACTTATTTCTTTTTCCTTTTTCTCTAATTTAGACACTTTAACATTTATCGGAGAGCATGACTTAACTACATTAATGTTTTCTCCAGCTATCATAAATGGGCTAACATCCCCGCCGTTAACCTCATCTAACTCAGCCAAACTCATGTTAAACTTCTTAGCTACAGATATTGGAGTGTCACCAGCTTCAACAGTATATAATTCAGCCTTAAAAGAAGGTTTGCTTAAGATTTCTCTAAGTTCATCATTTGTTTTTACATCAGATACTGAGTACAATCCAGCAGTTTTCTCAATATTTTCTACAAAAGAAGCGATACCGCCTTCAACATTATTCATATATAGAATAGAATTTAGTATTTCATCTATTTTAGATTCATCAAAAACCACGCCAATTAGTTTACCGTTTATATACAATCCGTAACCTTCCACTAATTCATTTGAAGGATCGTCAATACCTCCTGTAGCTTGGCTGTTAAGATTTGTTTCTGCATCAAAGAACTTAGGTATAAAAGAGAAACTATTATTAGAATTTGCTGCGACTTTAACTTCTGCTTGAGAAGCATCAGAACCAAATGAGTTTAGATTTTGAGAGTTCAAGCATACTAAAGCACCTGCGAACAAAGATATTGAAAGAGCTGGTACAGCCACTTTAAAATTTTTAAGCAATTGCTTTCTATTTTTACACTTACAGTTTACCAATCCTTTTACGATTTTAATGGATGATATTCTATTAATTAAATTTGATATACATTTAATCACTTTTTCTACTTCCTTTCACAAAAATGGTTACAATTTAAAACTAATTAAGACCACTAACAATTACTATTATAACAAAAAGTTACAGAAATGCAATACTTTCATGACAACTTCTACATTGTATCATAAAATAGTAATATCATTTAAAGTGTTTTATTGATTATGACATATAGATTGATCAAAAATTTAATATTATCTTAATAATTAAATATATAGCATAAATTTAATAATGATGTTATAATTAAATTAATTTGATTTTAAGAGGTATTATAATGAATAATTATTATGAAAAAGTAAAAACGTTGTTACAGAGTATGTATAGAACAGAAAAACCGAAGGCTTTAGTAAGAACATACGGATGTCAACAGAATGTATCGGATGGCGAGAAATTAAAAGGAATGCTTATTTCTATGGGATATGATATTACAGATGATGCCAAGTTAGCAGATTTTATAATATTTAATACATGTGCGATAAGAGAACATGCGGAAAACAGAGTGTTTGGCAATGTTGGAGCACTAAAATCATTAAAAAAGAAGAAGCCGAATATGGTCATAGCGTTATGTGGATGCATGCCAGAACAAGAACATGTGAGGGAGAGAATAAGAAATAGCTTTCCGTTTGTTAACTTAGTTTTTGGAACGCATTCGTTAAACAGATTCCCAGAGCTAGTATTTAAGACCTTAGCAGATGGGAAGAGGGTGTTTGAAGAAAATGCTGATGACGAGAATATATATGAAGGAATGCCAGTGAGTAGAGACAATAAAATTAAAGCATTTGTGCCCATAATGTATGGATGTGATAATTTTTGTTCATATTGTATAGTCTCATATGTCAGAGGGAGAGAAAGAAGCAGAAAACCTAAGGATATAATAGAAGAAATTAAAGAATTGGTGAGAAATGGTTACAAAGAAATAACCTTATTAGGACAAAATGTGAACTCTTATGGGAAACATCTAGAGGAAAATATAAATTTTTCTCAGCTATTGAGAGAAATAGATAAGATAGAGGGTGACTACTGGATTAGATTTATGACCTCACATCCAAAGGATGCTACGAGAGAATTGATTGATACGATAGCCTCAAGTGAGCATATATGTAAGCAATTACATCTTCCAGTACAGTCGGGTAATAACAGAGTGCTAAAAGCTATGAACCGTCGATATAGCGTAGAGAATTATTTGGATATAATAGATTATGCAAAGTCAAAGATACCTAATCTATCTATAACGAGTGATATAATAGTAGGATTTCCTGGCGAAACATATAATGAATTTAAAGACACGCTTGCTTTGATTAATGAAGTTGGATATAGTTCATTATTTACATTTATATATTCTAAGAGAAAGGGAACTAAGGCAGCAGAATTTGAGGATCCAATAAGTTATGAAGAAAAAACTAAGTGGTTTTCAGAATTATTAAACCTTCAGGAAAAAGAATCAGAGAAATATAGTTCATCTTTGAAAGGAACAATCCAAAAGGTATTGATAGATGAGAAATCTAGCAAGGAAGGAGTAGTAACTGGAAGGACTTCAGGAAATATAATCGTTGAAATAGAAGACAGCGACAAATACATAGGAACTTTTCAAAACGTAGAAATAACCGAAAGTAAGACATGGGTTTTAACTGGGAAAAAAATTTAGCAAATATGCTTTATTTTTTATTTGAAATATGGTATAATTAAAATACAAAATAAAAATTTGAGAAAGTTGGTAGACAAAGTGGAAAATTTAGTAAGAGGCGTAAGAAAAATTACCGCAGAAAAGGTTATAGCGGGAAGAATGTTATCAAACAAAAGAGTAATTGCTAATATAATTAAAGACGGAACTTCAGACTTTAATGACTGGTCAGTTTCAGAAATAGAAGAAAATATTGTTGGAAAGCCGCAAGTGAATGTCTCTGATTGTAGAATATTCTTTAAAGACTTTAAAAATTATGTGTTCAATGTAAGAGTAAATATGAAAAGTCCAGAACCAAGAGGATCAATTGTACAAATTGTTTTAGAATCCCCTAGTATGGTTCCATGTGATCCACAGAAATCAGATAGCAGTATAAAACTTGACTACATGGTAAAAACAATCGTAGATCAGCATACTGGTTACAGACGTTTTGATGTCAATAAACTTCTGAAAATGACTAATGTAAATGAGACTGTTAAGATTAAGGATGTGTTTTTAATTTGGATCCATCATCATACAACAGGCAAGTTTGAACATGACTGCGCAGAATATAGGTTAAGGAAACCAGGGTCATTTGTTGATAGCGAATACCATGCAGCAGTTACAGAAATGCATGTAGGAAATAAAAGTACAGTGGAAACAAAGAGAAGAGCAATAAAAATGCTAGATATTATATTGAATTTGTATTTTAAAGAAGGATCAAAGCAGGAAGCATTAGATATTTTAAGAGATGAATATGACATATCTTTTAATATTGAAGAACTAGAAAAGGATGCTCTTGATTTATGCATAATAGATGTTCTTGATGATGGCTCTTTTATTTTAGAAGAATAGAAAAATCCCAACCCAATAGATGAAATTAGGAAGGGAATAAGTAATTTTTGTTGATAATATTAAGTTAAATACTACTTGTGGGAAACCTGCAGGTAGTATTTTTTTAATAATTTTAATATTCCTATTGAATTTTATAAAAAAATCCCAACTACCCATTTAGGATAGTCGGGTGATTGTATTAAAATCTGATGCACTCCTCATGTTTTGGGCATCCATGTAGATTAAATATATCTGATAATTGAGTAGAAATTTGAGTGTCACTTAATGCTCCTTTTGGATTTCCATCATATATGTCTTGGTTTCCTGATTGAAGCAAAAATTTAATTGGACAAATTAAAGGTTTATATATTTGTTCGAAAAAAGTACCTTTAATTTCAGAAAATTTTGAACTGAAGTCTTGATCTTCGCTTATACCTGCATATTCTGGCTTAAGTACCTCTTTAATAAGGCTATTAATTTGTTTTATTGATGCTTCTAAGTTTTCTACGTTCTTATTTGCAACTTCATTAGATTTATTTATTTCGTTGTTCAAAACAGCATTTCTACCTGCGTCATCTAAGAAATCAAAGCGAATTTTACCGTCCCTCAGTGCAGAGTTCAAATTTTTTATGGTTGTTTCCCTTTCATCGGCTCTTTCAGGGTCTCCTGGATAGGCATCTGTTGTAATGGCATCACTGTTCTCCGCAACGAGACCTAGAGATACCGGTACCCCACCTATATCTAGATATCTTCCTTCTTGCAAGAAATCGCTAGTATAAAAGTCGAAAGCCTCAAAATCAAAGTTTACGAAACCTGCATTTTCATTTTCCATGACAAACATCTCCTTAAATTTTATAAATTTATTTAATCGTATAATTACTACGATAATCATATTATAACATATATGTATGCATGTTGTTAAGTGCTTTTGTGCATTTTGTTTCTTCTGCAATAAAAATAAGAAATACTGAAGCTCATATTTTTGAATTTTCAGTATTTCTTAGTTATGCTTTGTCAACAATAATTAAATATTTCTTCTATTGTACTACTCTGGCCATAAATTCTTTTGCTCTCTTGTGGTCCTGATGTGCAAAAAATTCTAAAGGAGGCTTATCTTCTACTATTTTCCCGTCATCCATGAACAGAATTCTTGTTGCAACTTCTTTTGCAAAGCCAATTTCGTGGGTTACCACGACCATTGTCATTCCATCTTCAGCCAATTCTTTCATTACTCCTAGAACTTCATCGACCATTTCCGGGTCGAGTGCTGATGTTGGTTCGTCAAACAACATCACTTTAGGATTCATAGCCAATGACCTAACTATCGCAACCCTTTGCTTTTGGCCTCCTGACAGTTGGATTGGATAAGCATTCATTTTATCTTCCAAACCGACTCTTCTCAATAAAAGGTGACATTTTTCTTCTGCCTCTTCTTTGCTACATATTTTGAGTGTTGTCGGTGCCAACATAATATTCTGCTTGATGGTGAGGTGTGGAAACAAATTAAAGTGTTGAAAAACCATTCCGATATGTTGTCTTGCCAAATTTATATCAGTTCTCTTATCCATTAGATCTTTTCCTTCAAAGAATATATGTCCTGAGGTAGGTCTGTCTAACAAATTTAAACTTCTTAGAAAAGTACTCTTACCGGATCCTGATGGTCCTATAAGCACTAGCTTTTCACCTTTTTTAATATCTATACTAATTCCCTTTAAAACATCAACCGGGCCCGATGCTCCGTCAAATGTTTTTACTAAATCTTTAACGCTTATCACTTTGACGCAGCCTCCTCTCAAACTTACCAAACAGGTTAACAAGTCCACTAACCATTATAAAATAAATTATAGCCACTGTAACAAGTGGAACTATTGGATCGTAAGTCCTGCTCATTATAACGTCGCCTGCTTTAGTCAAATCGTAAACTCCTATCATACCTGCTACAGATGTTTCTTTAATAAGTGCCACAAATTCATTAGCAACTGCTGGAAGAATTGTTTTTAAAGCCTGAGGAAGTACTATCTTCAGCATTGTAGCTTTGTTACTTAATCCTAATGATCTGCCTGCTTCAGTTTGTCCTATATCAACTGATATAATACCTGCTCTTATATATTCTGCTATGTACGAACCGGAATTAAGTCCAAATGTAATTATTGCGACTATAATCTTTGATAAACTTGGTATATCCAATATAATGTAGCACATGATAAACAGTTGAACAACGACTGGTGTCCCTTTAAAGATTGCTAAGTAAGCGTCTGCAATTCTTTCTAATATCTTTAATTTTGGCGACTCTTTGACATTAACTTTAACTAATGCTATTCCAGTCCCTATACATGCTCCTATCATAGCAGCAAAGAAAGCTATTAAAACAGTTATTAGTAGACCATTTAATATAATTTGATATCTATTATCTACTATTAAATTATTATAAAGCTGTTGTAAAAAATTATCCATTCGAAGCGTTACTAAATCTTATAGTAACTTTCTCCTTCCCCTACGTAGTAAAATTATACAAATTTACTTACAATTTCTTTTAATTGCCCATTCATTTTTAATTCGGCTATCACTAAATTGATAACTTCTTTGATCTCTTTCTCGCCTTTTGGTATTGCCATAACGTAATTCTCGGTAGTAAGTGGTTCCTCCAGCTTTTTTAGTGCATTGCTGTTTGCACTCACAAACTTATTCGCTGGGAAATTATCAACAACTACAGCGTCTAAAGATCCTGCTTTAAGACCCATTATTGCATTCATTGGCTTGCTGAACCTTATGACCTGGCATTTGTTTACATGATCTGTACAAAAGCTGTCTCCAGTAGTTCCTATTTGAACTCCTATTTTCTTTCCCTCCAAGTCTTTTGCGCATTTTATATCACTGTCTATCCTTACTATTATGGCTTGCTTCGTAGTAAAATAAGGATCAGAAAAGTCGACATGTTCTTCTTTCTCTTCACTATAACTTAGTGCTGCTGCCGCAAATCCACATCTCTTTTTCTTTATCTCCAGCATAACAGATGTAAAAGATCCGTCTACTATATGTAACTCTACTCCTAATTTTTCAGCTACTTTCCTGGATATCTCTACATCTATTCCTTCGACGCCCTTATTTGTTACAAATTCAAATGGTTCGAACTCTGCGTTTGTAGCTACAAATATACGACCTTCTCTTTTTATCTTATCCAATAATGATATTTTATCATCATCTCTATTACTGCATGATGTCATTAATATAGCGCTTACAACTATCAAAGGAATCAAAGTCATTATCTTTAAATACTTATTCCCCACTTCTTCAATGCACTCCTTATAATAAATGAAAATATCTAATAAGTTCTCCGACTCCGTAAGATATTATTGTTGGTATGACAACTGCTAGTAACAAACCTTTCTCTTTATATGAAATGATGAAAGCAGTTACAAACCCTACTGCTGCGCTGACTAAAGCCATAGTTGTATGCCCATGATCTATAGAAAATAATATCTCAGGAAATGTTAAACAAGCTAAAACTGCATATGGGATATATGCTAAAAATGAGTTAACAAATTGGTTCTTGATCTTTTTCTTAAATACTATCAATGGTAGCACTTTCAACAAAAGAACTACTGCTGCCACAGATATTATACAGAGTAAAACATATGTATTCTCGAAGTTTTTGTTGTTAAATAGATCCATTTATAAATCATTCCTTTCTAAATTAGTTAGCATCAAGTGTGTCATCTCTTACAACTTCTTCTTCTGCCTTAATCGGATACTTAATTGCGGCTACAGATGCGACTATAATTGATCCAATTATTACTGAATGTTGCTGCGGGATGCCTATTCCTAGTGCCCTTAGGCAAAAGTCTGAAATACTGCTCAATACTGCTGCAAATATTACGACAAATCTCATTGGCTTAGACGATTTTGCAGCCGGTACAATCAAAGCTAGAAACATACCATAAAGCGCTATTCCGCATGCATTTAGGAATGATTGTGGTAGGAACATGCCTAAAGTATATCCAGTTATTGTTCCAATTAGCCAGCCGACATAAGGCAATACAAGCATGCCCATAAAGTAATCGAAGCCGATATATCCTTTTTCTTGAATTGCAATAGCAAATATTTCATCAGCGTTAGCAAATCCGAACAAAATTCTTTTAAAGAAAGAAGTATTTGGATCTATTCTCTGTGCCAAAGTAAGCGATAGCATAAAGCATCTCAAATTTACTATCAATATTGTTAATGCCACTCCAAGGAAGAATGTATAATTTTCCATGAGATTCATAGCAGCAGATTGACCTGTTCCAGTGAAACATAGAGCGGACATAAGCATACTAAAGAACATAGATATACCTTTTTGGTTTGATGCTATTCCCAATGTAAAAGCGACCATTACATATCCTAAAGATATTGGTAAGCCAGCCTTAACTCCTCTCATAAATTCCGAACTTTTTGCTTCATTATTATTCACATGTCATCTCTCCTTCTCACAAATAGATATTTTATTATACAACGTTATACAAAATTATGTCAAGTACAATATAAAAGTACATTATGTCATACTTATTACATATATATGTATATTCTCAATATTTATTAATATTTATTGATCATTGATATAGAAAAGAGAAAATCTGTCAAACATTATTTTATTATTTAATCCTGATATATCTTTGATTTTTACTAGTTGGCTTATTAGGGATAGTCATTTTTACAAGTTTCTTATTAATTGCTGGGCCCATATAATTTTTTCTAAATGTTTCTTTAGATTTCAAGTTAAGTTTAACCATAGTTTCGTTAGCCGAATAAGGGATATCATATTCCATAATATTGAGCATCTTTAAGACATAGTTTGAAAGCAATTCAGTATTTAGTTTCATTTTATCAATAATTTCACCAAGTACATTGTCGATTTGTTCAAGGATGAATTCGATAAATACATTCAAGTTACCGTTGCTATGACATTTTGCTATAGCATTGTAATAGTCATCTTGAAATTTCTCTATTTGGCTTTCAATTGGTATAAATTCGAAGATAGGTTTCCATTTAGTTAAGATTGCACTATGCCAAAGTCTTGCCATTCTGCCGTTGCCATCTGCATACGGATGGATAAATACAAACTCATAGTGAAAGATAGCAGATAATATTAAAGGATGGATATTTCTTCTTTCTCTTTTCATCCAATTGAAAAGTTGGTTCATTAAGTCTGGTACTAGTTTTGCCGGAGGAGCCATAAAGATACATTTATCTCCATTAAACACGCCCTCTTCTCCTCTGCGGAAGGCCCCTGATTCATTTACTAAATATTTCGTCATAATAGCGTGCATGTTATTAAGCATATCGATGCTAAATGGATCTATTAAAGTAATTTTTTCATATGCGTTGTAGGCATTTTTCACTTCCTGTATCTCCTTTTGTTCACCGATGACTAAATGTCCGTCAATGATATCACGAACTTGTGACAATGACAATGAGTTTGCTTCAATTTTCAAAGAAGAATAGATTTTATTATTTCTTACATTCATCTTAGACCTTAAATTGTTTTTAAAATTTTCTATTTTTTCATAAATACTGCTTACATAAGTCAACATTTTCTTACTTATTTCAAAGGGCGGCGAATATTTTTCCAAGATTATCTCTCCGATCTAGTTATTTACTTATCTTACTTACTATCTTACTTACTATCTTACTTATTATCTTAATCTTATTATATCATACATTTCTTAATTAATTAAGTAAGCATTTTATTACTTTCTATAAATAGGTCATATACAAATTGTTTAAAATTTGCAATAAACTATTTAGGCTTACTTGTGAGATAGCTAAAGGCTCGGTGCTATTGACAAATTAAGTATTATATGATTAAATTAGACAATAATATATATGATAGCAAATTGTAAAGAATAGAGAGGAATTTTTTAATGAATGAAGAGAAAGTAATTGAATTAGCAAGAGAAATTGGAAGAGAAATACAAGAGACGGAAACTTATTTGAACTTTCGTAAAGCAAAAGAAGTTATGGATAATGATAAAAATTTAGAAGAATTAATATGCGAATTGAATTTGAAGAAAGTACAAATAAATAATGAGATAGGAAAAGAAGAAAGAAATGAAGAAAAGATAGAAAATTTAAATAAAGATTTAAGAAAGGTCTATGAAAAGATAGTAGAAAGTGATATAATGAGAGAGTACAATGAAATGAGTCAGAAGATCAATTTATTGATAAGACAAGTTCAGAATATAATAGTATCATCATCAGAAGGGCAAAATCCTGATGAAATCGAGCTATTAACAAGTGATTGTACTCATGATTGTTCAACATGTGGCGGATGCCACTAACAAATTTATGCAAGATATTCACTAAAAGCTAAATAATTTTAAGTGGATGGTGAGTTGAGCAAAAAAAATTAATTTGAAAGGAGGAACCGTCAGGCAGATTATTGAATCATATTAATAAGGATTAACATATGGTTAATATTTGTTAGTGAGACGGTATAAAATATTATGGAAAATAATAAAAGTAAAAAAACAGAGTTATCTCCAATGATGAAACAATACATGGAGATAAAGGAAAGCCACCAAGATGCTATACTTTTTTATAGGCTAGGTGACTTTTATGAGATGTTCTATGATGATGCAGTTACAGTTTCCAGAAAATTAGGACTAACTTTAACTTCAAAGTTATGTGGACTAGAAGAAAAAGCTCCAATGTGTGGGGTGCCAGTGAATAGTTATGAGACATACGTAGCCAAACTAGTTTCATTGGGCTACAAGGTAGCTATTTGCGAGCAAGTAGAGGGCAATGGTGGTCGTAATGCAAAGAAAGGCGTAAGGAAAAGAGAAGTAGTCAGAGTGATTACAAAAGGAACTATCACGGATGGATCTCTTTTAAACGAGGGCACGAATAATTACATATGTGCAGTATATTGCAGGAGGAATGAAGAAGGAATATGCTTCTGCGATGTATCGACAGGCGATTTATTTGTAACTTATTTAGAAGATGATGATCATTATTTTGAATTGGAGGACGAAATATTAAAGTTCAGACCTTCAGAAGTGATAGTAAGTGGAGACAGGACAGGGATCGACATATTAGCCATGAGTCTTGTTAATAAGATTGGATGCTGGATAGAAAAGTACACGCCAGCAAAGTTTGATGAATCTTTAGATCCATTAAGCATAAACAAGAATTTCAGTAAAGAATTTATGGATGAATATGAAAAGATTCCAAGCGATCTTGCCAAAAAGAGTGTCATAGGGCTATTGACTTACGTTCAGCATGTTCAGAAGAAAGGTTTGCAAAGAATTAATTTCCTGCAGTACTACTTTAAGGACAGATTTATGCATATGAGTTCGAATACCATCAAAAATCTAGAATTAGTAGAGACTATTATAGACAAGAGCAGGGAAGGGTCATTATTAGGCGTCTTAGACAGGACAAGGACAAGCATGGGGAGACGGTTATTAAGAAAATGGATAGAAAATCCGTTAATTGATATAGAAGATATCAATGAGAGACTAGATGCTGTCCAAGCTTTATGCAGGAATGTAGAGGCGCGAGAAGCCATTAGGTCGTCTTTATTTGGAATTCAGGACATAGAACGTTTGATGACAAAGGTAATATTTGAGACAGCTAATGGAAAAGACTTAAGATTGCTAGCAGAATCAATGATTCGAGTCATCAAATTGACTAACCAGATGTCCAGATGGAGGATGGAAGCAGGAATTTTTGCAAAATTTCATTGCGAATTCGACGACATATTAGATATTTGCGAGCTTGTGACTTGCTCTATTTCAGAAGATCCACCTCCGATACTTGAACATAATGGCTGCATAAGGGCAGGATTTGATAGCGAGATTGATCTATCATCATCAGAAACTGCCTGGAAAGAGGAACAAGTTGCACAACTAGAAGAAATGTACAGGCATGAGACAGGAATTCCTAAACTAAAGATATCTCATAATAAGATATTAGGATATTTTATTGAGGTTACTCACGCTCAGGCCAGCAAACTATCTTCGCCGAAGTTCATAAAGAAACAAATTTTAGTTAATTCTGAGAGATTTATTACGAACGACTTAAAAACTTTAGAGTCGAGGGTATCATTTGGGAGAGAGAGGTCTAAATATTTAGAGTTCCTGACATTCGAAAATGTTTCTCAGTCATTAGCTGTAATGCTACCGAGGTTCCAATATGCTGCAAAATGTGTAGCAATAATGGATGTCCTATGCGGATTTGCAGAGTTGGCATGCGAAAACAAATACGTCAGGCCAATGGTTGACAACGAAGGCATAATAGAAATCAAGAATAGTAGACATCCGGTGGTAGAAGTTTGCCAACCAGACGTGCCATTTGTAAGCAATGATGTACTACTTGACAAAGATGAGAACAGAGTATCAATAATTACAGGACCGAACATGGCAGGAAAGTCTACATATATGAGGCAAATAGCAATAATAGTTCTAATGGCTCAAATAGGTTGTTACGTACCGGCAACCCGTGCTAGAATAGGCATAGTTGATCAGATATTCACGAGGATTGGAGCGTCAGACGATCTATCATCAGGGCAATCTACATTTATGGTAGAAATGAACGAAGTTGCTAACATACTAGAGCATGCGACTAGAGACAGTCTATTGATATTAGATGAAATTGGTAGAGGAACGTCGACATTTGATGGCATGAGCATAGCGAGAGCTGTACTTGAGTACATAGTTCAGAAGGATAAGTTAGGAGCCAAGTCATTATTTGCCACCCACTATCATGAATTGACGAAGATCAATATAGAAGGAATAAAGAATTATAACATATCTGTGAAAAAAGAAGGAGACGACATAACTTTCTTAAGAAAGATAGTACCTGGAGGGGCAGATGAAAGTTATGGAGTAGAAGTAGCTAAGTTATCCGGAATACCGGTGTGGGTAATAAATAGAGCCAAAGAAATACTAGTGGAACTAGAGAAAAGCAATTGCATCAACAAAGCGATGGAATCAAGTGTTAGAAGTATAGAAGAACCTAAGAATAAATTAGAAACTGATAGGCTGAGAGATGAAAAAGTAGATAATTTCATTAAATTTGTAGACAAAATTAAGAATATAGGAGTAGAAAAGATGACTCCGATTGAAGCAATGAATGAATTATTTAAATTAACTAATGAAGCGAAAGAGCTAGAATAGCAAACTAATAAAAAAACTCAGGCCAAAGGTGTCATGGAATGATAAAAATTTATCAAGATGTGGCATTAAGTTTACAAAAGGCCTGAGTTTTTAACAAATTAAAAATCAAAATAGGTAGGGAGATAGAAAATTGTCGATAAGAATAAATAATATAGAAAAATTTAGTCCAGCGGACAAAGCAGGAATACAGCCGGGAGACTTTCTAATTTCGATGAACGGTCATGATATAATAGACGTATTGGACTTTAGATTTTACCAGGTTAATAGCAAGATAGACATATTATTAAAAAAAGTTGACGGAACTGAAAGAAATTTCAACATACGTAAAGGCGAATATGAGGAATTAGGAATAATATTTGATACTTATTTAATGGACAAGGAAAAAAATTGCAAGAATAAGTGCATCTTTTGTTTTATAGATCAACTTCCAAAAGGAATGAGAAAGTCACTTTACTTTAAAGATGATGACTCAAGGCTATCATTTCTATTTGGCAACTATATAACTTTGACTAACTTATCGGACCATGAGATAGACAGAATTATATCAATGCACATCAGTCCTATAAACGTATCTGTTCACACGACCAATAAGGATTTAAGAATTAGAATGATGAGAAATCCAAAAGCGGGCAATTCGTTAGGTATATTGAATAGATTAGTTGAAAATGGGATAAAGATAAATTGTCAATTAGTAATGTGCAGGGGAATAAATGATGGAAAAGAATTAGAAAATACTTTGAACGATTTAAAAAATTTAGGGGACTCAGTAGAATGTATATCGGTAGTACCTGTAGGAATTACTAAATTTAGAGATGATTTGTATCCATTGCAATCATATGATCAAGAAAGTTCTAAGGAAATCATAGATATAGTTACTAAATTTCAACAAAGGTTCTTCAATAAGTATGGGAGGAAGGTTGTCTTTGCAGCTGATGAGTTTTATCTGAAAGCAAAGGAACCATTACCAACAGCAGAATTTTATGAAGACTTTGATCAATTGGAGAACGGAGTAGGTATGTTGTCTTTAATGAAGCAAGAATTTAAAGACGCTCTCAATGAAGTGGAAGATATCGATATAAAAAAAGATATAACTTTGGCATGTGGAGTGGCTGCTTACGATACGTTTTGTGAACTATCTAATGAGTTGCATAATAAGTTCCCGAATATAAATCTAAGAGTGGTTAAGGTTGTAAATGATTTCTTTGGCCATGAGATAACAGTATCAGGACTTATAACTGGCACGGATTTGATAAAGACATTAAAAAAAGAGGGTGTAGACAAGGACCTTTTTATTACTTCGTCAATGCTTAATCATGACGGGACTATGTTTTTAGACAACATGACAATAGACGACATAGAAAAGGAATTGAATACTAAGATAACTGCAATAGATAATGATGGATATTTAATCATGGACCACATAATGACAAAGAAATGAGAAGATTTTATGAAAGAAAGATTTAAAGTAGCAATAGTTGGACGTCCAAACGTTGGAAAATCTACTTTGTTTAATAAATTGATAGGAAGTAGATTGTCAATAGTAGATGACACTCCGGGAGTGACTAGAGATAGAATATATGGAGAATGTGAATGGAGAAATAAAAAATTTCTATTGATAGATACCGGAGGAATAGAAAAAGTAACAGACGATGTAATCTTGTCTCAAATGAGAGAACAGTCAGAAATAGCTATAAGTATAGCAAATGTAATCATTCTAGTTACAGATGTAAAGACAGGAGTTACAGCTACTGACGAAGAAGTGGCACATATATTGAAAAAGAGTGGCAAACCAGTAATACTATGCGTCAATAAATGCGATACAATAGGAGACTCTGACCTCGGGATATACGAATTTTATAATTTGGGCTTGGGTGATCCAATGCCTGTATCTTCAGTTCACGGACATGGAACGGGAGACTTGCTCGACGCTGTCTTTGAATACATGCCGGCAGAAACAGATGAAGAAGAAAATGATAAATGTATAAAGGTGGCTATAATAGGTAAGCCAAATGTAGGAAAGTCTTCTATAATAAATAAAATAGTAGGGAAAAATAGATGCATAGTATCGGATATTGCAGGAACTACGAGAGATAGTACTGATACATTGGTATCAAATGAATATGGTCAGTTTAATTTGATAGATACTGCAGGAATAAGAAGAAGTAATAAAATTGTAGATTCGGTTGAAAAGTATAGCATAATAAGAGCAAAAATGGCAATAGATCGCTCTGATGTATGCGTTATGATGATAGATGCAGCTCAAGGATTTACAGAACAAGACTCAAAAATTGCAGGACTTGCACATGAGTCAGGTAAAGCTTGCGTCATAGCAGTCAATAAATGGGATTCGATAGAGAAAGACAGCAAAACTATGCAAAATACTTTTAATAAATTGAAAAATGATTTCTCATTTATGTCATATGCTAAGATAATATTTATATCTGCCAAGACTGGTTTAAGATTGAATGTACTTTTTGAATCAATTATAGAAGCAAAGGAATCAAGCGATACGAGAATATCTACTGGAATATTGAATGATATCTTGTCAATGGCTATTACTAGAGTGCCACCTCCAACAGATAGAGGCAAAAGATTGAAAATTTATTATATGACACAGGCAAGTACTAACCCTCCCACTTTCGTCTGCTTCGTAAATTCAAAAGAACTGTTCCATTTCTCATACCAAAGATATATAGAAAATGTCATCAGGGATTCTTATGCATTGGTCGGAACTCCTATACATTTACTTATTAGAGAAAAAAATGAGAAAAAAATATAATAAATGATACGTAGTACCTTGATTAGTTTAAAGGTACTTATTTTATGTTAAATTTTTGTTAAATATATTTATGCGCTGACTGAAATATGCTATAATATTGGTATAAAGATGTTTCCAAGAAGGGGGAAATTTTAATGAGCAGAAAGAAAATTTTAAGAAAATCAATAGCAGGATTGATATCGGCGGGTACAATATTATGCGCTTGCCCACAGACTTATGCAAAGACTGAAAGCAATGGGCAAAGAATTTTAAACGGGGCTAAAGCAGTAGAGAAGTACGTGACACCAGCTGGTATAGCTTTGGTAATGGGATTGATAGGCGGAGCAGAATATCGGAAGTATCAGGACAATAGAATTAAGAAAAAATCATTGATTGACCAACCAAAATTTGCTGAAACTATGATTGGAAGATGTGTTAATTTGCAAACTTGGTATGCAATGGAAGCCTCTGATCCATATTTAATTAATCGAACTTATGACAACTTAATAACCGGGGAGAATGGACCATATAGAATCTACTTAAGATTAAAACTTGGTATTGCAAATCGAATTAGCGAAGATGTTTTATTTGAACGTGGGGATAAAATATTAGTTATCGGCGAAACTGATGGAAATGCTTTGAGAACTAGAGATATGTTATTAAAAGCCATAGATCATATACTGAAAGATGATGGGAAAGTTGTATTTTTAGGAAATGTGGTAAGCCAATCAATTGCCTATACAAATTTAGAAAGTATTTTGCAGGTAATAGAGTTAAAGCATAGGTTTCCATCAAATGTTTTAATTCTTAGAGGCGATAACGAGCGAGAATTATTAAAAGATAGAAAACGAATTATACCGATTGATGAAAATCGTCGTATCCCAGATAAACAGTTTGAAGAAATTAGAGAATTAATATGCAGCGTTGTTGAAAAATATATGGCAGACAACAAAAATATAAGCGACAATATATACTGCGGTAAAATATATGACTCAAACTTGCTTAGGTCAGGAAAGGAAGTATTTACTTTAGATAATATTTCATTTAAGGAAGGGAATTCTTCGACTCATGTATTAAACCTAAAATATGGGGATCCTGATTACAAATATATAACAATTGATTAATAGAAGAGAGGGGGAAAAATTTAATGAAAAAATCAATAGCATTGGCATTGACTGCGTTTACTATGCTCACGGGAAGCCGCATATCGGATATCAATGCAATGGATGCAAACAAAGAAAAACTATCAAATACTAATAAATATTTAAAGTATACTATGGCATATGTTTTGCCATGTACAATGGCCTTAGTCGGAGGGTTCGGTCTAAGAAACAAAGTGAATGTAATAACTAAGAATGAAAAACTAAGTATTTTAAATGTGTTACAGGATGATACAAATATCAATAGATTATGTACGACGGACTTAACAATGCTTATAAATAATACTTTGAATGGGACAGAAAAACATAAAAAATTTGAAAGATATATAGGCAAAGATGTTATGGTTATTAGAAATTTTTATTATGTTGATCATATTGATAATAAATTTTTCGTAGATAATCTAGAAAGTGGGACAAAACTAGTATTTTTAGGTAATATAATTGGATATAAATTGGTCACCCGGGAAAGGCAAAATTTAAGAAATATTATATATCTAGCAGGATTACAGAAACTTTATCCTGGACAAGTAATAATCTTAAAAGGGAAAAATGAAATATGTAGAAAAAATGAGGGAGCTCCGCAGGAATATTTAAAGTCCAGAAATATGTATAGTGAAAAATTAGATAGTAAAATAGAAAAATTTATTAACAGCTTACCTCTTGTTTGTGAAATTGCTGATGATAGTCAAGAGGAAGAAAAAGTATATTCTTTTTCATTCTATCCGACACAGACATATTGTAAGGAACAGGAAAAAATATCAAGAAAATGCCTTGTTGAAGGAAAGATGAGAAAAGAAAATGAAGTATTGAGCGCTTATAATAGCTTTTATAATTATGATACTATTTATGAAAAATCAGGCTTTAATCAATTATCTAATGTTTATGGTGACATTGGCAAGGATGATCTGGATATAAGAAAAATATCAATAGATAGACATGGCATAAAGATATCGAAGGTTAAATAGGATAAATTATTTAGAAAGGAACAAAAAGTAATGAAAATATTAAGAAAATCAATGGCAGGATTGATATCGGCGGGTACAATATTATGCGCTTGCCCACAGACTTATGCAAAAACTGAAAGCAGTGGGCAAAGAATTTTAAACAGAGCCAAAGCAGTAGGGAAGTATATGGCACCAGCTAGTATAGCTTTGGTAATGGGATTGATAGGCGGAGCAGGATATGGGAAGTATCAGGACCGTAGAATTAATAAGAAATCTCACGAATTGGTGGATGGTCGAGAAAAAGATGTCAAGTCAATGGCTGAAAGATATATGATTTAAACAACCTTGAAGACGAGTTATTTAAATGATAATAGAGACTTAATATGCAGTACTATTGCAAGGCCACCCATCAGATAACAAGAGTATAAGCAACAATAATTATAAAAAATATAATAATCAATTAATAGAAAAGAGGAATCATTGAAATGATAAAAAAATATTTAAAAAAATCAGCAGCATTAACATTAACTGCATTCACTATATTTACGAATAATTGTATATCAAATATCAATGCCGCAGATACAAACACTGGGAAGTCGTCTGACGTTAAAAAATGTTTAAAATATGCAGGGAAATATATCATCCCTTGTGCAATTACTTTGGCTATTGGTACTGGCCTAGGAAAACAGATAGACTTGAGGACAAGAAATGAAAAGCTGGATATTTTAAAAATGTTAGAAAGACCTTCCGATATCATGAGATTGTCTAAAGAAGATATAGTAAAACTTGTAAACAATGCATTGAACGGAACAGTCAGACATAAGAAATTTGAAAGACATACAAGTAAAAATGTTATGGTTATTAAAAATTTCTATAATATTTGGAATATTGACAGTGAATATTTTTTAAACAGCATAAAGAATGGGACAACCTTAGTATTTTTAGGCAATATAGGAGGAAATGATTTAGTTTATAGCTATGATAGAGCAAGTTTGAGAAACATCATATATTTAGCAGAATTACAGAAGCTCTACCCAGAACAAGTAATAATTTTAAAAGGACAAAATGAAGGACTGCAGTCAGAAACTAAAGGACTTGCACAACAATGTTTAAGACATAAGGATATAGAAAGTAAAGGATTAGATAATAAGATAAAACAATTTATCGATAATTTACCTCTTGCTTGTGAGATCGCTGACAGGGATGATAAAGAAAAAGTATGTCTTTTTTCATACTATACATCGACAACATATTGTAAAGAAGAAGAAATATCAAGAAAATGCTTTTTGGAAGGGAAAATTACGACACATAGAGCAACATCAACTTCGAGAGACGGTCTTTACGGAGAGGCAGGCATTAATCATCATTCGATTAATGGAACGGGTGGTCGTGAACCATGTATAAGGGAAATATCAATAGATAGACATGGCATAAAGATATCGGATGTTAATTATTGAGAAAGGGACAAAAAGTAATGAAAGTATTAAGAAAATCGATGGCAGGATTGATATCGGCGGGCACAATATTATGCGCTTGCCCACAGACTTATGCAAAAACTGAAAGCAATGGGCAAAGAATTTTAAACGGAGCTAAAGCAGTAGGGAAGTACGTGGCACCAGTTGGCACAGCTTTGGTAATAGGATTGATAGGCGGAGCAGGATATAGGAAGTATCAAGGAGATAAACCTAAGAAAAGTTATGGAAAATTTGATCATTGCAATGCAAAAGACTTCGCTGCTGAGTTGAGTGGATTGCATTTTTGGGAGACTGTAGAGAAAAATAAACCTATTTTACGAGAATCATTTTTAATTCATAAACTACTTGATAACAAGGAATGCATATGCAAACAAGTTTCATTAAAAAAGGATGATAATATTTTGTTCATTGAAGGAATTGATGGGAATATTCAATCAGTTAAAGAAATGTTGGAAAGGGCCGTTGTGCATATAATAGAAAAAGGAGGGAAAGTAGTACTACCAGGGAATATATTAAGTAAATCAAATATTAAAAAAAACTTAGAGTGTATTATAACTATAATGGAATTGAAATATAAGTTCCCATCAAATGTTTTGATTTTTAAGAATGATAATGAGAAGGAAGTACTAAAGGATCTAAAAAAGTTTATACCAATGAATGGATCGAAAAATTTGAATAAGCAATATTTAGATAATATTAGAGGACTGATAGAAAAGTTTATTACGAGTTTGCCAGATATTGCAGATAGGAACAAATATATAACCGATTCGAAATAATAGGGATGTGTTTTGGTTGATAAAATTCAGTCTTTGAAAGAAAATGACTTGCAAATAAAGAAAGGAACAAAATAAATGTTAAGAAAATATTTAAAAAAATCGACGGCATTGGTATTAACGGCATTTACTATGCTTACAGGAAGTTGCATATCGAATATCAATGCAATGGATGCGAAAAAAGAAAAGCCATCAAATATTAATAAATATTTAAAATATACTATGGCATGTGCTTTGCCATGTACGATTGCCTTAGTTGGAGGATTTAATCGAGGAAAGCAGACAGAAGATGCTGTAAGGTCCAGAAGTGAGAGACTGGATGTTTTGACAATGCTGGAGGATTATAAAAATATTGATAAGTTATCAAAAGAAGACAAAAAAAGACTTATTGAAGAGGCGTTGGAAGGAACAATAAGCCATGATAGAGCCTTTGAGAGTCATGCAGGCAAGAATGTTATGATTATAAGTTGGATGCCTGAAAAGATTGATGGCCAATTTATTTTAAGGTGGCTAGATAAAGGAGAAAAAATAGTATTTCTGAGCGGCATAATTCAAAACAATATTGATATGTCTATGAGAAATATTATATACTTGGCAGAGTTGCAAAAGCTTTATCCTGAGCAAGTAATAATCTTGAAAGGACATAGTGAAATAATTAAAGAGCATGAAATAGTTTACAATTTCAATGTGATGACAATGGTAGAAAAATATTTATTAAAAAATAAAATATGTAGCAAAGGACTATTTGGAGGAATGGGGAAAATGGTTAGTAAGATAGCAAAGTTCTTAGATAATCTACCTCTCGGCTGTGAGATCGTTGATGAAGGCAGCAAAAAGGTATATGCTATTTCGTATTATTCACCGTCGTCGCTGCTTTTTGGAGGAAAACCGACAAGAAAACGTCTCTTGAATGGGAATGTTGCTTTGAACAGGAGAAAAATTGAGACAATTTTATCGGAGGATCCAGTATACGTGAGAGCAGTTTGCTGTCCTTTAATAAGACCGTCATGCCTTGAAGATAATGTGCATATAAGAAGGATATCTGTAGAAAGAGATGGCATAGAATTATCAAAGATTAATTAAGAGGAGGATAAAAAGTAATGAAAATATTAAGAAAATCGATGGCAGGATTAATATCGGCGGGTACAATATTATGCGCTTGCCCACAGACTTATGCAAAGACTGAAAGCAGTGGACAAAGAATTTTAAACGGGGCTAAAGAAGTAGGAAAATATGTGATACCATTTGGAACAGCTTTAGCTACAGGATTTGCAATTGGGATAGGTTATGGGATGTTTAATAATAGACATAATGAAGAAAGAGAAGAAAAAAAGGAAGTAAAAAGAGAAAAACCGGAATCATATGGTATGTATACTGACTCTGTTTTAAGTGATTTTAAGTTTTTAAATTCAATTAAAAAACAACAGAGACCTGGAAAACTGATAGCAGAAAAGAATGCATATGATGAGCTTTTCAAAAGAATAACAGCAATTGAATGGATGCCTGAAGCTGTTAATATTTGGCCTCTTACAATAAAAACGATATTTGTACCAATAAGGACCGGGGATAAAATTTTAGCGATAGGTAATCTCGATGGAGATATTCATAAGACTAAAGAAGCAGTAACGAGGGCGGTTGATCATATAACTAAGAACAATGGAAAGGTTGTATTCTTAGGTAATATAATTAGTGATACGAATACTGAAAACAATTTAGAATGTATTCTAGCTTTAGCTGAGTTAAAAGATGCTTTTTCTCAAATAATGATAATGAAAGGTGACCAAGAAAGAAAGTTTGTAGAAGATAAAAATAAATTTTTGAATGGAGATAAGTATAAAAAAGAAGGTATCAATTATGATCAAATTGAGAAAATGGTTTATCCATTTATAAAATGTGGGACATATGATGATAATAAGGTTACAATAGATAAGCACATTGATAAATCCGATGGTAATAATAATAATCAAGTCTTAACAATTACAACCACTGCAAATAAAAATTTACAAAATATTAACGATAAAACATTAAAAGTATTGTCGCCAAGTGATATGTATCAGTATATAACAGTAGAATAGAAGAAGGGATGAAACAAAATGATAAGAAAGTACTTAAAAAAGTCAACAGCATTAACGATAGCTATATGCACTTTGGTTACCGGTTGTACTTTGAATATAAATGGTAAAGAGAAAATGAATATTAAGCAAAACTTAAAGTATCTTATTCCAAGCGGTTTCGCTTTAGTAGCAGGATGTATTTTAGGTAACGCATACAGTGACAGACTACGACAAAGTGATCGGATAAGTGGAGATAATGTTGAGAAATACAGCGAAACATTGGAATGTATTAAAAATATAAAAGACTTTAGAAAGCTTCCTGCTTTGAAACTAAATGCTTACATGGATGAAATGATTAATAATCCATTGAAATGTGCTAAGTTTGGTTCATTTGAACACAACAAAATTTTAATATTTAGAAAGTTTTATGAAGAAAATACGTTGGACAAAGCATGGTTTTTAGAGGAATTACAAAAGGGAACCACTATGGTATTCCTAGGTAATATAATTAATAATGAGAATGATAATGGAATAAGTTTAAGAAATCTTATATTTTTAACCACACTTCAAAAGCTTTATCCTAATAATGTAATAATATTAAAGGGCTTGAATGAGACAGATAGAAGACGTAAAGACGAATTACCGATATCCATAAGCAGTTATATGAGAAGCTGCGGAATTTACAATAAAAATACAGTAAAACAGATGAGAAGTCTTTTAGATAATTTGATGTGCGCATGTGAAATTTCACACGAGGGCTCGGATGGAAAGGAATTTCGTTGTCTTTTTTCATATCAACCGGTAAAATTTAAGATGATAGAAAATGAACCAGTAAGAAGAAACAGATTGGAATTAACAAGACAGAACTTTATTGATGGGGACTTTGAAGAAGGCGATTTTATGTATACTAAGTTTAGTATTTATACGCCTGATTTTGCTAGTAAGTATGGCTGTAGTTATTCAGCTCTAAAAGGTTTAAATGAATTTTTGAAAAAAGAAGGTTATGACCAATTCTTTTGTTCTACGAGGGGGCATAAACTTGAAATGATATACTTGAATGACCTATTACGTTATCAAGCATAATTTATAAAGAAGTTAGGAAAATAGAAGGATCTTTAGATGAATTCTTGGCAGTGAAATAGTTGATAACATTCATATGAGAAGAATGGGATAGAAGTATCAAAAATTAACTAGGAAGGAGTAAAAAAAATTAATGAAAATATTAAGAAGATCAATGTCAATATTGATATCGGCAAGTACGATACTATGTACTTGTCCACAAATTTATGCAAAGACTGAAACCAATGGACAAAAAATTTTAGATGGGGCTAAAACAATAGGAAAGTACATAGCGCCAGTTGGGATGGCTTTGGCAATGGGATTCATAGGAGGGGCAGAGTATGGGAAATATAATCGATCTCATAATAAAGAATCAGAGTCATATGACCTATATACCGATTATGTTCTAGAAAGTTTTGAATTTTTAAATTCAATTGGAAACCAGGAAAAAATATCAAAGAGAACTATAAATAAAATTTTAAATGAACGTGAGAAATCAAAAAAGACACCGGTACCAATAAGATCTTTAGACAATTTTTTAGTCATAAAGAACTTAAATGGAAATGTTTATAAGACTAAAGAAGCAATAATAGAAGCGGTTGAATATATAACCAGGAGCAATGGAAAGGTTATATTTATAGGCAACATAATTAGTAATGTCTATAATGAAGATAACTTAGAATGTCTGTTAGCCATTATAGAACTCAAGAGCAAATTTGATCAAGTGATTATAATGCGAGGAGAGAATGAAAAAGAACTTGAGAGAGAATTTGGAAAAGGTGACTACAAAAGTAGTAAAAAGAAGTTTTTCAATACATCTTCCATAAAAGATTATCAATGTAAAGTGATACTTGACTTTATTAAGAATGATACATATAGCGATAAGACTATAGAAATCAATAAAGCGTTTATTGCTCCTGGGAACGATCACGGATTAAAAACTAAGCTTGTAATTGATGTGGACAAAGAAAATTTGACAGGTGATAGCGACTCGTTATTATTAAAGTTGAAATCAGATGATACATATGAGTATGTGACAGTAAGAGAAGGGGGAAAAGTTAAACAATGATAACGAAATATCTAAAAAAAACAACTGCACTGGCTGTAACAATATGCACTTTGATTACCAGCTGTGCACTAGGAATCAATGGTAAAGAGAGTAATGTTAAGAAGTATTTGAAATATGTTATTCCAGGTGGTCTTGCCTTAGCAACGGGATGTATTTTAGGTAATTCATATGTCTCAAGGGCAGACTATGATGATTTGACTGATGAAGATGATGATATAAGACTTAATAAAATATTGGATTGTCTTGAAAATTTTAAAGATTTTAAGAATATGTCTAATTACGGATTACTTGCTTGCATAGATAATATGATAAATAATCAACCAAAAGATAATAAAGCTAGCAAAATCGAGACCAATAGAGTTTTAATATTTAGAGATTTTTATCAAGAGGACAGATTAAATAAATCGTGGTTTATAGAAGAGATTGAAAGAGGCACGACCATGGTATTCCTAGGTAATATAATTAGTAAAGGAGAAGACGAAAAAAGTTTAAGGAATCTTATATTTGTTACTACACTTCAGCAATTGTATCCTGAAAAAGTGATAATATTAAAGGGTAAGAATGAAAATGTAAATAGTGTGCCATCATGTTTGAAAAAATATATGGAAAAACGTAGTATTTATGATCAAGATATAGGCAAAAGAATAAAGACTCTTTTGGACAACCTGAGGGAGACATGCGAAATTTCATGCAAGGGTTACGATGGGAAAGAATACAATTATTTATTTTCGCATAAACCGAAAAAGTCTGATGCAAATGTTAAATTTGAAAGAGAATTTCATTATTCAGACAATGAAAAGAAAAGACTTGAAATGATTTACTTGAATGACATATTGCATAATTAGAAGAATTTATAAAAAAAACAGAGGATCATATCAAAAATCAGAGACACTCTGAGAAAGGAAATAGAAATGATTGAGAAATATTTAAAAAAATCAATTGCTGGAGCATTGACATTAGCTACAATATTCAATGGATGTGCAACTAACATAAGCGCAAATGAAGTAAATAGTAATAAGCCATCAAGAATTAAGAAGTGCTTAAAATATATTGTGCCAGTTGGATTAGTCGGGACTACACTTTTAGGGATGGTTGCTTTAGAAAAGATTAATGATAAAGAAATTAAAGATGATGAAGAAACTAAAAAATCTAAGTATCAGGAACTTCTAAGGAACCTTGAGTCTAATTCGGACTGCTCAGAATACTTCGATCGTATAGCAGATTATCTTGAGAATTACTTAGGTAATATGGCAGAACAAGAAAATGTACCTACTGCGGGTGGACACGTATACAAATTTCACAACTTCGGAAGAAATATAGATAATAATAAAAGAATTTTTAAAAATTATCTTCAACAAAATGCAATTATTATATTCTATGAAAAGATATTTAATAATCCTGATTCCAGCATAGAATATAATGTAAGTAATTTCTTGCTGATAACAGTGCTGCAAAAGCTTTATCTAAATCAAATCAGGATTTCAAGAGAAGCAAATGAATGGTCGGCAATTGAAAATCAGGTGATTTCAGCAATCCAGAAGTATTATGCAGAGAGAGGAAGGACATGCAGGAAGAAAGTGAAAGACAATGTTAGAAAATTTTTTGCTGCAGTTAAGAAAGTATAAGAAAAAATTAAATTTTTGTTAAGATTACGTTAAATGGTTGAAAAAATAGTTAATTTATGTTATAATACAATTAAAATTATTTTTGAAAGGGAAATTAATAATGAAAAAATTGTTGAACAAATCAATTGCTATGCTTGTAGCAGCAAGCACAATTACTACGGGATGCATGCTTAATGTGTGCGCAGGAGACAATAAGAATGAAAGTAAAGGGGGAGGATTTGGGCAGTGCTTAAAATATATCATTCCAACTGGATTTGCTTTTTCTGCACTGGGATATGTTGCAGGAAATTTGTTCCCTGTTGAAGAAGTAATTACCCCTAAAGCAAAGGTTTATAACAATGGTATGTATAATTTGGTTGGATTGATAAAATATCCAGAGGTGAGTCGAAAATTTGTAAAGAATTATTTTACAAATCAATGGAGCAAGCCAGTAAAATATAGAAAATTTGAACCATATGAAATCAATGGAAGGCTTGTTACAGTATCAAACTTCCGTGATTCTGAAGGATGTCATAAATGGAATATTATCAGTTATCTTGAAAGTGGATTCAATGTGATATTTTTAGGCAACATATTACATAAAGGTACTAATGATGAACGTGATATGAATAATTTGATATTCTTAATGGAATTACAAAGACTTTATCCAAACCAAGTTATAATCTTAAAGGGTGCAGATGATCTTTTGCCAAATGACGAGAGTAAGATTCATGAAAATTTATATAAGTATGTTCAAGCAAATGGTATGAATGAGCGAGATTCGGTAGCCAAGATTAGAAATTTTATAGGATCATTGCCATTGATTTGCACAATCAAGCTATTACGTTCACAGAGAAAGTACTTCTTTTCTAGCAATGTAGTATCTCAAGAGTTGGTAGATAAAAGTAAGGAAGAGATTGAAGCAGGTAAATTTAGAGTGAAGAGCACTACAAATAAGAACCAAACTATAGATTGTAGACCACTTTTAGAGAAATTAGGGGCTGAAGGTTGCATTATTGGTGACATAAGAGATTTATGTTCGGTAACTGAATTCGTAGAATATCCAAGATACGAACCGAGACAAGAACAACAAGTAACAGGATTTACGCAGGAAAATTGGCAATGAAGAAAAATTTAATGTAAATGATAGATGTGGGATTGAAAAGTAATATTTAAGTAGACGACGGGTGCTTTTAATTAAGTATCCGTTATTAAATTTCAAGTAAGCTATTGCTAGACGGATTGCAATGTGGTATAATGTGACTAACGGAATGAAGAGGAATATTAATATATATATGGAATATATATAACTAATGGTTTAAAATTTGAACAATTATGAAGACGAAAGGATTTTACTTATGAAAAATAAGAAGATATTTCAGAAATCGGTTTCAATAATTGCATCGATGAGTATTCTGTTATGTAATCATCCATTAGGATCAAATGCTAAAGTTAATGATAAGAAAATTAAAAGGGATGTAGAAGAAATAAAGAAGTTTGCACTGCCAGTTGGAATAACTTTAGTCTCAGGTTTAGCAATTGGTTTAGGATATCATAATTATAGACGTAATGTTATCATGGATAGGTACAATAATAATATTTGTAATACAATTATTGGCTCAAGTAAGCTTAGATTTATGAGATCGGTTATGGATGGAAGCACGAGAAAGGTTCATTATAAGAATATTTACAATAGCATTAAGGATAGCTTAAGAGAAAAAAGGTGCAATGGACAATATATATTGGAATCTAATAAGGTTGAGAATGGGGAAGAAATTTTAGTTATAGGCGAATTGGGAGGAGATATTAATCTAGTTAAAAAAGCAATAGCAATTTCTTTAGATCATATGATGAAAACTGATGGCAGGGTAGTATTTTTAGGCAATATTGTGAACGAAAATAAGATTCGGGACAATTTGGAATGCATTTTGTCAATCTTTGAATTAAAACTTAAATATAAAGATAAAATAGCAATTCTCAAAGGCGAACAAGAACTAAAAATGTTACGACATCAGAACGTATTTTTTGATAATAGTAAATATAATAGATTTGGAATTAGCTTGAATGAGATGGATCAAGTAATCTGTGATTGTATCAGGAATATGACTAGTGCCATAAGGACAGAAAAAATTATGTTCGGTAAGATACCTAGAGAGAAAAATTTGATTAATAATCAAGAAATAGCTAAATTCTTTACTATAGATAAAGATATACCTAGATATGTAGACTCCTCATTAGTAGTAAAATTGAAAAATAGAGGTTCAGAAGTTCCGACGGCAAGCATTAGAATAGAAGAGAATTAAAAAAGTTAATTGAATTTAAGTACGTATAAAGCGCATTTTAAGAACAAGTACTGACATTTTGAAAAATATAATGGCTCGTTAACCATCTGTTAAAAAATATTTGAAATTATTAAGAAAGCATCAAGGGTTATTAGCCCTGATGCTTATTTGAAGTGATTATTTACATCTTTTTGTATCAAAACTAGGATTAAATGCATAGAAATTCTTATTATTTAAGTTATCTGTTAGTATTCTTAACCCTTCACCAAAGCGTTGATAATGCACTATTTCTCTTTCTCTTAAGAATCTTATAGGGTCAATGACATCTGGATCATCACAATATCTCAAGATATTGTCATAAGTTGATCGAGCCTTCTGTTCTGCTGCTAGATTTTCGTGAAGGTCTGTTATTGGATCCCCTTTGACTTGCAATGACATTGCATTAAAAGGCATTCCAGAGGCAGCCTGAGGGTAGACGCCGGTAGTATGATCTACAAAGTATGCTTCCAGTCCTGCTTCCTTTATTTCTTCTGGTGATAGGTTTCTGGTCAACTGGTATACGATAGCGCCAACCATTTCTAAATGTGCTAGTTCTTCTGTTCCTATGTCAGTCAATATAGCCTTTAATTCAGGATATGGCATAGTATATCGCTGGCTCAAGTATCTTAAAGAAGCTCCAAGTTCTCCATCTGGTCCACCGTACTGTGATATTATTATTTTAGCCAGTGCTGGATTAGGATTCTTTATATTAATGGGATATTCTAATTTTTTTTCATAGACCCACATAATTATTTCTCCTTTCTAGTTTCCCATGGCCAAGGATTTGCTATCCAAGACCAACGATTTTTAGGTGGGACATTAGGATTTGATACCAGTTGTCCAAAGTTTTCTTCATAATTCTTAATCAAGTTATTACTTTTCTTTCTATACTCATCCAATTTCTGTATAGCATAAGCGTCATCTGGATGGGTATCCAAGAATATTCCTAATTCTACAATAGCAAAGTCAATAGCTGATATTTTTCTCAATAGTCTTTCTCTTTCAGTCACTGCTATCACCTACGCATTCTTTAAATGGTTTATTAAGACAAGGGAATAGAGTACCGCAAGACATTCCCTGTTCAGCACTATAAATTTCTTTAGGATTCTGATATGGAACATAAGCCATGCCGACTACTACTTGATCTGGCAAAGCAGAAATCTGAGGTTGATTGTTAAATTTCTCTTCTGTCATAAAAAACTCCTTTCTATTTAAATAGATTACTAATTATTATATTAAAATATGTAGAAGTAAGTTACAATTTATTGACTTTTATCTCATCGATCCTTAATTATTTCAAATGCTTTGTTAAATTTATTAAAATTTGTCGATAAAATACTTTCCAGCGCAAGTACTTTGTCTTTTTTTATCACTTTTTCTCATTGAGTTCGGTCTGTAAAGTATATTTTATTTACATAAGTATAGAATGGTTGACAAAATGATATGTTATATATTATAATTTAGTTAGAAAAAGTAGCAAAAATCAACCATATTTAAGCGCAATGAAAGTGGAAGTGATTTAATTGTATCCGTGACTATTGACAAATTGAAAAATAATTGATACAATTAAGGAAACGAATAACCGTAGGACATACGGGGATGGCTCGCTTATACTTAGTACAAATAGAAGGTACTATTAAACGGGAACCGACTACTCACTAGATGAGAGGAAGCCTTTACCTATTTAAACATAGTTGAAGGAAGGATGTCACTGCGTTATCACCTGTTGATTAGAAACGACCACGCACACTCGTGACTTTAGTCATGAGTTAGTGGAAGAACCGTAGGAACTACGGGGATAGCTTGGTAAATATCTTTCCGTTAGGAGAGAGTTCCCAAGAACCCTGCGACTTTAGTCGTGGGAGGTTCAGGAAAACTGATACTTGTATTAATGTACAAGTTACTTATTTTTGCATTTTTGCAAGTTTATTTTATCAAGGTAAGGAGGGAGAAAAGGTTATGTTAAGAACTTATCAACCTAAGAAATTGCACAGGAAAAAGGTTCATGGATTTAGAAAAAGAATGTCAGACAGAAATGGTAGAAAAGTATTAGCAAGGCGTAGAGCTAGGGGAAGAAAACGTTTATGTTATTAAGAAAATCGCCAAAGCTTCCTTGAAATGAGGTAAGCAAGGCGTTTTTTGCTAGTACTTTGCAAGTAAATGTAAAGTATCTGAACAAAGGATAAAGAAGTTTATGAACAAAGTAGAGATGATAAAGAAGAACAGAGATTTTCAGTTATGTTATAAGAAAGGGAAGAAATATATGCTTCCTGGTTTTATATCATATGTACTCAAAGGTAATGACGGTTACAATACCAAGATAGGGATCACATCCAGCAAGAGGATAGGTAACGCAGTGCTTAGAAATAGAGCAAGAAGGGTTATAAAAGAGTCATACAGGTTAAGCATTAAGGATGTAGAGATCAATCCGGGATATAGGATAATATTTGTTTGTAGGAACAGGACTCCTAATTATAAGAGTACAGATATGATGGTCTCGATGCGCAAGCATTTAGTCAAAGTAGGGGTCATTATGAAGTAATGATGAATATGAAGTTGTATTAAAAAAGGGTAAGGAAATCAATAAATAAGTAAGAAATTTGCAGCATTGGGATAGAAACTTTAAAGCAAGTCTTAAAAATCGATACTGCGTGGTACGTAATTTGAATGAGAACTTTTGAAAAAAGTATAGCTAATGATTGCGAAGAAGCGTACATAGAGAAGCGGTAAGAAGCATTTGTAAAGACTTTCGATTTCCCGATGTTGATATATTTGTTCTTATTTTAGGCAGCAGTCAATATAATTTAGGTAATGAAAGTAATGATATCCAAAATTTTAATTAAAGCAATAAAGTTTTATCAGAGGTGCATATCGCCACTCAAAGGGCCGACATGTAGATTTTATCCAACATGTTCTGCATATGCAATAGAAGCGATAGAAAGGTATGGTTTTATTAAAGGATTATGGTTATTTATTAAGAGATTTTTAAGATGTAATAGATTTTTTAAAGGTGGCTATGATCCAGTACCAGAAAAAGATTGAGCTAATCAAGTAAGCAACTATCAAGTTGTGAAACAATGTAAACAAAGGGAGGAGAAGCTACCAGACTTTATTAATATTTTTAAGAAAAGGTAAGCCAGGGACTAGCCGAACCTAACCATTTGCAAGCATTGTATAAGAGTATTTTAGGTTAATCAAGCGATAGTTAAAGCGATGGTTTGAAAAGACTTCAGTCGAGCGGGTAGTTTACTAGATAAATTTAAGTTGTCCATGGTAGCATAATCGTATGTTTGATATTATAGGTAGTATTTTTGGCTATGTACTTGAGTTTTTATTAAAGGTTACTAACAGTTATGGTTTAGCAATCATGTTATTTGCTATTATATCAAGATTGTTGATGATACCGGGTAATATCAAGAACAGAAAAAATATAGTTAAACAAACAAAAATCAGCACTAAGCAAGTAGAATTACAAAAAAGATATGGAAAAGACAGAAAAAAGTATGACGAAGAGCTAGCAAAACTGTATCAGAAAGAAGGATACAACCCACTTAATGGCTGTTGGGTGATGTTTATTCCATTGATTTTGATAACTGGAATAATGAACTCAGTTAATCATCCATTGAAAAGTACTCTTCACTTAGAGGCAGGCAAGGTCAATTCAGCCATAGAAGTAGTAAAACAGATTAAGCCATCGGTTAGTAATAACAACGTGGAGATAGAAATAATAAAGTTATTTCCTCAAATAAAGGATCAATTAGTAGCTTTTGATGAAGCGGACTTAGCAGAAATCAGTGAGTTTCACGATGGATTTGATTTTTTAGGTCTGGATTTGCTACAGACTCCCAAAGGCAGTGACTTTTCAAGCATGTTGTGGATACTTCCGGTTTTGGGCTTTGTAGCGATGGTATTAAGCACGATTTTTTTACAAAAGTCGAACGGAAATCAAGCTCAGGTACCTGGTGCTGGATGTATGAAGTATGGAATGATGATCATTATGCCGCTTATGTTCACCTGGTGGGTATATACTTATCCAGCGGCGGTAGGAATATTTTGGATTACTTCATCAATTTTTTCAATATTCGACTCAATATTGATGCAGAAGATGTTTAGTAAAGAGAAAGTAACTATTATGGAAGAAGCGAGAAGGATAGCAAGATTAGAATTAAATGAGAAAGAAGTAAGTGAACGACAAGAAATTACAAATGATATAAATTAAAAAAGGTATCAACAGAATTAAAAAGACGAAGAAAATGTGGTCGTAGGTAAAAAAAAGAACAGAATAGAGAAAGGTGGTGAAGACCGTTGTCGATATAAAGAGCTAATAGTATTGCGATAGTTGAAAGAAATATGCAACAGGTAACTAGCGTTCACCAAAAAGTAACGAGACAGCGAGAACTGAGTGAAAATAATTGATGAATGTTTTTCTTCTGATGAGATATGTCAATGAATTATAAGAAGAATCTAAAACAAAAGAATGAAAGTTTATATATATCTATCATCAATTGTATAAGAAATTTAAGTTTTTTAAAGGGAATGTGTTATTACCTGACTTTAAAGGATAAGGGATTTGACAAAGCTTGTAATATTATAGATTTTTGACAACGGTATAATGAATGTGGACAGAAGCTATTGGTACGGGGGAAACAATTGAATTAGCTAAAAGGAATGCCTATAGTAAGCTTGGAATTGAAGATGAGTCTGTAAGTTTTGAAATTTTACAACTTCCAACAAAGAAGACATTTGGGATATTTGGTGGAAAAGAAGCGATTGTACGTGCATATATTGAAATAGAAGATACTCCGGACGTAAGGGCGGAAAATTATATAAGAGATATACTAAAGCAAATGGGAGTAGAGTTTTTTACTCTTAGCAAAAAACTAGTGAGCAATGGAGCTGAATTTGAGCTAAATGGTGAGGACCTAGGATTTTTAGTAGGAAAAAGAGGGGAAATATTAGATTCTTTGCAATATTTAGCGGGACTAGTGGCAAATGAGAAAAAAGAAGGATATTACAGAATTAATATAAACATAGGGGACTTCAGGGAAGCAAGAAAGAAATCGTTGGAGAAACTAGCCAGGAATATGTCAGCAAGAGCAATAAGGAACAGAAGGTCATATGCACTTGAACCGATGAATCCTTATGAAAGAAAGATAATACATAACGAAGTTCAAAAGATAGACGGAGCATGTTCATGGTCAGAAGGCAGAGATTTAGGAAGATATGTTATAATTTCAGGAAGACCTCAAGGGAAGAATGATCATTTTAGAAGAGGGAGAGAACAATTTAGAAGGAGACCGTACAAAAAGAGATATTATTCAAACAATGAGCACAACAACGGAAAGACATATAATAGCGGACCAAAGAAATAAATGAGATAAGATGATCTATAGCTCTATCAAACTGGCTATAGGTCATTAATTATATTTAGAAAATGGAGGAGAAAATTAAAAAATGGATACAATTGCAGCGATATCTACACCGAAAGGTCAAGGAGGAATAGGTGTAATAAGGGTATCAGGAGAAAGATCTAAAGAAATAGTTGATAAAGTGTTTAAAAGTATCACCAATAGCAAGAAAGCAAGCAATATGAAGGGATACACAGCATCATTTGGGCACATAATTGATAAAGATGAGATAGTAGATGAGTGCATTATTTTAGTTTTTAATAATCCAAACAGCTATACAGGGGAAGATGTGGTTGAGATATCATGTCATGGAGGATTATATATATTAAAACGAGTACTAAGATTATTAATAAATGCAGGGGCAAGGCCAGCAGAACCAGGAGAATTTACAAAAAGGGCATTTTTGAATGGAAAGATAGACTTAACCAAAGCGGAATCAGTAATGGATATAATAAATGCATCGAACATGAGGGCGGCAAAAGCAGCAATAGCAATGGGAAATGGTATAATAAAAGAGAAAATAGATAAAGCAAAGACGATATTATTAGATATTGCAGCACATCTTTGCGCATGGTCGGATTATCCTGAAGAAGACATAGATGAAGTAGATAATGAAAAGTTATTGAGTAGATTGAGCGAATGTAAGATCAGTTTGGAAAAGTTAATGAATACTTATGATTCAGGAAAAATAATAAAGAATGGTATAGACACAGCTATAATAGGGAGACCGAATGTGGGTAAATCGACGCTCATGAATAGACTCTCAGGATACGACAGGTCAATAGTAACTAACATTCCGGGAACAACTAGAGACGTAGTTGAAGAGACTATCAATATAGGGGACATGACTTTGAACCTGTCTGATACCGCAGGAATAAGAAATACAGAGGATATAGTTGAAAGTATAGGGGTGGATAAAGCAAAAGAGAAAATAAAGTCATCACAATTGGTTTTGGCATTGTTTGATTCGTCAGAGGAATTGAACGAAGATGATAAAAAGATACTAGAAATACTAGACCCGAACAATACAATTGCAGTAATTAATAAGACAGATTTAGAAATGAAGATAGATTTATCATTGATAAAGGATAATATAAGAAATATAGTATTGATTTCAGCTAAATCGAATAAAGGATTAGAAGATCTAAATGGGATGATATCGAATATAGTGGGGCTGTCTAATCTGAAGGAAGAGGAAGGTATCTTATCGACAGAGAGACAGTATAATTCAGTAAAATCAGCAGCAGATTTAGTAAAAGAGGCATGTGATGACATAAAAATGGGAGTGACATTAGATGCTATTAACGTAACGATAAGCGCAGCAATAGAAGAATTATTAAAAGTTACAGGAGAAAGTGCCTCGGCGGCAATATTGGACAAGGTATTTTCGAAATTCTGCGTGGGAAAATGACAAAAAGTAAGAAAAAAGAAGAAAATAGAAAACAAAAGTCTCGACATGAACGGAGTAAGGTTTGATATGTCGAGATTTTTTTATGTTTATTTAAGAACTATTTAAGAATTAGTATAAAATTGACAATATCCACATGGAATTTATAATCAAAAGAGAAATTTTAAGAAAAATAAATATTTAATTAAATTTCCGGAATTAAGCATTATTATATCATTCATATCCAACGATATACAATTTATTATAAAGATCTAGTCAATATGTGCATAATAGATATCTTTACATAAAAATGTCTAAATTTAATTTGACAATAATTTAAAATATGTTATGATATTAATCGCAAATAGAAGAAATTTGTTAGAATGGTTTATTTGCATTTAAAAAATAGTAATAAAGGGGGTAATTAAAATTAAAAGGTGTGTTGTATTTATTATGAGTATGTTTATCTATTCTTTCTTAATGATAAATATATTCGGTATTAATTGGGATGATAGCAAGATAGTCCTTACGAATAAAGGAGAATTTTGTGAATTTATGGAGAAAATTGCTGGGGGTAATGACTTTTCGGGAAAGGAAATATCCCTGAGTTCAGACATAGATATAAGTGACTGCAGCTGGAGAAACTATATCGCAGATGGAAAGAAGTTTAATGGAACTTTTGATGGGGGAAGGAAATCCATAGTTGGGCTAGACTTTAGCAATGATAAACAAAGCAATGTGGGATTGTTTAGCATACTTGGAGAATCGGGTGAGATTAAGAACCTAAATGTTATCGTAAATAAGATTTCTAATACCCTTGGAGGGAATAAGACAATCGGATGTATAGCAGGAATCAATGAGGGAAAGATTACGGGATGCTGCTGTAAGGTTTTAAATAACATTTCAGTGGGATCGACTTCATCAAATGCAACGTGTGCGATAGGAGGCATAGCAGGAGAGAACGAAAATAAGGCAATAATTGAAAATTGTTATGCAGAGGTGAGGATAAGCAATAAAAAGTCATCAGGAATATATAATATAGGGGGAATTGTCGGGAGACAGAATGGAACAGTTAGATATTGTTATTCCTTGGGTTCGATTATTTTAGAATCAAGTGGCAACGATTATGATAATTCAGATGGAAGCAATGCTATGGTAGGGGGAATATGTGGCTATATAGGGCCTAAGCAAGGTAATTCGAATACGGAGTACTGTGCATGCTTTATGGATGAATTAAAAAACGATTACAAAGGAGAAAGTGCGATCAGTAAAGAAAATGGCAGCAAGATTTATATGTGGGATCAGACTATAATAAATGGACGTATAGGCTGTCAAACGGTTGGAGACTATTACTTGAATGGAGAAAAATATAATAGCAATTTAATTACTTATGATAAGAGTAGCAAAAGCTTAAAATGCGGTGGCGCAGACTTTGGAATATTTAATTCAAACCAAGGAAACTCAAGCCAAATGTGGGCAAGTTTAAGAGATAATAATAGTGGAGCAATATATTATCTACCGATATTGACTACGGTTGAAAGCGTTTACCAAAATCCATATTTGCTATGTGGTAATGTATACGTAGGTGGAGCTAAATTGACAAAGAGCAACAGCAGCGACATACTAGGTGACAACAGTAAGTCAGTATATTATAATGCTATAACGAATTCGATAGTATTAAACAAAGCTATGTTAGGTTTAAGTAAAGTTTCCAATGATGAATCAGCGGCAATATATTCAGATGGAGATTTGAACTTAGAATTCAATGGTAATAATGCAATAGATGGATCAACAAATGCAACAGGCGATGGAGAATCAGGTAAGAATTATGGTATTTTAGTTAATGGAGTTCTAAATATATTAGGGGATGATAAATTGGAAATAAAAAATTTAAAGACTGGAATAAAGGCAGAAAAGATAAATCATTCATCCGGTGCTTTAAGTATAGAAAATTGTGACAATGGAATAGAATCTTCAGGAGAAATGAATGTTAATACAGGCTCAAGTATGAAAATAAAAGCAAATGACAACGGATTTGTTTCAACTGGAAAGACTTATAATCCAATTAACATATTAGGAGGAGATATTGAACTGTCAGGCGGGAAGTGTTCTGTTGCAAGTGAGTCAGGAGAGTACTATGTCATGATAAGTCCTCCACAAGGAAATTATATTAACTTTTACTATGGAGATGAAAGCCCTTATAAGGACGAAGTATACAAATCAAAGGCAAAATTCGACAATATGATTAAAGATGATACGGGGAGTAGATCATATAAGTATATAAAGGCAGAAGAAGTAGTTAATAATAATGGTAATAATGATAATGATAATAATGATAACAACAATACAGGAGGCAACGGAAAAGCTGACAATGAACCAGATATGGATAAGATTAAAAGCGATTTAGATGATATGAACGTCAGCGGAAAAGATACATATGAATATGTTGACGGACCGGATACAAATCATTATGAAAAGGAAAGAGTAGATCGCGTTGTTAAGTCTCCTTCAACAGGTGATGACTCTTGGTATTATATAATCTTATTGGGAATAATGACAGCTATAGTTATGATAACAAAGAAAAAGTTGAAAAAAGAGGTGTAATTGTTATGAAAGTCAAGAGTTTATTAATATTTATTATGTCCTTGTGCATGTGCTCAATGTTCAGTATGTACGGATTGGCGGCAGAAGGCGAGCCTTCAATACCAAAAACAAATACAACCTATAGTATAGGAACAGAAAAAGATTTTAAGAACTTTATAAGCGATTTGGAGGCAGTGAAAGCAAAAACTAAGGAGGATGCAATAGAAAAGGTAACTTTGAATAATAATATAGATATATCAGCACTCAGTTATTGTGATTTACCATTTAAAGCTACTTTCGATGGAAACGGAAAGAAGATACTTATAAAAGAGCTTAAAGTAGATCTAAAAGATGTGACTTCAGAGGGTGAAATAAATATAGGTCTATTAGGAAAGAATGAAGGAACAATTAGTAATTTGGCAGTTGAAATTGAGAAAGTAACAGTTACAAATGCGGGAGGAAAGGGTATAAATATAGGAGGCATTTGCGGATATAACCATGGCACACAGAAAGAGCAAGAAGGGGGAAAGACTGCTATAATATCAGGTATTATAGATCAATGCTTTTGCTACATAGGGGAAGTTAAATGCACTGGTTCAAGTTCAATGGGACTAAATATTGGAGGAATAGCAGGCAAAAGCGATGGAATAGTAAGTAATTGCTATTCTGAAGTATACTTAGAAGATATAGTAGAAGTATCTCAACCCTTAGCGACTCAAGGTCAAGGAGATAGTGTATCATTAAATGCTGGAGGAATAGTTGGATACCAAGATAATAGCGAGAATACAGGATCAATGGTCAATAAATGTTATTCTTTAGGAAAAATCAATTTACCTAGGTTACCTGGTATCAATTCAAGTGTGGGATCTATATTTAGTAGTCCAAATGGATTAAGCTTAGAATCCCAAATGCCTGTAGCTACCACAGGGGAAGTTAGTATTCCGATGGAAAATTGTATGTGCCTGATGAACGAAGTGAATGGAAACGGTGTTTTTGATACCTATCTTCTTGGACAAAACAACAACAGCTTACATATCTATGATAAATGTGAATATGGGGGGGAAGTGCTGGCTGAAAAAATAGCACCTAGTCCTAGCGATTTGATTACATATGATGATAGAGAATTTAAATTGTTTATAAAAGGAACAAATGAAAGTCCATTCGATATGCTGAAATTAGAAACGGGTGCTTCAGGGGGGGCAGGAACTGCTAAGACAACTGAACTATGGAAGCTTACCGATTTAGGAAGAAATTCAAAATATATTTGTTATTTACCAGAACTGATTAGCATTTCAGAAGATGCACAAGACCCATATTCATATTTAATGCTAAACAAAGTATATGTAGATGGCATTGAAGTAACTAAGAGAAATTGCAAGGATATTTTAAAAGATAATAACAAGAACAAGGGAAAGGTTGCTTATGATGCGAGAAAGAACACATTATCAATTAATGGAATAGATATAAAGAAAGACGGCAAAGCAGTAACAGAAGGAATAAAAGTAAAAAGTGATTTGGTTATAAATTCAAGTGGGACAAATAAGATACATGGTTATTGTTATGGAATAAGGTCGGATGAAGGAGCTTTAGTTTTAGAAGGAACTGGCGGCTTGAATTTACAATGCGGCAACTCGGATAGCAGCTCAATTGGCAATTCAAGAGGAATATATACAGGACAAGACTTAACTTTATCGCTAGACAGTAAGTTGTCAATATCAGACTTTGAAAATGGAATAGAATGTGGATCTGATTTAATAAACTTTAAAGGCGTGACGGAGATATCAAATTGCACGAAGGGAATATTGACTAACGGAAAGTACGAAAACTGGCAGGGCAGCACAATGAAAATTAATAAGTCTACTTATGGCATAAATCAAAAAGATGCAGGTAAGAAAGAAGAGTTTGAATTTGAATTCAAGGGAGGAGAAGTTGAAGTATCAAGTGATAGCGAGTCTATGGTAGCTACTAGTGCAGAAGGATATGATATAAAGATTGTGCCTCCGGCTGACAAACAAGTAAAAGTTAGCTATGGTACTGACAAAAGCCAATTAAGCGGGGAACCAAAATATTATAAATCCAATGGTACATTTAATAACATGGTAGTAAACAGTGACGCAGGAGCAGCTACAGGCGATACAAAGTCTTCATATAAATATTTACATCTTGAAGAGAAAAGTTTAGATACAGTTGACGATGGAAATAATGATAATAAAGACAATGATAATAAGGACAACGACAACAATGGTAACAATGGCAGCAGTGATGACAAAAACAATAATAGCAATGGAGATAAAAACAACGGCAGTAAAGACAATAATAAAGATAATAACAACAGTAGTGGAGACAAAACGAATAATGACAATAGTAGCGGAAGCTTAGACGATGATATATTTGGTGGAAATTCATCGACAAATGGAAGCATAGATAATAATTTAAGTGGCGCAGGTGGGACATCGGCTACAAATGTATCAACAGGTGATATAAGCGACTTATTCTTAATATATGCATTATGTGTCAGCGCACTAGGAATAGTATTGATTTCATTGAAATTAAGAAAGAATAAGTAAAAAAAATTAGACTTTGATTAGATTTTTCTAACCAAGGTCTAACTCATTTTATTGAGAATATTATTACGGACTAGAATTTGTAACTTTCTGATATAAAACTTATTAAAATTATTAATCGCCATGTCATATAATAGAAAGGAGGCGCACATGGACAGGATAGTCAACAATTTAACTGGGATACCAAACAAATTAAAGAAATCTTCGGGAATCATGAGAATATAAGTGAAAATGACAAAGATTAATGAAGAAGCTATAAGAGATATTAAAGCTTTGCATAGGAATCTTAATAATAAGTTTGATATGCGATCTAAACGATTCTTTACAATTGGATAAATGCCCATGAACAATATGAATATTATGAAAGATTCTTTGTCTGGACAGAAAATAAAAGAAAGTATTGACGTGGCAATGAATATTTGAGAGGCTCTTTTACTATTTAATTCAATTTGAATGATAGAGATTAACAATCCGGCTACCATTGGCATGATATATGCAGCAACCGACAAGACTCCTGTTAAGATCATCAAAGTCGTGCACAATGCAACTGAAAGAGCGCTTATAACTATTTCTCTTATATTGCTTTTCATCTCACTGCTGACGTTCTTTTTTCGTTTAAATATGTCGACTCTAAGTCAGCCATGTGTAACTTGACGCATAAAGGATGCTTCTCATATGCTAAACTTATTGAAAAACTTCCTGCTTTAGCTGAGTCATCGAAGCCACCCATATGCCATCTTATAGCCATTGCTTCATATGTCTTAAGTTTCATAAACCTTTCGATTAAAAATACAGACTTCTCTCCATGTCCATATGGAAATAACTCATCTATACTATAGTAAGGTTGCTTCTCCCATTGACCTGTCTCTTCATTTTTTACGTTTCTTGTTGACACTTTGTAAAACTGAGCCTTACATACGTCATGTAAAAGTGAACAAATTGTAAAAGATTCTTCATTATCCACGCTTTTGTCAAAATGTTTGTTCATTAGTACGTCATAGACACCTAGGCTATGCATGACTAATCCTTGCTCACATGCACAATGAAACTTAGTACTTGCCGGTGCAGTAAAGAAATCGGTTGTAGATAACCAATTTAAAAGCTCTTTTGATCCCGATCTCGATATCTTATTATTAAATATTTCTATAAATCTCTGTCTGTAGTCTGACATAAGTCTAAATAATCCTCCTTTGGATTAAAAAAATCTAATTATTTTTTAAAAATTCTATTTTAATCTTTCGATTTATTAAATTTGGCTTATTGTAGTCAAATATTTTAGTCTCTGCTATTACCAATTCGTTTTTATTAATTATTTTCGTTATACAATTGTATTCTTTGTCTATACATGCAGTTGATTGATATGTGCCCGCCTTTGGTATTATAAAGTCATTTTCTAATATTTGCTTGATGATTAAAGATGAATCGTAAACATCTTCTTCGCAGACGTTAAAATTTATAAAGAATTTGTATCCTAACAAAGCATTTGCTGAACAAATGTTACCTGCTTCTATGAAATTTCTGATTTTAGTAGAGCTTATCAATATATCTTGATAAAAAACAGGGGGGACTACGTAAAGTTCTACTTCTTTTTGACTGCATATGTCTTTTAGATCGTTTACGTCGTATTTAGCATTGTTACCAAATCTATAATTAAATCCACAACAGATCGCTTTTGCTTTAAGTTTATTTATTATAACTTCATTTATGAAATCGTAGCCGTCCAAGTGACATATCTCTTTCAATCCTATATTGTAGAACAAGTCTACCCCTATTTTTTTTAAAATTTCTTCTTTATCATCATTTTGAATTAATTTTTTGTTCGTATTTTTATCTATATTGAATACTAGTGATGAAATATGCTTACTTTTTGATAACTCAATCGTTTTTGATATTACTTTCTTGTGACCTAAATGTAATCCATCAAAAGATCCAAGTGCTATTGCCTTGTATTGACTATTAATCATCTATGCTTTCTAGCTGAGCTGCTCTGCTTGCTGTTGCAAGTGCGTCAATGATTTCGTCTATATTTCCATTGAGAATGTCATCAAGTCTATATAAAGTCAATCCTATTCTATGGTCTGTCATTCTCCCTTGAGGATAGTTGTATGTCCTTATCCTTTCAGATCTGTCTCCAGTCCCTACTTGTGACTTACGTTCTTTAGCTATTTCTGACTGCTGCTCGTCTTTTTTCGCCTGGAGCAATCTTGATTTCAAAACTTTCATAGCTTTGTCTTTGTTTTTATGTTGACTTCTTTCGTCTTGACATTCCACAACGACACCTGTCGGTATGTGGGTTATCCTTATCGCTGATTCGGTTTTGTTGATGTGCTGTCCGCCTGCTCCTCCAGCTCTAAATGTGTCTATCTGTAAGTCAGCCGGGTTTATTTCAAGTTCAACATCTTCAGCCTCAGGTAGTACTGCTACAGTTACAGTTGAAGTGTGTATCCTTCCTTGAGTCTCTGTTTCTGGAACTCGTTGCACTCTGTGCACTCCACTTTCATACTTGAATTTTGAATACGCTCCATCCCCTGAGACAATAAAGCTTATCTCTTTGTATCCGCCTAGTTCCGTTTCGTTACAATTTATTAATTCTGTCTTAAATCCGTGAGTTTCTGCATACATGCTATACATCCTATATAGAACTGATGAGAATAATGCTGCTTCTTCTCCGCCTGCTCCTGCCCTTATTTCTATGATAACGTTCTTATCGTCATTAGGGTCTTTCGGGAGTAATAATATTTTTAATTCCTCTGATATACTTTCTATTTTAGATTTGGCTTCAGTCATTTCTGCTTCAGCCATTTCTTTCAATTCTGTATCAAGACTACTGTCGCCTAACATTTCTTTAGCGTCGCTATATTCCTTTTGAAATTTTTTATACTCTTTATATTTTTCTACTATAGGCGTTATCTCTTTTAATTCTTTCATTGTATTCTTGTATACTTCTTGATTAGAAACTATATTTGGATCGTATAACTTTTCACTTAGTTCGTTATATTTTTCTTCAAAAATTGTTAATTTATCAAACATTTTAAAGTAAATTCTCCTTTCAAACATTTCCAAACCATTTCATTATATATCTTATATCTAATTAATGCAAGTATCTATTTCTTTTGATGACTCTTTTGTAAAAAAAGATAAAAAAAAGACACATAATCTAAATGATGTTATATGTTAGTATTATTAAAAAGAAGATATTTTAGATTATGTATCGAATCAATTATAACATAAAGTCAACAGAAAGTAAATACCTAGTTTTAACGAAAAAACAGTTTAATTATGAGTTGTTAATCTGTTAGTAGTTAAACGTTGCCTGGGAGTAATTTGTTTATCTAGTTTTCTAAAATAACCATTGATTTTCTGTATGTTTGCCTTGTAGTTGCTTCTTTTTTATTGTCCTTCGTGCCTTTTTATCTCTTTTTGTCTCCCTTTTGTCAATTGATAGTATTGCCTCTCCTACTTCTGTATATTATATCCTTATTATACAATCAAATATATCAAAAAAAGCTTCAGATTCATCAATCCTCCGAAGCCTTTTCTTTTCATTTTATTATTAAATTTTAAATTAAGTCTATCTAGTCTGTACTGGTTCGTACTTCTCCTTTAATTTTAAAAACGTTCTTTTGTCCATTTTTGCAGCTTTTAATGCCTCTTCTAAATTCATTCCAAATGCTTGTAAATTGTTGATCATTTCTACTTTGGCCTTGATTTCTCCCTCTTTTATTCCTTTTTCCATTCCTTCTTTTATACCTTCTCTTTTACCTTTTTCCATTCCTTTTTCCATTCCTTCTTTTATTCCTGCTTCTTTTCCCTCTCTAAGGCCCTGTTCTATTCCTTCTTCCAGTATTCCTTGGCTCAAACTGCACATATTATCCACCTCACCTTTAATTTCTTCTATATCTATTTCGAATCTTTCTTTTAGTATCTTCTCCTCTTTATTACTTAATCCACTTTGAGGGCATATGTTGAAGAGAATATTTAACATCTCCATTATCTCTTTATACTCCTCATTCTTCCCCCTGCCTAATCTTGCTATTACCATTCTTTGTAGGTCATAATCTTCTGGCCTATCTGGATACTCCCCTATTAAATCCTCTTTTATCATCCTGTAGCCCGTTGCTGTGCCTGCTTCTGCCTCTGGAACGTTTAGGCATATCCAAATTGTATATACTTTCTTCAATTTATTGAAATCTGACCCTAAAAATTCTACTCCGTATTGTGATGAAATCAACCTACTTAAATAATATGTCCCTCTTTTTTCTATTCGATATCCGTCATTGTATTTGCTTTGTGCCTCTATATTGATTATAATCTCTACATTTTCATCACTATTTGGTAACTTCACTTTGAATTTTACATCAAAACTTCGAGTCCCCTCTTTTTCTGATACCGATTCTGACCCTGCATTATCCAATCTCAAGCGAATTTTGTCATCCACCTGTTCTTCTGATCCCTCTGATTCTTTTGATTTTTTTGATCTTCTTGATACTTTAGCATCAGATGTCAAGCACGATATAATCTCTTTTATAGTACAATCCTTAAATTCCTCTGTAAAGTACTTTAAAATATTAGCCAAAACTCTTTTATTTGACAACAATTTCTTTGCTGCTGCATCGTATGATCTTCTTTTTTTCCTTGCTTTTTTATCGGCTTTATTTTTTGCCTTAGAAGTCTTATTGGGCATTTAAATCCACCTTTCCCTCTCTTATATTATTATATCAAAAATTTTGATACATTTCAATTTAAAATACATTTTATTTGGGCAATTTTTCTTTCCAATTCCTGCCCATTACATTTTTATTATAACATAGCTCTGCATTATTTACAATACTTAATTTATATTTTTACCTATTTGTGCATAAATTCATGATCATTTAACAAATTTCTTACTTTTCAATACCTGTATTATGACAAATTCATAGCCAAGTCTATCTTGAGGAAGCATTACCGTAAAAGACTATCAAAAAAAGCTTCAGATTCATCAATCCCCTGAAGCCTTTTCTTTTCATTTTATTATTAAATTTTAAATTAAGTCTATTTAGTTGGTTCTGCTTTATATTCTGGTCTTAATTTTAAGAATATTTCTTTATCCATTTTTATCATTTTAAGTGCTTCGTCCAATTTGTTGCCATTGATCGACAAAATGTTTTCTACTGCGCACGCTTTGCCTTCTTCAATTCCTTCTTTTATTCCTGCTTCTTTTCCTTCTTTTATTCCTGCTTCTCTTCCTTCTTTTATTCCTGCTTCTTTTCCTTCTCTGAGGCCTTGCTCCATTCCTTGCTCTATTCCTTCCTCTAGTATTCCTTGGCTCAAACTGCACATATTATCCACCTCATCTTTAATTTCTTCTATATCTATTTCGAATTTTTCTTTTAGTATTTCCTTTTCTTTCTTACCTAATCCATCTTGAGGACCTATATTGAAGAGAATATTTAACATTTCCATTATCTTTTCTTTATACTTTATATTTTTCTTCTTGCCCAACCTTGCTATTACCATTCTTTGTAGGTCATAATTTTTTGGGTTGTCTGGGTAATTCCCTATTATGTCCTCTTGAATCATTCTGTAACCTGTTACTGTGCCTGCTTCTTCCTTTGGCACGTTTAGGCATATCCAAATTGTATATACTTTTTTCAATTTATTGAAGTCTGATCCTAAAAATTCTATGCCATACTGTGATGAGATCAATCTACTTAAATAATAAATCCCTCTTTTTTCTATTATATAGCCAGGCCTGTAGTCATTTTGTGCCTCTATATTGATTATAATCTCTGCGGATTCATTACTATTTGGTAGCTTTACTTTAAATTTTACATCAAAACTTCGAATTCCTTCTCTTGTTGATACCGTTTCGGATCCTGCGTTATCCAATCCCAAGAAAATTTGGTCATCCACTCTTTCTTTTGACACTTCAGTAGTATATGTCAAGCACGACATAATCTCTTTTATAGTGCAATCCTTAAATTCCTCAGTAAGGTACTTTAAAATATTAGCCAAAACTCTTTTATTTGACAACAATTTCTTTGCTGCTGCATCGTATGATCTTCTAATTTTCATTAAATCTCTGCAGGCTTTATTTCTTGCTTTGAAGATCCCATTGGTCATTCAAAACCACCTCTTTCTATTCCCTTCATTAAGATTAAAAAAACTTCATACATTTCAATCCCAGGCACAATTTTTGAATAACTTTTCAATTAAAGTTCATTCAATTCTCACTCATCACACTTTCATTATAACATATATTTGAATTATTTACAACGTTTTTTATGTACGAACTTACAGTCATTCAACAAAATTCTTACTTTTTGGCAGACGTACTATGACAAAATTATAGCGAAATCTGAATCTTTGACAGATAAGTAAGTATTATCGTAAAAAATTATGCAATCCTCGAATCTCACCTTAGCCAATTTAAATATATTCCTAAATTTTTCTATCAAGATCACGTCATTATTAGAAATTACTTTTGGGTCTGTCATATTGCTATACATTACGACGGCATAACTAGCCTTATACAAGTAAACCAAGTTTAATACTTGGTCGCTATACATTTCGAATCCTCTTATTTGATCTTCTCTAACGACGTCGCAAAAGACTGCTCTATTCTTTTCGTTAAACAATGCGAGCATTAACATTTCTTCTTTTTGCGCAAAGAATTTTCCGAAAAAGTTTTTAGCAAGGTTTTTAGGAGTCAATCTTCTCCTATTTGGTTTGTACTTATCCTCAATATATTTTACAGTTGACTCACTAACTGCCTTGATCAACATTGCGGACTGGTCGTTCATGTCTGGAATTTCATACAATGAACCCATTGGTGCGTCAAGTACTCTCATTATATTGCCAAAACAGTCTATCAAATTGCAAGCTGTGCTGTATGTTTTTTCTTTTGGCAAAGTATAAGACAACAAGAGTGCCAATATCTTTGCATGATTTGCCTTATCATAGATGTTACCTGACTCCAGGATTGATCTTGCTTCTTCATTACGTTCTTTACCCATGTACTTCACTCCTTACTAATTAATTGTGAAAATATTGTATCACATCTTTCTACTTATTTCAAGTACCTTAAATCAATATAACAAATTAATACTATTTTCTATTCTTTGCATAAGAAATTTTGTGTTAGATAGTTCAAGAAGTATGAAATATTTATATATAATATTAACTTTTAAATTAAGCCTAATATTTTTTTGTTTATTTTATTAAATTAGAGAGAGGATTTATATTAATGTATACAATTACTAAAAAATATCTTGACGAGGAACAGACATATATATATAATTGTTATATTAAGTACATATTGCGAATACATATGATAAATTAAAGTGACGATTATTATAATTTTTTGAGTATTGTGTGAAGGGAATGAAGTAAGTATGAAGAAATGTCTATCAATTTTAATTATTTGTTTTTCTTTTTTAACAATTTTTATACCATCTTTGGGTGAGACAGAAACAATAGATACAGGAGATAAAAAAGGCTACAAAGAACTTGATGTTAGTGGTACATATGAAATAGAAGGTAAAGGGACAAACCAAGAAACAACAACGAAGAAAAAAATACAATGTAAGACTACTGATAGTAATGATGTCCTATTTATGAGGGAGGACTTATCGGAAAATAAACATATTTACAGCGGCAATAGCGGAGGGACACTAGTTGTAGGGAAAGCTCAGGGTTCTGGAACATATGAAGCTGTAATTGAAAAAAGTGATGAAGAAAATGATGAAAAATTAGAAACAGTAATGGTACATCAGAACGGAAAGGTTACAATGAACAGCGGAACGGTTAAAAATTTTATAGTAAAAGGAGGAGCTGCGGATATAAACGGTGGAACAATAGGAGGTAACAAAGAAGATAGCAAAGAAGGTAACAAAAAAGGTACAGGATTGATAGTACATCCTAGTGATTCTAAAAATAATAACAACGTGACAGTGAATGCAGGAACAGTTAATTTATTAGAAGGAAAAGTGACAGTAGATGCTGGCACGCCATATGTAAAATTAAATTGTGATGCAGGAATAGAAAATAGTAGAAAGTTAACTGCATATGGAGATAATGGAGCAATTATTACTAATAAAGAAACGAGTTCGGATATGAATTTAACTTTAAATAAAGATGCAGTTGCAATACTTGAAAAGGCTAGTTCAATAGAGATAAATAGTGACAGTGCAAGGAATATTGAATTAAATAGCAATGGATTAAAGAATATTACATTAAAAGAAAAAGTAAAGGCAACAGTAACCGGTGGTGAAATTAAAGGGCTGACAGTAGACAGTGGAGCAAGTGCAGAAGTAAAAGGCGGCACAGTAACAAGGTTAGCTAATAGCAATACGGGGGCAGATGCTGCATCTAAAGTAAAAATAAAAGGTGGGACAGTAACAGTAATAGATGGTAAAGTGACAGTGCCAGCAAATGCAGGTGCGATAACAAGTTTAGCAATAGGAAATGATGCAAGCGCAGATATAGAAGGGGGTACTGTAACAAGTTTGACTGGCAATAATGATGCGTCTAAAGTAAATATAACAGGCGGTAGTGTAACAGTAACAGGTGGTAAAGTGACAGTGCCAGCGGGAGCAATTGTTGAAGGATTGAAAATAAGTGAAGATGCATGTGTAAAAATAAAAGGCGGCACTATAACTAATAACTCTAAGGTATCTACAATAGATATAAGAGAGGGAAATGTAACAGTAACAAAGGGGAATGTGATAGTAGAATCAGAAGGAACCCAAGATACTATTGAAAGTCTGACAATAGAGAAAGACGCCAGTGCAAAAATAACAGGCGGAACTATAAAAAGTTTAACTAATAACAATATAAATAATGAAGATACAGGGGAAGATGCTGCATCTAAAGTAAATATAACAGGCGGCAATGTAACAGTAACAAAAGGTGAAGTAACAGTGTCAGCAGGAGAAAATAATGTAAGTTTATCAATAGGAGATAGTGCAAGCGCAGACATAAAGAGCGGCAAAGTAACAGTGACAAGAGGTAAAGTAACAGTGCCAGCAAATGCAGGTGAGATAAAAAGTTTAACAATAGGAGATAGTGCAAGCGCAGACATAGAAGGGGGCACTGTAAAAAGTTTAACAAATAACAATACAGGGGAAGATGCTGCGTCTAAAGTAAATATAAAAGGCGGCAATATAACAGTGGTGAGTGGTAAGGTAACGACAGCAAATGGCGCAATTATTAATAGCCTAACAATAAAAAATAATGTAGGAGTAGAAATACATGATGATACAATAAGTCTATCTAGTAGTGATGACAATACTGAAATAAAAATAGAAAGGGAATTTGATGGAAAAGAAGAAATCGAAAGAATAGTTATAAAAAAAGGGAAAGTTATAATAGATGGTGAAAATGGAAAAATAGACGCTCTAACAATAAATAGCGGAGTAAGTAGTGTAGACATAAATAGTGGTACAATAAAAGGCTTGATGGGTTATGTTTCGAGAGATAAGCTAAATATAAAAGGCGGAAATATAACAATAAAAGTAGGCGATGCGACGGTGCCATCTGGTGGAAAAGTAAAAAATTTAGTTCTAAATACTGAGACATATGTTGGAAATGAAGGCACAATTGAAAATTTAGTAAGAATATTAGGTGGTTCAAATGGTAATTTTGATGTTGGATTTTTCGGGAATGGGGAAGAAGCAAATATTGAAAAATATGAATTAAGGTGCGTGGAGTACAGTCAATATTATGACAGCCGGGACAAAGCTATTTTGGAGCCAGAAAATTACAAAATTGGGGGCGAAGCACCTAACAGAATAGGTATAGATTTTGAGAGTAAGAGGAATTATTTTGAAATTCCTATAGGTTTAAAAAAATATCCGCACTATTTTTACTGTGATATAGGAACATTAACAGTGCCATATGATGCGACGATAATTAATGGTTATATAGATAGTTTAGTTATCAATGATTCAGATGGCATTGTTGATATAAAAGGTGGTACAATAGAAGACATAGACAATGGCGGAACTGTAAATATAAAAGGTGGTACAATAACAAACATCATAGACAATAGCGGAACTGTAAATATAAAAGGTGGTACAATAACAAAAATAAACAACCAAGGAACTGTAAATATAAACAGATCTATAGAAACAAAAGATGGAAGACTTAATGAAGAAAAATCTGAATTGCCTAGGGTAGATACAGTATCTAGTTATGGAAGTAATTTTACTGATGAAACTACATGCCATGATAAGGAATCGTATAAATATTTGAGTGATAATGTGAATGAATATGGATTGACAGAAAAAGCTGTTATAAAAATAGGATATGATGACGATAATTTTGAAATAAGTTCAAATTTATCTAAATACAAGCATGACTTTGGAAATAAAGATATAAGATTAATAGGGACTGATTCAGAAACTTCAATTAGTACTAACAGAGAGCAGGGAATAGAAATATTAGGCGGATGCATAAAGGTGGAAGAAGGTAAAGTAGTAGTTTCTAAAGATGGAATTGTTAAAAAATTAGTAATAGAATCGGGTGCAAGTATTACAAATGAAGGAGTAGTTGATGAGTTGGTGCCTAAGTCAGGTACAAATGTCACAAATGACGGAGTAATTAACAGCTTGGTAGCTGAATCTGGATCAGCAACAATTATAAATAATGAATTAGTTTATGATTTGGTGGCTGATCAAGGTGTAAGTATCGTAAACAATGGAATGATTGAGAATTTGGTTGAAAATATAAGAACGATAGATAACAATAATCCTTTGAATCCTACAAATAATGGAACAATTAATAAGTATGAACTTAGATGTGTCGGCGACGTTAACATTTATACTCAATATCTTAGTTATAATAACGTTGTTGAAAAGAAGTATAAAGAAGCTGGTGCTAAGGAAATAAAAATAGGGATGGATTGTAATTGCACAAAATTCTCGATAGGTACTTCAGATTTACTGTATAAATATGAACATTATTTTTATAGAAAAACGAACTTAACTGTAACAGCAGGACATGCAACAATTAAGCTGAAAGATGATTATATTTCAGAAAAGTTGATAGTAAAAGGTGGAATTGTTAATATAGAAAAAGGTACTATAAACGATCTATCAGTATCATCAAATGGAACTGTTAACTTATTTAAGTCTTTAGAAATAGATGATGAGAAAGTAAAGACAATAAAACCAACTATAGGCGGTGACTCATTAAAATCAAAAGTTAAAGAAATAATATGCAAAAATAAGAAAGCTTATAAATATTTGATTGATTGCTTAAACAGTAATGATGGAAATATTGAAAGCAGTGAAATAGTTAGCGGTACCACTATTATAAAAATAGAGTATAATAGTGAGGATTTTACTATAGCTAAGGAGTTGGCAGGTTGTGAACATCGCTTTTGCGGGAATATAGGAAGTTTATATTGTAGCGATAATAAAAAAACTGTTGTTACTTTAGGCAAAACAAATGTAAAATGTGGTCCTATAGAAGTAAGATATGGGCATGTGGTAATACCAGAGAAGACTAGTATTGATGAATTGATAGTTGGATTAGATGTGCGTTTAGAGGGAAATGGTACAATTAAAAAATTAGTAAGACGATTAGGAAGTAAGCTTACTATTGATAACTCAACAAAAATAGAAGAAAATGAAATTATGTGTGAATATTACGAGCAATATTACCTTTTAACTGCTGAAGATGTAGAAAACTACTATGGTACTATTAATGGAAAAGAGCCACAGATAGGTATATATTATGACAGTGAAGGTTCATTTGGAAATGATACGAGTGGAAGATATACATGGAAGACAAAGTTAACTAGTTACACGCATTGCTTTCACGGGAATATGGGCAATCTGTATGTAGGAAATAAAACTAATATCTATATAGGAGGGGGAAGTGTAAACGTAGCAAGTGGCACGGCAAAAGTGCGAAGTGGAAATGTAACGATAAATGGAGGTACAATAGAGATACCAGAAGGGGCGGACGTTAAAAGTTTGACAATTGGAGGAACGGGTAGTATAAATTTAACTAATAACGGAACGATTCAAAAATTAGTAAGAACAGAAAAGGGTGGCTTATCATATAGTAAAGAAACAGATGGGAAAACAGATGGGAAAATTGTAGAATATGTATGTGCAAGTCCAGGACAGTATACAGAGTTAGCCAGTAAAATCGGGACTTATTTGACAGAAGATAAAACTATAGGTAAAATAGGTATAAATTACACAGCTGCTAAATTCCAAATAAGTAGTAGTTTAGCAAGTTATGAGCATTATTTTTATGAAAATTGTACCGGAAATTTGGTTATAGCAAAAGATTCAATAGGCGGAGATTGTTCATGTACAGCGACGATAAAGGGAGGAAATACAACAAGTTTAAAGGTGACCTTAGAGGTGACCAAGGGCTCAGATGTAAAAATAGAAAGCGGAAAGGTAACGGTAACAAGCGGCGAGGTAACAGTACCGGAAAATGCAGGCATAATCGAAAGTTTAACAATAGAAGCTAACGCAAGTGCGAACATAATAGGTGGAACTGTAAAAAGTTTAACTACAGGAGCAGATGCTGCATCTAAAGTAAATATAAGAGGCGGAAACGTAACAGTGACAAAAGGTAAAGTAACGGTACCAGCAGATGCACAAGAAATAACAAATTTGAAAATAGCAGAAGCAGCAGATGCGAATACAATTGTAGATATAAATGGAGGTACAGTAAAAAGTTTAACCAATGGAAGCGATAATGCTACGGTAAATATAAGAGGCGGAGACGTAAAAGTAACAGAAGGCAATGTAACAGTACCGACGGATGCAGGCGTGATAACGAGTTTAACAATAGGAAGTAATGCAAGTGCAGAAATAGCAGGGGGTACGATAAAGAATTTAATCAATAACAAGACTAATGCTGATGGGAAATATGCTACAGATAATGTAACAATAACAGCCGGAGAAGTAACAGTAACAGAAGGAGGAGTAACGATACCACAAGAAACGATATTAGATGAGTTAACAATAGGTTCTAAAGTAACTGTTAATAATGAAGGGGAAATTAAGAAATTGACAAGAGAGGTGGATTCTACAGTTCAAGGAGTAGGGACAATTGAATATCAAGAAATTAAATGTGAAGACTCCGACAAGTATAAAAAAGTGGCGGAAACTGAAAATTTAGCAGAAAAGGTTAACGACGATGTGAAAATGGGAATATACTATGGTGGCGATTCTTTTGAATGGAAAGAAAGTTTGAGCAGTCGTGGACATAGTTTCTATGAAAATATAAAAAATCTGATGGTACGTGATGGCTATACTGCAATAATAAAGGAAGGGACAATAACGAATTTAATAGCCCAAAATGGATCAACTGTTACTGTAGAAGGAGGAATTGTAGAAAACTTAGTTAATAACAATAATGACGCAAACAAAGTAAATATAGAAGGTGGAACTGTAACAGTGACAAAAGGTAAAGTAACAGTACCAGCAAAACCAACGAAAAGAAAAGATGTAGAAATTAATGTAACAGGTTTAACGATAGGAGAAGGAGCAAGTGCGAACATAATAGATGGAACTGTAAAAAGTTTAACTAATAGCAATACAGGAGCAGGCGCTGCATCTAAAGTAAACATAAAAAGCGGAAACGTAACAGTAACAAGCGGTGGAGTAACAGTACCAGCAAATGCAGGTAGAATAGAAAGTTTAACAATAAAAGATGGAGCGAGTACAGACATAAAAGGCGGAACCGTAGAAAGTTTAACTAATAACAATACAGAGACAGATGCTGCATCTAAAGTAAATATAGAAGGTGGAACTGTAACAGTAACAAGCGGTGGAGTGACAGTACCAGCAAGTGCAGGTGAAATAGGACGTCTATCGCTAGAGAGTAATGCAAGCGCAGAAATCAAAGGTGGCATGGTAGGAAAATTGGTTAATAATAAGATGGATGCTAGTGATACCAGTAAGCCTGCTACAGATAATGTAATAATAACAGGTGGAGACATAATAGTTATAAAAGGCGGAGTAACAGTACCGACAGGGACAACAGGGACAGTTGACAGATTGTTAATGGAAAGTGGTACAAGTGCACAAATAAACGAAGGGACCATAACCAAATTAATAGCGAATGGTGAATCTAATGTTACAATAGCCGGAGGTACAATAAAAAAATTGACAAGAGACTGTGAAGCAAGTGTTAACAAAGAAGGTGGAACAGTTGAAGAGCATGAAATTGTATGCAAAAATACAGGTTCTTATACAGATTTGGCTGAAAAGGTAGATAAATATATTAAGAAGGATAAAGATTACTTAATATCGGATAAAAATGTAATAATTATACGTTATACAGCTACTACCTTTGAAATTTCAAAAACTTTGGAGGATTACAAGCATTACTTTGAAGAAAATGTAGGAAGTTTAAATTTTGTTGCAGGGACAGAAGAGGCTCCTAAAACAAGTAAAGCAACTGTAGAATTTAAACAGGGGACAACTGCTATAAATGCAGGGACCTATAACACTCCTACAATAGTTTTGGAAAGAGGTAATATCAATATTAATGAAGGGACAATTAGCAGCTTGGAGGTACATTCATTGGCTAATGCTACGATTAGTGGAGGAAAGGTTACAATAAAAAGAGGGGTTTTAAATGTTAGAGGCGATGCTACGATAAATACAAATGTAGGTACATATACGAATGTTGTAAGTAGTCAAAGTGAATTGACAGGAAATGGATCGGTATATTGTAGCACATCATTTATTAAGAATGGAGATGGAATATTCAGAGGAGATTTATCAGCAGCGAACGGAATTACTATAAAGGGTAAAGTTTTGGAAGGGCTTTTGAATGTAAAAGGTAACTTTGATCTACAAGGAAGTGTAGAGGATTCAATATTGGAATTAGATGGTTTAGGTTCTAGTTATAATTTATCAAGTGGAACTATAGAGGGAAGTAATGTGCAGATGTTTGATTTAACTTCTTCTATAAAAAGCGGTTGCACTTTTATAGACAATTGCTTAGGCATATATGGCGATAGCTATATCACTGTTGAGGGAAGGATAAATCAAAGCCAAGATATTACTCAAAATCCTGTTACTTATGGACTGAGCAGAGTAGTAATTGGAGATGGAAAGACTAAGGTAGAAGATGTAGATGAAAATGATTATGAAAATAATGGATATAAAGGAGCTTTATTAAGAATGGGCAAAGAAGCAGGCATTTATGTTAGAGCTTACTGTGATGAAGAAGGCAAAATTAAGACACCTAAATCTTATCTAAAAGTGAACAGAAATGGTAAACTTATAATGGGAGAAAGAGTAAAGGATAATACAGGTAACGATATAACATCATCAGAAAATGTACCTAGATCAGATTATCCATTGATAAGAGGAAGTTTGACAATTGACGGAAATGCTGAAATGAACAATGGTAGAATAATTGATACTGAATTGGAAAAAGAGCCAAATGAATTAGTGATAAATGAGAATGGAAGCTTCACGATAAGAAATGGTACGATTGATATTGCTATTAAAAACGAGGGCAATATTAAGTTCATTGGAGGGAAGTTCACTAAGAACGTAGATATTACTGACGGAGTATTTAATTTAGTTGATTATGTTTACAAGGGTTCAGAAAGTATAAAGTGTGCTGGTGGTGTCTTGGTAATCGAAAATGGAGACATTAAAGTGGATATGGAAAAGGAAACAAACTCAGACATCGACTTTAATGCAGCTGCTATAGAAGTCTCTGGCAAAGGAAGCGTATTATTAAAAAATAGTTCAGTTTGGGGAAGCAGATGCGCTATTAGAGTTAAAGGAATAACAGGCGTTAGCTCTGGAAAAGAAAAAGGAACAGGAACAGGAAGTAGTAATAATAGTTTAGATAAATTCATTGAAGATCAAGAAATCAGAGATATTGTACAAGATGAAAAATTCAATGTCTATGTCTTGGGCAAGGATAGTATAATTAAAGGCAATAGATGTGGAATAATACTATTGAGCGGGATATTAGAATTTAAAGAAGGAACTATTTGCGATTCTATTGTAGGACTAGAATTAGATGATGATAAACAGGTACAAGTTGTTAACGAAAATGGAGAAACTGGAACAAAAAAGACTAAGCCAATAAATGCAAATGTTGAATATGCAACAATAAAGAACTGCGTAGCAGGAGTTTATGCAGGAGTGATGAATAAAACAGAAGAAGAAACCAAAGTTGCAGATACAGCAAAGATATACAAGACAAATATATTAGAGTGTGGTTCGGGTGTAGATGTTAGCGGTATAGTAAAAGACGGAAGTAGTGATGCTACTGATGCTAGTGCACAAGAAATAGAGCTTAGAGATGTAAAGATAAACAAATGTACAAATGGAGCAATAGTACGTGGCACAGGTAAGGTTAGATTTAATAAGGTAGTTGTAAGTAATTCATGCGTTGGATATAAGATAATTCCTTGTAGTGAAGACGAAGCTAAGAAAACGAAACCTAAATATGTAACTATTGAGAGCAATAATAGCAATGTTATTAAGAGTTGCATAAATGGCATTGACATAGAGTTTGAGGTAGACAAGGATAAAATTGCAGAAAGTGTCAAAGGAATTAAGTTTAACAACGTTGATATTAGAAACTGCGGAATAGGATTACATTGCCTTTACAAAAAAGATATTACTTCAAATGATATATATAAAGATAAAAAAGATAAAGACAACGAAGATATAATAAAGAGAGACATAATGTTGGATAATACTAATAGAAAAAAAGAAGAACATTGTAAGTTGACTGATAAAGATAATAGAAGTACGACAGAAATAATAGCATAAGATTAATTGAAAACTTGAAAAATTAGAGCTTATGTTAAGAGAAACTGGCCTCGATTTTAGAAAGACGAAGTCAGTTTCTTGATTTTTTTTATAAATTTGTTAATGATTTGTTAATGGCTTGTGATTTGAAGTGAACTTTATATTAAGCTTTACTAGGACTCGGTGATAAACGCATCAGAAAATCCTGAATCTTTTGCTTTTTGTAAGCATTCTTGTGCTTTGCCTTTGTCTGAGAAAGCCCCAACTTGAACTTTGTAAGTCTTTCCAGATGGTTCTGGTGGTTCGACTTCAGGTTTATAGGTCGTTCCAAAATAATTACAGACACCTTTTGCTATCGCTTCACCAATTTGTTTAGTATTGTTGATAATCCACGTTGCGCCTTCGACAGTGTCATGAAATTCAACCTCTAGGTAGACTGCGATAGCCTTTGTGCTATTTAATTCTGCGAGTCCTGGGTTTGTCTTTAATTTGTAGTCAGGTCCTGGTGAAATAGGAGCTACGGCCTTCAAAATAGCATTACCAGCTTTCTTATTTTGATCAGCCATTGAGTAAATCATTACGAGTGTGCCGCCTACATATTTACCATTGTAAGCATTTGTATGGATTGGAATATGTAAGTCTGGGTTCCACGTGTTGCTTTCTTTAATATTCTTCTGCATGGATTGACCTTTTGGTGCTTTCTTTACTTCAAACTCACACCTTTCTAGTGCTTTCTTTGCTGCTTCAGCAATCCTGTTACATTGAACCATTTCGTTTGTGTCGCCTGTTGCATAGATGTTCTTTGATTGACAACTTGGAGATAGATATATCTTTTTACTCATAAATAAGTCTCCTTTACAAAAAATTTACTATATTATACATCAAGTCTTTTTATTTTGCAAGTGTTTGAACTTACATATGGTTAACAAGAGTAAGTTATAATCAATAAAAATACAAAGATATTGTTGTCATATTTTGTTTATTTTGATATTTATTATCTTTTTTTTAAAAGCATATTGACTATTCATTCTAAATGTGATAAAATCATTATTAATGATTTCCTAAGACAGTAGGTGCGTGCGTCTTGCATGCTTAATTGATTTTCTTCTACCTACCGAGGGCAGAGACTTTAAATTTATTTGGATATTTAACTTTATCTTACTATATTTAAGCTCTTTCCTTGCAGTTTTTAGGAAAGAGTTTCATTTGTTTACCTTGCTTTAATAAATGTTAAACAAATGTGGTTTTAGCTTGAATTCGAGTAGAAAACAATGTAATAGTTGCGGAGGTGAATGGTTTGCCAAGTGAAAAAATATTAGAGAAAAAGAAAGCAATTGTCAGCGAGTTAGAAGAAAAATTAAAATCTTCTTGCGCAGGTGTAGTAGTTAGCTATAAAGGAATAAATGTGGCTGATGATACTGTATTGAGAAAACAACTTCGTGAAGCAGGAATAGACTACTTTGTAGTAAAAAATACTTTGCTATCAAGAGCTGTTAAGGAAGTTGGACTAGAAGAGATTGATGGGGTTTTGGAAGGAACTACTGCTATTGCTTTAAGTAAAGAAGATCATGTCGCTGCTGCTAGGATTCTTTGCGAATTTGCAAAGAAGCATGACTTTTTCAAGATCAAGTCGGGATTTGTTGAAGGGAAAGTTATAGATGATGCAGAAATTGATCGTCTTGCAAAGCTTCCGTCAAAAGAAGTTCTTATTGCTCAAGTTCTTCGTGGCTTGAACGCTCCTATATCAGGTTTTGTCAATGTGCTTAGCGGAACTATTAGGAGCTTAGCTATAGTATTGAACGCTATAGCAGAGAAAAAAGGAGCTTAATTAAGCTCAGGATTAGTTTTTATTAAGTAAATTTATAATATTTATTATTATTTTGGGGGTATTTAGAATGTCAGAGAAAGTAGAAAAGATTATCGAAGCTGTAAAAGAATTAACAGTTTTAGAATTAAGTGAAGTTGTAAAAGCTTTAGAAGAAGAATTTGGAGTATCAGCAGCAGCACCAGTAGCAGCAGTAGCAGCAGCACCAGTAGCAGCAGCTGCAGTAGAAGAAAAAACTGAATTCGATGTAGAATTGGCTGAAGCAGGATCAGAAAAAATTAAGGTTATAAAAGCAGTTCGTGAAATCACAGGACTAGGCTTAAAAGAAGCTAAAGAATTAGTAGAAGGCGCTCCAAAAGTATTAAAAGAAGCAGTTTCAAAGGCTGACGCTGAAGAAATGAAGAAGAAGCTAGAAGAAGTTGGAGCAAAAGTTAACTTGAAATAGTTTATACTTAAGTTATTAAAAGTAACGACCCCATAGTATCATTCTTTGATATTATGGGAATTTTTTTGATATTAATAAAAAATAAATTAAATAAAGAGAGAACTTCATATGGACAATATAATATATGGCAAGAACGTAGTTTTGGAAGCATTGAAAGCCAATCATGACATAGATTCAATTTATGTAGCGTCTTTAGAAAAGAATCCAATTTTGAATAAAATTATATCAATGGCTAAAGAAAAAGGTATTATCGTAAAAGAAGTGGATAAGAGAAAGCTCTTCGAAATATGTAATAATAACAATCATTCAGGAGTAGTTGCTAGAGTGGCATTGTATAAGTATTGCTCTGTGGATGAAATAATAGAAAAAAATCAAGATTCGGATAGACCAATTAAGATAATTATTTGTGATGGGATAGAAGATCCACATAATTTGGGAGCAATTATAAGGACTTGTGAATGCGCAGGCTTCGACGGAGTGATAATCCCTAAGCGCAGGTCAGTAGGGGTCACAGACACGGTGATAAAAATAGCATCTGGAGCTATAGAATATGTAAAAATAGCAAGGGTTACAAACTTATCGGCTACGATTGAATACTTAAAATCAAAGGGGATATGGGTATATGCAGCTGATATGAATGGACAGGATATGTATAAGACAAATCTAAAAGGGAATGTGGCAGTCGTAATTGGATCAGAAGGAAAGGGCGTAAGTAAACTGGTAGAGGAACATTGTGACGGAGTAATATCAATCCCAATGTACGGTCACATTAATTCACTAAATGCATCTGTATCGGCAGCAGTTGTTATATATGAGATTAACAGACAAAACTTATAATTAAAAAATTTTAATCATATTTTATATTCTTCAAACATATTATTAATTATTAATTGATATTAACTTTTGGAGGGTATATATGTGAAAGAAATAGTTGAGGACAGAGCAAAAGGATTAGGTGAATATATAATAGAAAACAAAGCAACAGTTAGGAAAACAGCAAAAGAATTTGGAATAAGTAAATCAACAGTACATAAGGATGTATCAGAAAGACTTAAATATGTAGATCCTCATTTATATAAAAAAGTCAAGGAAGTATTAGAAATTAATAAAGCACAACGACATATAAGAGGAGGATTGGCAACAAAAAATAAATATAAGCACATGATAGATCGAGTGAGGTAGTTAAGTGCTACTTTACTCGATTTTTATTCATTTCTTTTACAAATTACTTAAAAATGATAAAAAAATATATGGATTTATGAGAAAATGACTTTATAAATTAATCGAAATATAGTATAATATTAGTATGGACTGTTAAATTGTAACGATGGGACAGTAAGAATACATAACCATGAGCTACAGATAAAGTCTGATGAAGCAATACAAGACAAATTGGTAGGAATTAATAACGGATTCAAAGGAAATGTTAGAGGCAACGTTGAAAAGGGACACAAAAAGAAAAGAAAAAGTAGATATATAGAAGCATTAAGTGACTGCACGGGAGAAAAATTTGCCGTGGGGATAGTATACGACAGCAAAAATAAGCATCATAAAATAAAAATTGAGAATCTATAAGAAAACTATAAGAAAATAATTGGGAGGAAACAAAAATGAGTTACTTTTTGAATAAGAATTTTAAAGGAAATGACTTTGAATTAATAGAAGGGGAAGATTTTTTTGTAGATAAAAGTATGCTAATTGAAAAGATCAATAATCGTATAAGAAAGGGGAACAGATGTATATGTATAACAAAACCAAGACGATTCGGAAAGACAACAAATCTATTAATGTTGGCATCATATTATTCAAAAGGGGCAGACTTTAAGCATTTGTTTGACAAATTGGAGATAAGTAAAAGTAAGACATATCTAAAACATTTGAATAAGCATAACGTGATATATATAAATTTTAGTGAAAAGCCTGAGAATAAAGACTTTACGTATGAAGAGTATATAAACAGATATCGAAAATTGATTAGAAAAGATTTAAAGGACTTGTGCCCAGATATAGAAATATTGCCAGAAATGATATTGTGTGACATATTTCAACAAGTATATGATAAAACTGAAGAAGGCTTTATATTTATAATAGATGAATGGGATTATATATTTAACAAAGGTTTATTTTCGGAAGATGAAAGGGAATCATTTTTGGATTTTTTGATGGATTTATTAAAGAACAAGCCATATGTTAAGTTAACATATATGACAGGAATACTACCAGTGGCAAAGTATTTTGAAGGATCGACATTAAATATGTTTGACGAATATACGATGCTGAATGATGAAACATATGATAAGTACTTTGGATTTACAGAAGATGAAGTGAAAGAATTATGCAAAAGGCAAGATAAAGTATCAATGAGTGAACTGAAAGAATGGTACAATGCATATAAGACATATGACGGGACAGATTTGTATAATCCAAGATCGGTATCATTCGCATTGAGTAGATCGAGATGTCAAAGCTATTGGACAAATACGGGAGCGTTTGACGGGATTCTGGAATATATCAACATGAATATAGATGGAATTAAAGATGATGTTATAAAGATGATAGCAGGGATTCCAATAAAAATGGTACTGAAGGGATATAGTGCAGAAAAGACTTCGTTTGGAAATGAGAATCAAGTGTTTTCAGCGATGGCGATATATGGACTATTAAGCTATCATAATGGGATGGTAAGGATACCTAACCATGAGCTACAACTAAAGTTTGATGAAGCAATACAAGACAAATCAGTAGGAGAAGTAGCAAAATTAATAAGAAATTCAAAGGAAATGTTAGAAGCAACATTGAAAAGGGACACAAAGAAGATGGAAGAGATAATACAGGCAGCGCATGACTATAACATTCCACTATTAAAATACAACGACGAGAACTCGTTATCATGCGTGGTGACATTGGTCTACCTATTGGCAAGAGACGACTACAATATAAAAAGAGAAGAACGGGCAGGGGCAGGACTGGCAGACTTTGTATTTCATCCATATGACAGGTCCCAACCGGCATTCATATTGGAACTAAAGAAAGACTCGACGCCGGAAGATGCAATAAGACAGATAAGAGAAAGAAGGTATATAGAAGCATTGGATGACTGCACGGGAGAAAAATTTGCCGTGGGGATAGTATACGACAGCAAAAATAAGAATCATAAAATAAAAATTGAGAATTTATAAAGAGAAAGTGATTAGGAGGAAACAAAAATGGGTTATTTTTTGAATAGTATAGATAAAATAAATCAATTTACAAAAGAGACAAAAGGGAAATATTTTGTAGATAAGTCAAGATTGATAGAGGAAATAAATAAATTAGTTGGGATGTCATCGCAATATGTCTGTATAACAAGACCAAGAAGGTTCGGAAAGTCAACAAATTTAATGATGTTAGCATCATATTATTCAAAAGGAGTAGATTTTAAGGATGTATTTGATAAGTTAGAAATAAGTAAAAGTAAAACATATCTAGAACATTTGAATAAGCATAATGTTATATATATTGATTTTAGTGAAGTGCCAAATAAGAAGAATTTCACGTATGAAGAATATATGGATAGATTTGAAGTATTTATTAAGGAAGATTTGAAAGAAATGTGTCCCGATTTAAAAATAATACCGCAAATGGAGCTATATGATATATTTGATCAAGTATTTAAAAGGAAAAGTGAAGGCTTTGTATTTATAATAGATGAATGGGATTATATATTTAATAAAAATTTATTTACAAAAGATGAAAGGGATTTATTTTTAACATTTTTAATGACGTTGTTAAAAGGAAAGTCATATGTAGAACTAGTATATATGACAGGAATACTGCCGGTGGCAAAGTATTTTGACGGATCGACATTGAATATGTTTGACGAATGCACGATGCTAAATGATAAAACGTATGACAAATATTTTGGATTTACTGAAGATGAAGTAAGAAACTTATGCAAAAAGCAAGATGAAATATCAATGAGTGAACTAAAGGAATGGTATAATGGATACAAAACTCACGATGGGATAAACCTGTATAACCCAAGGTCAGTATCATTTGCATTAAATAAAGCCAGTTGTCAGAGTTATTGGACGAATACGGGGGCATTTGATGGGATTTTGAGATATATCAATATGAATATAGATGGGATTAAGGATGATATTATAAAGATGATAGCAGGAATTCCTATAAAAATGGTACTAAAAGGATATAGCGCAGAAAAGACTTCGTTTGGAAATGAAAATCAAGTATTTTCAGCAATGGCGATATATGGATTGTTAAGTTATCATAATGGGATGGTAAGGATACCTAACCATGAGCTACAGCTAAAGTTTGATGAAGCAATACAAGACAAGTCAGTGGGAAAAGTAGCAAAATTAATAAAAGATTCAGAAGAAATGTTAGAAGCGACATTGAAAAGGGACACAAAGAAGATGGAAGAGATAATACAGGCAGCGCATGACTATAACATTCCACTATTAAAATACAACGACGAGAACTCGTTATCATGCGTGGTGACATTGGTCTACCTATTGGCAAGAGACGACTACAATATAAAAAGAGAAGAACGGGCAGGGGCAGGACTGGCAGACTTTGTATTTCATCCATATGACAGGTCCCAACCGGCATTCATATTGGAACTAAAGAAAGACTCGACGCCGGAAGATGCAATAAGACAGATAAGAGAAAGAAGGTATATAGAAGCATTGGATGACTGCACTGGAGAAAAATTTGCCGTGGGGATAGTATACGACAGCAAAAATAAGAATCATAAAATAAAAATTGAAGATTTATAAAAAGAAAATGATTGGGAGGAAACAAAAATGGGTTACTTTTTAAATAATATAAAAAAGAATAATCAGTTCGTAAAACAAACAAGGGGGAAATATTTCGTAGATAAGTCAGGATTGATAGAGAAAATAAATGAATTGGTTGGAACAGCATTGCAGTATGTATGCATAACGAGACCAAGACGATTCGGGAAGACAACAAATCTACTAATGCTAGCATCATATTATTCAAAAGGAACAGATTTTAAGGATGTATTTGACAAGCTAGAGATAAGTAAAAGTAAAACATATCTGGAACATTTGAATAAGCATAACGTTATCTATATAAATTTTAGCAAGGTCCCTAGTAAAAATGACTTCACATATGAAGAATATATGGATAGATTAGAGAAATTTATCAAAGAGGATTTAAAAAATATGTGTCCGGACGTAGAAATACTACCAGAAATGATACTGAGTGACATATTTCAACAAGTATATGATGTAACTGAAGAGGGCTTTATATTTATAATAGATGAATGGGACTATATATTTAACAAAGATTTATTTTCGAAGGAAGAAAAAGATTCATTCTTAACATTTTTAATGACATTATTAAAGGATGAAGAATATGTAGATCTAGTATATATGACAGGAATACTGCCGGTGGCAAAGTATTTTGACGGATCGACATTGAATATGTTTGACGAATGCACGATGCTAAATGATAAAACGTATGACAAATATTTTGGATTTACTGAAGATGAAGTAAGAAACTTATGCAAAAAGCAAGATGAAATATCAATGAGTGAACTAAAGGAATGGTATAATGGATACAAAACTCACGATGGGATAAACCTGTATAACCCAAGGTCAGTATCATTTGCATTAAATAAAGCCAGTTGTCAGAGTTATTGGACGAATACGGGGGCATTTGATGGGATTTTGAGATATATCAATATGAATATAGATGGGATTAAGGATGATATTATAAAGATGATAGCAGGAATTCCTATAAAAATGGTACTAAAAGGATATAGCGCAGAAAAGACTTCGTTTGGAAATGAAAATCAAGTATTTTCAGCAATGGCGATATATGGATTGTTAAGTTATCATAATGGGATGGTAAGGATACCTAACCATGAGCTACAGCTAAAGTTTGATGAAGCAATACAAGACAAGTCAGTGGGAAAAGTAGCAAAATTAATAAAAGATTCAGAAGAAATGTTAGAAGCGACATTGAAAAGGGACACAAAGAAGATGGAAGAGATAATACAGGCAGCGCATGACTATAACATTCCACTATTAAAATA